>NZ_POTZ01000230.1 GCF_003236365.1 Streptomyces sp. NTH33
GTCCATCTGGAGTGCGGCGTGCAGGGGGGCGGGGTAGCGGGTGCGCTCGGACCAGGCCATGGCCTGATGGGAGAGGCAGGCGGTGGCTCGGGCGAGGTCTTCCCGGGAGTAGCGGCGGGTGAACATGGGATTGATCTCTCGGGTGGTGATGGAGTGCCAGTTGCCGTTGAGCTCACTGTCCCTCCGCGAGTCTCTCTCGTCGCTTGCGCGCCAGCGGGTGCGGTCGTCCCCGAGGCGGCTGCGGTTGTGGGTGCGGGATTCGCTGAAGAGGAACCAGGGGTGTCCCTCGGGGCGGTGGCCGGGCCAGGCGAGATACTGGCTGACCTTGATGAAGGGGTCGAGTCCCTTGGCCAGCCGGCTTTTGGTCATGCCCTCTTTCTCGGCGTAGACGAAGCGCGGAAGTTCGTCCTGCATGGTGTTGATGCGGATGTAGCTGATCGGGTGCAGACGCTCGTCCGCGATGTCCTGGTGCGGAGTCCATAGACGCCTGTCGTCCTCGGGCAGGCTGTCGGGGGTCAGGCCGAAGCTCCTGTTGTGGAAGCCAGGGTAAATGCGACGCCATGCATGGCCATCGAGCATGACGGCGAGATCGAGACCGGCCATTTCGGGCCTCTGCTGGAGCTGTACCAGCGCACGGGCCGCGTCGCTGCCGACCTCGCACCACCGATCCATTCGCGTCTTGCTCGCGTCTCTTTCGCTGTGCAGGGGGTAGTTCTTGGCGTGGAAGGCGGTGTTCGCGTCGTAGTACGGGGCCCAGGTGTTGGTGATGTTGCTCCAGCCGAGCATGGTCCACACGCCGCCGGGTTTGATGGGTGGGATGAGCGCAGCAGCGGTGGTGATCCAGAGGGGCTCGCCTCGGTAGAGGTTGCTCTTGGTCTGCATACGGCAGTGCAGACCGCAGTAGGCGATGCGGGGCAGCGGGTTCTTGCCGGCGTGGAGAGTGGCTTCGTACCGGTCGTCGACAACGCCGAGGCTGCGGTGCATGTCAAGGACGGCGCTGAACGCGGCGTGGTCCTTGTGGTACTCCTTCTTCTGGGGCTGAACCTCGGTCAGGACGGGTGCGGCCGTTCCCTTGCGGTGCTGGAGCTTGGCGCCGATGGTGAATTGGCTGGGTACGCGTGCTTCAGCGAAGAGACCACGCACCGCGTGCTTGGCGTCCTTCTCGTTCCTCTCGGTCTCCTCAGCCCTCTTCCGGGCCGTGCGGCTGCTGTTGGCCGGCGTGTTTGCACCGTCCTGGTCGGTGCGGGGCATCTCGGTTTCGCACCAGACGACCAGGCGGGTCCCCGGTTCCTTGTAGCGGTTGATGATCGCGTCGACTTCAGCGCGGCGGATGTCAGCGCGTCCTGTGCCGTGTTGAAGGAGTTCTTCTGCCTTGTGAAGCACCAGGCGGATACCGGGGCGGAGTTCGACCTCGCTGAGTGAGGGTTTGATCGTCTCGGGATCGATGCCATAGGTGCAGGCGAGGGCCTGCACCATGCGCCGCCGCGTGGGGTATCGGTACCACAGGCCGAGATACACCAGCTTGCTCTCGCCCTGTTTTTCGATAGAGCGCTGGATGGATTCTGGGGAGGGGAGACCGACCTTGTCCTGGAAACGGGCAGCTGCTTTCTTGCTGCTTTCGTCGTCGCTTGTCTTCCCCTGCGCCCACTGCAGGTGGGATGTGTCCTGGAAGTACCGCTTGCCGAAGCCTTTGCTGTCACTGACCAGGGTCATCACGGGTACGGCGCCGCTTTCGCTGTCACTTTCGCCGTTCCCGGTCAGTTCCGAGGCGAAGGAGGCGTGGAGGTGCTCCATGATCAGGCGGTGGTGATGGGTGCCGGTGCCGGTGCCGACACCGTTGCTCTTGGGCGTGGTGGCGTGCAGGGGCCGGACCTTGCCGGGCGCCTCCATGGTGAGTGATTCGCCGCAGCTGCGTTTGTCGATCTCCGTATTGGCCCGGGTCTGGACCGCGAGCAGGCCCGTGTGGTCGACGTCCAGACGGGCGGCGATCTCCAGTCCGTATCGGTTGGCGGACTTCAAGCCTCCGGGGCCGTCCAGCTTGAGGGAGAGGACCGGCTTGTCGCCGCCGCAGTCGACCATGGCGGTCTTGGCGTAGATGACGGCGTTGCTGATGCGCCGGTTGCTGCCGTGGAAGTGGATGACGGGGTTGGTGTAGCCGGTGAAGGTGGCCATCTTGGTGTCAATGCGGGAGAGCGCGTAGTCCCGGGCGCTCCAGTCTTCTGCGAGGTCGGACCAGTTGTCAGCGATCTGTTGTGTCGCTTCGGCGCTTGGGGGGTGCCCGATGTGCGCGAAGGCGGGTCCGAAGGGGTGGTCCCAGGCGATAACGCTGCCGTCGCTGAGTGGCCGGTAGGTGAGGGTGACGGCGGTTTCGGTGTCCTTTGCCCATCCCGCTTGCCGGGGCTTGGCCGTCTCTTCTGGTTCCCTGCTCCCCTCTGTCTGTTCGGGCTCCTTGCTCTTCGGGGTCACCGGCTTCATGGCGTACTCGGTGAAGGGAGTCCTGGCGAACTTGTCGGCCATGCACCAGCGCACGGCCTGGTAGGCCCAGTCGGGCGGGTTGGGGGCCAGGCTGCCGCGGTTGAGGATGGCATCGGCCAGAGAGAGCTTCGCCGGCGTGGTGGCACGGATGAGGCCCGGCAGTGTGGACTTCCCGGTGTCGGAGGCGCTGTCGAGCGACGTGCCCTTGACCGCGGCTTCGAGGTAGGTGAACAGCTTGGCGAGCTTGACGGGGTCGATCTCCTTGAGGGAGATCATGTAGCGGAAGTGCTTGTCGAGGTGGACGTAGCCCTCGGCGAGGGCTTGCAGGGCGGTGGTGGCGATACTGAGCGGCCACAGCATCTCCACCTCTACACCCTCGGGGAGATTCTTGTTCTTTCGACTCTCCCTAGCCCACGCACCATACTTGTGCCACTCGACGAGAATCTCCGGCTTGTCTTTTCGTTCTTCTCCGCCGAAGTCGCTCCAGTCGTGGAAGGACCACACGTACGCGTACTGGCCTGCCAGCACGGCGTCGTTCAGGAGGAGGGAAGAGGTGTAGATGGTAGTGAGCTTGGCCATGCGGCTGCCGGAACCTCTCTTCGATCAGACCGGCCGGGGTCAGGAAAACGAGTGCGAAACCTCGGCGTAGCGCAGGAACTCGATGATGGCTCGACCGTACAAACGGTTCATCATCTCGCGTTCCTCCGGTGACCAAGCATCGTAGATGAGCCGAATGACCTCTGCGAGCCCCGTCGTGTATTTGGTGCCCAAGGCGGCCTGATCGACTACGAATAGATCCATGTCGGTGTCGCCGCGTCGTGCCCGTCCGGCGAGTTGGATCAGCTCTACGAGCATGGAGCTGATCAACTCCATCTGAAGATCTTGATGCATGCTGGAGAACCGCGTGGGAGAGCGCAGGATTTTCACCAGGTGCTCACGGGATGCGGTGCGGGCGTGCTCGATCGCCTCGTATGGGTCGTCCCCGCTGAAGGAGCGCGCGACACGTTGGCCGCATGCGTTGACGCTGCCATGCATCCATGCTGGGTCCTCGATGCTGAGGACTGGCCGGACGCACAGGTAGACGTCGCTGATGGCCGAGCGGGTCTCGACCACGATGTTCAGGCCGCGGGCGATCCGGGCCATGGGGGCAATGAGGATGTCGCCGAACTCGTGGAAGTCCTCCAGCTCCTCGGCGACGATCGCGCGCACGCCCTTGGGGAGGATGTTTCTGTACTCCGCGAGATCTTCACGGCGCAGCAGCACGCATACGCGATGTGTCATCCCTTCCGCCTGCGCCATGCCGATGGCGAGGTAGAGTCCTTGCTTGTAGCCGTTGACCTGGAGGATGCAGCGGGCTCGGTCGGGGTCGTTGCGGGCGAGCCAGTCGAGACGCCCCCGAAGCTGTTGCTCGTAGATCGCCTGGCCCATCTCCCGCAGCGCCGAAAGCTTGTGCTCGTCGTAGAGGCCGGCGATCTGGATTCCCTCTCCGCCAGGCACATCGCTGTTGGTGACGGGCAGTCTGTTGGCCCTGATGGACTCCTTGACGTCGGGCATCCACCAAGCCACGGGGGCATGGACGTGCTCTCCGGAGGCGTGGGGGAAGAACGCAGTGGCCGACAGGCCAAGGACGGGACGTCGTACCCCGGCCTCCATCAACGAGGTCAGACGGCCGAGTTCGCTGATGAACGTGTGAGGGTCACCGATGGTGGCGCTCTCGCGGAGTTCGGCTGTCGGCTTGCTGTCGTCACCGATTCCAGTCACCTGGTACCCGTGGATGTCGCGACCCAGCATGCCAGTCGGATACAGCTTGGAGACCGTGCTCCGGTACGTCATGGCGAGGATGTCCCGGGCTGCGGCGCTGTCGTGGTCCTGGACCTTCTGCGCCTGTTCACGCAGGAGAGAAAGAGCCTGTCCCAATTCCAGCAGGATAGCGCGCACGGTGATGAGGTTGACGAGACGGGCACGTACGGTGTCCTCGGTGACCGTCTCCTCAATGGACTGGTGCATGGCCTGCTTTACGGGAAGCAGGTTGTGCCGGCCGCGTGGAGAGACGAGGTCGTAGAGCTGGTCGGCAAGACGCTCCCAGTCGGCTCCCTCCGGCATCGGCAGCAGCTCCACGGGCTGGTCCTCGTCAGAGTCTTTGCCGGGCATGAGCTGGTTGAGCAGGGTGAACAGCTCATCGGGGATCGGCTCGTCGACATCGTGGTCGTCGGGGAACAGGTAGTTGATGATCTCCCGGTCCCGGGACGTCGCAGTCCGCCACCCCTTGTTGTCGCGGTAGGCGTCGTCCTTGTCGTCCCGGGCTTTGCTGAGCGCGGGCGGGTTGAGGATCAACTGCTTGTTCGCCAGCCACAGAAGCAGGTTCTCGGCGGTCAAGCGGGCGTGGCTGAGGGAGTTCGTGAGCAGTTCGCGCAGGTGTGGCGGAAGATTGCGCCTGTCGTCATCGACGATGTCCAGCAGGGACTTCCTCATCAGAGACGCGAGGACCGCTTCCTTGGCGCATCCCTTGATGGCACTCAGCTGGAGGGCGTCCACCTCGTCCACGACGAGCAAATGACACATGCGTGCCATCGCTTCGAACACGGACGCTCCACGGGTCCCTCGCGGCTTGTTCTGGAAGGAGTCGCCGTCGAAGACGACTCCGGTTCGCAGAGTTCCTTCCACGAAGTTCATGTGGTTGGTGATGATGACGCTGGCACGGGTCGCCTCGTAGAGAGGCCGGAACTTGTCGCACACCGGGATGAACGGACAGGCGTAGGTGCCACTCTCTCCGGGCTTGCTCAGCGTCAGGCAGTTCTCCTCCCCGGCCGGGAACGGGTCCTGGACCGTCATGTACGCCTTCTGGGCGCACGCGTAGCCCACCTCGGCAAGATCTTCCAGATTCTTACCGTCCCACTGCTCGATAGGCGTGTCCTTCATGAGCGCCCCGTACTCCAAGGCACGTTCGTGGCGCTTGGCCGGCGACATCAGCGCAGCGCAGGTCTTGGGCTCAGGGAATTCCTCCAACTGGTACAGCCAGTCAAGATCGCTGCCGATATCCCGCTTCATCTTCAAGGTGGCCTTGACGTCCGGGACGACAATCCCCAGACGCAGGTCCCGCTTGGCCATCAACGCGGCCAGCACCCGCACCAGGACCGTCTTACCGCTGCCGGTGGGCGCGTTGAGGATCTGGAAGCTGCCGTTCATCAGCTCCAGGGCCTTGACCTTGCCGCCGGGGCAACGGAGCTTCTTCAGGAACTTCTTCACGGTCCGACGGATGTACTTGGTCCCGGCCTTGCGTTCGGGACGGCTGAGGAGTTCGGCGACCTCCAGGATCTCTTTCTTGCTGAACGAGAGCTCGGGTGTCTCAGCAACGGTGACGATGCGGGGAAGGGCGTCGTGACCAGGGGCCTCGTCGAAGTCGGGGGCTGAGGGGAAGGTGAGGCCGACAGCGGCCCGGCCGAGATCCTTGCCGAGGTAGGCGACGCGGGTCGTGTAGTGGCCGGGGCCGGCGAATTCCAGCGCGCGCGGGCGTTTGCCCATGGTGTAGTGGCGGCGAATGATGCTGCCGGCGTAGTCCAGTGGAGGCTCGGGCAGGTAGCAGAGCACGTGCCCGGTCGTGCCGTCGGAGGGCAGAGCAAACAGTCCGTCGGTCAGGTCCACGGAATGTTCACTGTCGTCGCCCAGTATGGCCCGGAACGCGACGCGAACAGCGTCGACTGACGTGTAGGAAGAGGGCAGCTTTCTGACGACGCGGGCGAAGACACGGTATTCGTCTGCTGTGAGCTGGTCCCATTGTTTCAACGACCAGGGTTTGCGTTCGGCGAGCAGGGCCACGTGCCGGAAGGACGCGATGGGTGTGCCGTCGTCGCTGGTTGCCGGGAAGAAGTGGCTTGCCAGGGCGAACGCGGCGAGGAGGGCGTCTTGCTCGGGGGAGCGTCCGCTGCTCACATGTACTCCTTCAGGCGGTCGGTGAACAGGGTCAGGAAGTCGGACGCGGCCATGGCCGTCATCCCGATGCGTTCACGGTGAATGACGGATGTGAGGTAGCCGACCTGCTGGCGGCGGTGGTCAGGTACTACGAGCCAGGTGGCTCCGCCCTTGTCGCCGCGGTCCTCGATGAGCTTCTTGGCCAGGGCCCCGGGCCAGGTGTAGTCCTTGACGTCGATGGAGAAGACGACGGTGTCGCCGTCTTTGACCTCGATGTCGACGCGGTCGTTGTCGGGCCAGACCTGGACCGCCAACCGTGTCCCTGCAGCGGCTTCCTTGAGGACGTCGGCAAGCCTGAGTTCTGGGAGTCCAGGGATGCAGGTGCTGCGCCAGACACGTCGCACCAGCGCACGGTATCCCTCAGCAGGGCGGGCTCTTGGGGTTTCACGCGATGCTCCCGTATAGAGGGGCGTCTCGGCCTTGCTGGGGATGTAGATGCGGTCCTCGGCATGGAGGACCGGGGGCTGGTCGCGGGTGGCAGAGAAGGTGAAGCGGGCTCCGGTGTCTTGGTGCCACGGGTAGAGGCACCTGACGGCGTAGGTCCTGCCGTCGTCGTGCGGAATCACCTGCATGGGATAGGCGCAGGCGGGACATCCGAACCACCACTGCCGCTTGTAGAGGCAGTAAGACGGGATGTCCTGATAGAAGACCTGAGCCACGGCAGGAGGGAATCCGAGTTCCTCCAGCTGTTCCTTGTCGCAGACAGGGTATTCGATGATGTTCCGACGGTGCCGCTCGTAGAGGCCGCCCTTAATGGCCTTGAATACCTGCTCCTGGCCGAACTCACTCTCGAGCTCGAAGTGGGTAAACCTCTCGCCGCGTCGCTGCTTCTTGTCGACGATCTTGAAGATCTCCGCGGCTTCCCAGAGCAGGTCGCAGCCCTCCTGAGTGGACACGCCCACACTGTCGAGGAAGCGGAGGCTACGTAGGGGGCCGGCGAGTGCCTCGTCGGGGAAGATACCAACGAGGCTCCCGGCCTGGTCCCCGGAAAGACGGTTGAGTAGATCCCGGAAGGTGACGCGGAACCGGGGGCCCACGGTCGCCATGATCACTCCCTGGGCCTCCATCAACTTCTCGACGCGCTGCCCGGAAGAGAGACTGTCGTTGTAGCGGGCCTCCTCGCACAGCGCAAACGCGCTGGCGGCCCGCAGGACTGTCTCGTCGAACTGCCATTCTTCCGGATGTACTTCATCGTGCTCGGGCATGCCGGGCAGCTTACGAGCCACCACTGACAACCGGGGTGCGGTACTGCGGCGGGATGAGGTCCTCGAGGCCGTCGGTGGGAACCATCGGATACAACTCGCGATACTGGGCGAGGTAGTCGGCGATGTGTCTCCAGCCGGAGGCTGAAGGAAACCAGGCGTGCCGCCCCCAGGTGGCGCCGTCGGGGAGCCTGTGCTCGAGATAGCCCCGAGAGGGCGCCTCCCGACCAGGACCGGTCTTTACCGTCAGGTGGAGGCGTGCCCGGCCGACCAGGTCGTAATCGCCGCCGCGCTGACTGGCAAAGGCAACACGCACCAGTGTCCGCCACAGCCACACCGACATCATCGGGGCAGGAGCGCTCTGGCTAAGGGAGACGCCGAGGGCCGCGCGGGCAACCGCCCTGCCCCGCTTGGTCATCTCGACTCGGGTCCGCTTGATCAGCCCGGCTCCGGGAATCGTGACGGTGTCGTAGTGAACAGTGATCAGGCCGCGCCGATTCAGTGCGGCGATGGAAGGACCAGTGCCGGGATCATGGACGCCACGGTCGCGGAGGCGTTCCTGAAGACGGCTGTAGCCAGTGATCTCCGGCGGGGCGTAGAGGGCGAGCGTCATCTTCCGCCACTCGGCGGCGGGGCGACGCTGGCCGGTGCGCGAGTAGCGCTCACGCTCTGCCCGCTCTTCTTCCACGTCTTGAAGGAAGCAGGCTTCCAGGTAAATCCGCTGGCGGTCATTGAGACCGTTCCACGTTTCCATGAGGGCGGAGCGCCCGGCGCGGGGGCCCGGCCTCGGCAGTACCGGGGCGGGCTCGTCAGGCCGGGTTCTGCGCCATGCATCAACGACCACGTGCTCGGGGACCTTGTACACCAGGGCGAGGGCCTTGGCCAGGCGGCCGGCGTGCTCGGGGGTGGAGCAGGCTGTGCCGCGCACGGGCAAGCCGCGTTCAAGACGGAGCAGCTTGGTGCCGTCGAAGCTGATGCCGCGCATGACTTTCCTGCCGGACACGGCCTGCGCCGCGCGGTCAGCACTGCTGAACCCAGCTTCCCGTCGAAGATCGCGAAGAGTCGCACTTCCCCTGGGTCGGTTCGTGAGGTAGTGGACATCGACCTTGAAGAAGCTCATCAGAGCGTGCAACTGGCGGGCTTCCGGCTTGCGCTGACCGCTCTCCCAGTAGGCGACAGTCCGCTGAGTGACGCCTACCGCGTCGGCGAGCATGCGACGGCTCACTCCCCCTAGTTCCCGCAGTTGCCGAAGCGCTTCAGGCTTGAACGACTCTTCTCGTCCCATACCGCTCCAGAGAACAGCATGGAACAGTTCCATGCAACCAGCCAGAAACAGCTAGAGTCCAAAAAATCCGAGAAGGACAGGGATTTGTCTTCTGGAGTACGCAAGTCAGGGCTCGGCGAACCAGGGTTGAGCCCGTGCCGCGCGATAGCCAGCCGCCTGGCCGTGGCACGCGTAGTGTCCGACAGGATGGACACGCCGAGCTCAAACTCTGTCAGTGGGATCGGCTGGCCTGTGCCGTGGCCGCACTCGGAGGCAGTGCTGTGGGGGTGGTGATGAGGTGCGCGGTGTGCCTCACCTTCACGGGAGTGTGCGTCCGGGCTCCGGTGCCGTGGGCGAGGCTCTCGGCGAGGTCGGCCAGCAGCGAGCTGGGAGTGTAGGGGGATGCCGTGAGGGCCCAGGTGGGGTGGTCGATGCTGCGGCCGGCCCAGATGGTCCAAGTGACGAGTGTGCTGTTCGGCTTCTGGGCGGCGAAGGCGTCGAACTGGATGCCGGCGTCCCCGGACGGGTTTGTCCAGCGGATCCAGCGTCCGTCGACGGTGTGCTTCCAGCCGGCGTCGGTGAGAGGCTTCGTGGCGGCGGTGACGGTCTTCTCGCCGACGGGGCTACCGATGGCGGTGTCCCACCCGTCGCCTTCGGCGAGGTGGTGCAGCAGGGTCTGGAGCACGGGGGCGGGGGTGGTGCCGGTCGCCGTGAGGTGCCACATCCGGTCCGAGACGGGCGTCTCGTACGCGGCCACGGTCCAGGCGGCCTCGCGCGGGTCGGCTTCGTGGACGCGCTCGATGCGCAGGGTCTGGGATTCGTGGATCGCGTGGGTGGTGTCGTCGGAGAAGGTGCGCCACTTCTCCCAGTCGCCGTGTGCGGCGAGGAACTGCTCGAAGATGGCGTCGTGATCGCCGGCATCGGCAGCGTAGGCGGGGACGATCTCCGGCCGCGGGGTGGGCGGTTCGGGTTCTGTGGCCGGTGCGTCGAGCGAGGTGCGGGCCTGGGTGGCGGCGCGCTCGGTGTCGGTGATGGGCGCGGGGCCGGGCCGCATGGTGTCGCCATGTAGGCGTTCGAAGGCGGTGAGGGCCTGGGCGGGTGAGTTGAAGGTGTCGGCGATCTGCCGCAGGTGGTTCTCGCCGTGGAGGTAGACGCTCTTGTCGTTGTCGCGGTAGGTGCCGACGGCGACGGTGGTACCGCTGTCGTCGGCGTGGGCGTGGATGATGAGTCGGCCGTGGCGGATGTCGTCGTGGATTTTCTGGGCTTCGTTCGAGACCTCCCGGATCTCCGCCCGGGTACACCAGGGCATCGGGTAGTTGGCCCAGGTCCATTCCTCGTCGATCGCTTCGCGGAGCCGGGGGGTGATCTCGGTGGTGATGCCGTCTGCGGTCAGGGCCTGTGCGGCCTTCTCGGCCCAGTAGGGCTCCTCGTTGTCGATGCGGGCCATGACCAGGGTGTCTTCGTGGAGGGCCTCGAAGCCGCGGGCGGTCAGCAGAGCGCGGGCCAGGTTCTGTCGGGGGCCGGTGATCGTAGCGGTGACGGCGCTGGTGTGTGTGGGGTGGGTGTCGAGGAGGACGTGCGCGTCGGCGGAGGGGGACGTCACGAGGAGGTGCTCGCTTCTGCCGGTGGCCGGACCGTTTCAGCCCCTGCCACCGGCGGGTTCGGGGTCAGCGGGAGATGCGCGTGGCGGGTGGAGCCGTGGTCAGCGGCGGGCCGGCCCGGGGCGGTGCCGTAGCCCTGGTGCGCGCGGGCAGGGGTGTCGGCGCTGGTGAGGTGGCGTGGTGCCAGCGGGTGCGCACGGCGGACAGGCCGGCGAGCGCGCGGCGGCTGCCGACGACGAGCTGATACGGGGTGGTCGCCGGGTCGTCGGAGAACGCCTTGATGCGGCAACCCACTTGATACGCGGTCGTGAGGACGGAGCGCTGGAGGATCAGCTCGCCCCAGTGTTGCGGGGAACCGGCCGGTGCTCCGAGGAGCTTGAGCAGCTTGGTCGGCTCGACCTCGGAGGTGAGGAGGCCGCGCTGCTGGGCCTCCCACAGGACGGTGACCGGGTCGACGGGGGCACGGCGCCGGGTCAGAGCGGTCAGGCACTGCCACAGCCCGGCATGCAGGGGGTGGGTGAAGTCGTCGGCGGCCAGCCACCGCATCTGCTCGACGGCAGCAGGGAGCGCCGTCGCGGTCGCGAGCAGCAGCCACTCCTCGTTGACCGCCTCCTCGGCGTTGTAGGGGGCCGCGGTCGGCGCGGGTGTCGGGGTGCGTTGTAGGG
>NZ_POTZ01000231.1 GCF_003236365.1 Streptomyces sp. NTH33
CCCCTGCCGCACCGTGAAGGAGCACCCGCATGCCCCTGTCCAGAAGGGGAGTTCTGCTGGCCGGAGCCGCGCTCGGTCTCACGGCCGTGCCCGCGCGGGCCGCCGCCCGGCCGCACCCGTTCGGCCGCCACGGCTCACCGGCCGCCCGCCGCACCCCGAAGACCCTGTACGTCGACCCGCACGGCCGCGGCGACTTCACCGGTGTACAGGCCGCGGTGAACGCCACCACCGGCGACGGCTGGACCCTGGTCCTCGCGCCCGGCACCTACCGGGAGACGGTCGCCGTGGACGCGAGCCGGACCGGCATGACCTGGATCGGCGCCGGCGGTGACGCCCGTGACGTGGTGATCGTGTACGACAACGCGGCCGGCACCCCCAAGCCCGACGGCGGCACCCTCGGCACCAGCGGATCGGCCACGACCACCCTCCAGGCGGACGGCTTCACCGCCCACCGGGTCACCTTCGCCAACGACTGGCTGCGCGCCGACCACCCCGGCGTCAGCGGCACCCAGGCCGTCGCCGTCAAGGTGCAGGGCGACCGCTCGGCGTTCTGGCACTGCCGCTTCCTCGGCCACCAGGACACCCTGTACGCCGACTCCAGGGCCCTGACCTCCTTCGCCCGCCAGTACTACGCCCACTGCCACGTCGAGGGCGACGTCGACTTCGTCTTCGGCCGGGCGACGGCGGTGTTCGAGGACTGCCGCTTCCGCACCCTGAACCGCACCGACCTGGCGTCGGCGCCGTACGGCTTCGTCTTCGCGCCCTCCACCGCGGGCGCCAACCCGCGCGGCTTCCTGGTCGTCCGCGGCCGGATCACCAGCGAGGCCCCCGACGGCTTCTACAAGCTCGCCCGCCCCTGGGTGCCCAGCTCGGACACGACCGCCCGCCCGATGCTGACCGTCCGGGACACCTGGCTCGGCCCCGGCATCGACGCGGTCGCGCCCTACGCCAACATGTCGGACTCCTACCCGTGGCAGGAGCAGCGCTTCGCCGAGTACCGCAACACCGGTCCCGGCGCGCGGATCACCGTCCCCGCCAACCGCCCCCGGCTCACCCGTGCCGAGGCCGCCTCGGCGACCCGCCGGGCCCACCTCGGCGACTGGACGCCGTGACGACGGCCCCCCCGCCCGGACGGCCGAGCGGAGGAGCCCTTCACGCTCGTTCCTTGCGTGCGAGCGGTTACTTGCGTCTCCTGGTCGCCGCCGCCGCGGAAAGGGTTGCCGTGTCCACCGAACTTTTTTACGAACTGCCTTTTATTGTCGATCGGTTGTCGCCGTGCACCGTGAAGTCTCCGGCGACGGAGCGCGGTTCGTCCTGCGCGGTGGCCTTCATCGAGTAGCTGTCGCGCCGCGCGTCCCGGCCGCCGCGGGCGTGGTCGTACTGGCCGGCGAACACCCACTGGCCCGCGGGGACGGTGCGGCCCGGCCTGAGCGCCCAGGTGTAGACGAGGAAACCGTCCTTCTCCTCGACGGTGAGGGTGAAGTCGTCCTCGGGCAGCGACCGCCAGGCGCCGGTGGAGGACACCCCGCCGGTCTGGGCGACCTTCAACCGGACCGTGAGCGCGGTGAGCTGGACGGAGGTCTTCAGGGTCACGTTGCTCTGGGCCCAGAAGTCGTTGCTGTGCGGGTCCACCGAGCCGTCCGACCACAGCGGACCGTCCTGCTCGGAAGCGCCGGCGCCGGAGGGCGGCCGCGCGGTGGCGGAGGCCGTGCCCCCGGGGGCCGGGGAAGAGGACGTACGGGGCTTCGCGGAGCCGTGGCCGTCGCCGGCGCCCGGCGTGGGGCCGGCCGGCGGGACGGGTGCCCGGCTGGTCGCGTCCGGTGACGGCGTGGGTGTGGGCGTGGGTGTGGGCGTGGGCGTACCGGAGGAGGACACCGTCCGCCGCTCCGGCCCGGGGGCGTCCTTCACCGCGGAGGCCACCGCGTAGCCGCCGACCGCCAGCACCCCGGCGACCGCGGCGGTGGCACCCGCCACCTGCAGCCGGCCCCACGCGGCCGGGCGCGTGAGCCGATGGCCGGAGCGGGCCTGTCCGGCCATGCCGCGCTCGATCCGCGCCAGGATGCGCGCGCGGTCGGGCTCGTGCGCCCCGGCCGCCTCGTGCAGCCGGGCGCGCAACTCCTCGTGCACGTCCTGCCGCATGCTCATCGGTCCCTTCCTCCGGCGTTCCCGGTCCGCTCCCCCAGGCCCTCCGCCGTGTTCGAGCGGGGAGGCGCCCCCGCCACCGCGCGCACCCTGTGCGGAGCGTCCCGCGTGCCGAGCAGCCGCTGCAACTCGGCCATCCCCTTCGACGTCTGGCTCTTCACCGTACCCACGCTCACCCCCAGGGCCTGCGCGGTGTCCTTCTCGGACAGGTCGAAGGCGTGCCGCAGCACCACACAGGCCCGCTTGCGGAACGGCAGCCGGCGCAGCGCCTCCCGGACGTCGACGGCACCCGCCACGTCCGGGTTCTCGGTCCGCTCCTCGCGCTGCGACCAGACCAGGGTGATCCGGCGCCGCTCGCGCACCGCGCCGCGGATCCGGGTACGGGCCAGGTTCGCGACCACCCCGCGCGCGTACGCCACCGGGTGGTCCGCCGCGCGCACCCGGTCCCAGCGGTGCCACAGCGCCAGCAGGGCGTCGGCCGCCAGGTCGTCCGCCGCGTCCGCCTCGCCCGTCAGCAGATAGGCCAGCCGGGCCAGTTCGGCGTGGTGGCGTTCGAAGAAGGCGTGGAACTCCACGGAGGCGGCGTCGTCGACGACTGTCCCCACGGTCTACCTCTCACAGCAGATCCCCGACATCGAACAGATGTGCGCCGGGTGCGGATCCCGGAACTTCATCAGCGCCCGTCCGGACCCTCGAACGCCGTGTGACGGACCGAACTCCCCGTTCACTCCTATCCGTTGGCGTCCCGCAGTGCCAGCACCACCTCGTCGATCTCCTCGCCCCGCGCCTGCGCGAACCCCCTGGCCCGCGCGGACTCCCGGAAGCCGCACTTGTGCAGCACCCGCAGCGAGCCCGCGTTGTCCGCCGCCGCGCGTGCGTACAGCGGGCGTTCGGGCACTTCGGCCAGCAGGGCGCGCAGCGCGGCCGTGGCGATGCCCCGGCCCCAGTAGGCGCGGTCCACCCAGTACGTGACCTCCCGCTCGCCCGGCTCGCCGTAGACGGCGGCGCTGCCGACCACGTCACCGTCCGCCAGGATCGTGCGCAGCACGTCGGAGGAGGCACGCAGCCTGCGCCAGTGTGCCTCGAAGGCGTCGTGGTCGGCCGGGTCCTTCGGGGTGAAGGCGGCCATCCGCAGGGCCTCCGGGTCGTTCATCTGCCGGAAGAACACCGGCAGATCGCTGTCGTGGACTTCGCGGAGCACAACCTGCATGGCTCACAGCCTCCGGGTGGCGAGTGTCAGACGGTCACGGGCGTCGAACAGGGCATCCTTCACCATCTGCTCGTGCGCGGGCGTCAGGCGCGCCACGGGGATCGAACAGCTGACCGCGTCCCGGGCCGGGGTGCGGTACGGGATCGCCACGCCGAAGCAGCGCAGGCCGAGGGTGTTCTCCTCGCGGTCGACGGCGTAGCCCTGCTCGCGGATCCGGTGCAGCTCCTCGATGAGCTCCTCCCGGTCGGTGATGGTGTGCTCGGTCAGCGCGGGCAGCGTCTCGGGGAGCATCGTGCGCACCTGCTCGTCCGCGTACGTGCTCAGCAGCGCCTTGCCGAGCGAGGTGGAGTGGGCGGGCAGCCGACGGCCGATCCGGGTGAAGGGGCGCAGGTGGTGCTGCGACTGACGGGTGGCCAGATAGACGACGTTCGTGCCGTCCAGGCGGGCGAGGTGGATGGTCTCGGTGGTGTCGTCGGACAGCCGGTCCAGCGTCGGTCGGGCCGCCGCGACCACCTCGTCGCCGTCGATGTAGGAGGTGCCGACGAGCAGCGCGCGCACGCCGATGCCGTAGCGCGTGCCCGTCGCGTCGGTCTCCACCCAGCCCAGCTCGACGAGCGTGCGCAGCAGCATGTACAGGCTGGACTTGGGATAGCCGACGGCCTCCTGGACCTCGGCCAGGGAGTGCATGCCGGGCCGGCCGGCGAAGTACTCGAGCAACTCCACGGTCCGCACCGCCGACTTGACCTGCGCCCCGCCGCCTGCCTCGCCTGCCGACATCGCCCTTGACCCCTTCGTTCGACGAGAAGCTGCCGTTATAGTCTCACCGTATTCATCATCAGAGACAGTGTTCAGCATATCGAACGCCCTGGTGGATGACCCCAATACGGCCGACCGGGCCGACCGTAGGGACCGGTCGGATACTGCGGCAAGACATGTGGAGGGATCCGCGGTGGCAGCACCAGTCTGGAGTGTCGACCCCCGTACCGGGAAGCAGCGGGAACAGGTCGCGGTGGAGGCCACGGCCCAGGAGGTGGGCACCGCCGTGCGGGCCGCCGACGAGGCGCGCGGCGCGCTCGCCGACCGCACCGTGCGCGCGGCCTTCCTGCGCACCGCCGCCGACCGGCTCGAAGCGGCCCGGGACCAGCTCGTCGAGGCCGCCGACGCCGAGACCGCGCTCGGCCCGGTCCGGCTCACCGGGGAACTGGCCCGGACCTGCTACCAGTTGCGGGCCTTCGCGGACATCGTCGACGAGGGCGCCTTCCTCGACGTGATCATCAACCACCCCGACGACACCGCGACCCCACCGATCCCGGACCTGCGCCGCCACAAGGTGCCGCTCGGCGTCGTCGCCGTCTACGCCGCCTCCAACTTCCCCTTCGCCTTCTCCGTCGCCGGCGGCGACACCGCGAGCGCGCTGGGCGCGGGCTGCCCGGTCGTCGTCAAGGCCCACCCCGACCACCCGGCGCTGTCCGAGCTGGTCGCCAGGGTGCTGCGGGGGGCCGCCGCGCAGCACGGCGTCCCCGAGGGCGTGATCGGTCTCGTCCACGGCTTCGAGGCGGGCGTCGAGCTCGTCAGGCACCCGCTGGTCGCCGCGGCCGGCTTCACCGGCTCCGTACGCGGCGGCCGGGCCCTGTTCGACGCCGCCGCCGCGCGGCCGGTGCCGATCCCCTTCCACGGCGAGCTGGGCTCGCTCAACCCGGTGCTCGTCACCGAGGCGGCGGCGGCCGAACGGGCGGAGGCCATCGGGGCCGGCCTGGCCGGTTCGATGACGATGGGCGTCGGGCAGTTCTGCGTCAAGCCGGGTCTGGTGCTGGTGCCGTCCGGGGCGTCGGGCGACGCCCTGGTCAAGTCGCTCACCGACGCCGTCAACGACACCGACCCGGGCGTCCTGCTCGACCGCCGGATGCGCGACAACTTCCTCGCCGGCATCGCCGAGCGCACCGGGCTGCCCGGCGTCGACTCCCCGGTCACCCCGGGCGCGGGCGGCGAGCACACGGTCAGCGCGGGCTTCCTGACGGTCCCGGCCGGGAAGCTGACCGGCGAGGGAGCGTACGACGTGCTCCTGGAGGAGTGCTTCGGCCCGGTCACCGTGGTGGCCCGCTACGAGGACGAGGCCGAGGCCACGGCCGTCCTGTCCCGCCTCCCCGGCAACCTCACCGCGACCGTGCAGCTCTCCACCGAGGAGGCGGCCGGTGAGGGGCGCGGCGCCGAACTGCTGGCCGAGCTGACCCCGCTCGCCGGGCGCGTCCTCGTCAACGGCTGGCCGACCGGCGTCGCGGTGGCCCCCGCCCAGCACCACGGCGGCCCCTACCCGGCGACGACGTCCACGTCCACCTCCGTGGGCGGCACGGCGATCGAACGCTGGATGCGCCCGGTGGCGTACCAGAACGCCCCGGAAGCCCTGCTCCCGCCCGAGCTGCGCGACGACAACCCCCTCGGCCTGCCCCGCCGCTTCAACGGCCGCCTGGAGCGCTGAACCGGCCGCACGGAACCGGACCGCCGGGCGTCCGCGTCCTCCCCCACATGATCGACAACAGTGTGCGCGGACGCCTGGTGATCCGTACGGCCGTGCCCGCCGAGGCGGAGGCCCTCGCGGGCCTGATGGTGCGTGCGCGGTCCACCTACTACCCGGACGGCGTCCCGGACGCCGACGCCGACTGGACCGCCAGATGGCGCCAGGCCGTCGAGAACCCCGACGGCCACGTCCTGTGCGCCGTCGACCAGGGCCGCATCGTCGGCCTGGCCTCCTTCCGCACCCCGCCGGACGACGCCGCGGACACGGTCGTGCTGTTCCAGTTCCACGTCGATCCCGACCGCTGGCGCTCCGGCATCGGCACGGCCCTGCACACGGCCTGCGCCGAGCAGTGGCGGACCGACGGCAAGCGGACCGCCGCCTTGGAGGTCCACGCGGACAACCACCGCGCCCAGCGCTTCTACACCCGCCGGGGCTGGACCCCGGACCCGGAGCACCCGCCCGCCGAGGGCGACCACCACCTGCGCCTGCGGTACGCGGTGACCGGGGAATGAAACAAGCTGCTTGAACGTTCACGGACTCGGCGGAGGGGCCTTCCTCCGCTTCCGTACGAACGGGAGAGAGCCGAGAGCATGCGCGTCGAGATCTGGTCGGACATCGCCTGTCCCTGGTGCTACGTGGGAAAGGCGCGCTTCGACAAGGCGCTCGCGGACTTCCCGCACCGTGATCAGGTCGAGGTGGTGCACCGGTCCTTCGAGCTGGACCCGCACCGGGCCAAGGACGACATCCAGCCGGTCCTCACCATGCTCACCGAGAAGTACGGCATGAGCGAGGCGCAGGCGCAGGCCGGTGAGGAGAACCTGGGGCGGCAGGCCGCCGCCGAGGGGCTCGCCTACCGCACCCGGGGCCGCGACCACGGCAACACCTTCGACATGCACCGCCTGCTGCACCTGGCCAAGGAGCACGGCCGGCAGAGCGAGCTGCTGGACGCGCTGTACCGGGCGAACTTCGCCGAGGAGCGGTCCGTCTTCGCCGAGGGCCACGAACGGCTGGTGGAGCTGGCCGCCTCCGCCGGGCTCGACGCCGACGAGGCCCGCAAGGTGCTCGCCGACCCCGACGCCTACGCCGAGGAAGTCCGCGCCGACGAGCGGGAGGCAGCCCAGCTCGGCGCCACCGGGGTGCCGTTCTTCGTGCTCGACCGCACGTACGGCGTCTCCGGCGCCCAGCCCGCCGAGGTCTTCGCCCAAGCACTCACCCAGGCCTGGGGCGAGCGCTCGCCGCTCACCCTCCTCCAGAGCGGCGACGGGGACGCGGACACCTGTGGACCGGACGGATGCGCGGTGCCGCGGAGCTGAGACCGGCACGTCCGCCCTGGTCGGCGCGGACGCATAAGCGGCGCTTGGGTGTACCGCACAGGAATACGCGATGGACTGCGGCCGCACCGGGCCGCACAGTGGTGCCATGGAGACCTTCGAGAGCCTCGTCCGTGCCGAGTTCGCCCCGAAGAACACCTACCTGAACACCGCGAGCACCGGTCTGCCGCCCGCCCGTACGGTGGACGCCCTGCGCACCGCCGTGGCGGCGGCCGCCGCCGGGCAGCCGACCGACATGTTCGCCGACGTGGAGGCCGCCCGCGCCTCCTTCGCCCGGCTGATGAGTGTGCCGGACCGCCGCGTGGCGGCCGGCGCCTCGGTCGCCGTGTACACCGGGCTGATCGCCGCCTCGCTGCCCGAGGGCGCCGAAGTCCTCACCGCCGAAGGCGACTTCAGCTCCTTGGTGAACCCCTTCCACGTCCGCCGCGACCTGAAGGTGCGCAGCGTCCCGCTGGAGCAGATCGCCGAGGCGGTACGGCCCGGCACGGCGCTGGTCGCGGTGAGCGCCGCGCAGTCGGCCGACGGCCGGATCGCCGACCTGCCCGCGATCCGTGCCGCCGCGCGCGAGCACGGCGCGCGTACGTACGTCGACGCCTCCCAGGCCGCCGGCTGGCGGGACCTCGACGCGGACGCCCACGACTACGTCTCCGCCGTCGCCTTCAAGTGGCTGCTGTGCCCGCGGGGCGTGGCCTTCCTGGTCGTCCCCGACGACCTCGGCGGCCTCAGTCCGCTGTTCGCCGGCTGGGTGGCGGGGGAGCGGCCCTGGGACAGCTGCTACGGCCCCGTCGAGGAACTCGCCCACTCCGCACGGAGGTTCGACGAGAGCCCCGCGCTCTTCTCCTACGCCGGTGCCCGCCACTCGCTCGAACTCCTCGAGGAACTCGGCGTGTCCGCCGTACGCGCCCACGACCTCGCCCTCGCCGAACGGTTCCGCGCCGGCCTGCGCTCCCTCGGCCACGAGCCCCTTCCCGCACCCGGCTCACCGATCGTCTCCGTGCCCGGACTCGACGACCGGCAGGGCGAGTTGAGCGGCGCCGGCATCGAGGTCTCCGCCCGCGCGGGCAATCTGCGGGCCTCCTTCCACCTCTACAACACGCCCGCGGACGTCGACCGCCTGCTGGACGTACTGGCCGGGTGAGGACCCACGACGACAGCGGGCAGTGGCCTCCCGTCCCACACGAGGAGGCCACTGCCCGGCAGTAACGGCGTGATCACTTCACGGGCGTGAAGTCCCGCGCCCCAATGAACTCAGGCCTGCGCACCGGCGCCGCGAACGGCTCCACCGCCGTGTTCTCCACGCTGTTGAACACGATGAACACGTTGCTGCGCGGGAACGGCGTGATGTTGTCGCCGGAACCGTGCATGCAGTTGCAGTCGAACCAGGTCGCCGAACCGGCCCGGCCCGTGAACAGCCTGATGCCGTACTCCGAGGCCATCCTCGTCAGCGCCTCGTCGGACGGCGTGCCCGCGTCCTGCATCTGCAGCGACTTCTTGTAGTTGTCCTTCGGCGTGGCCCCCGCACAGCCGAGGAACGTCCTGTGCGACCCCGGCATGATCATCAGGCCGCCGTTGGTGTCGAAGTTCTCGGTCAGCGCGATCGAGACGGACACCGTCCGCATGTTCGGCAGACCGTCCTCGGCGTGCCAGGTCTCGAAGTCCGAGTGCCAGTAGAAGCCGCTGGCGCCGAAGCCCGGCTTGACGTTGATCCGCGACTGGTGGACGTACACGTCCGAGCCGAGGATCTGCCGCGCCCGGCCGGCCACCCGCTCGTCGCGCACCAGGCTCGCGAACACCTCGCTGATCCTGTGCACTTCGAAGACCGAGCGGATCTCCTTGGACTTCGGCTCGACGATGGAACGCTCGTCGGCCCGGATCGCCGGATCGTTCACCAGCCGATCCAGCTCCTGCCGGTAGACGGCGACCTCGTCCTCGGTGATCAGCTGGTCGACGGCGAGGAAGCCGTCGCGCTCGTACGCCTGGAGGTCGGCGGCCGGGATCGGGCCGGGCGTGTCGGGGGAGCCCCAGAGGACGGGGTCCTGACGGGGGACGGCCACCTCGGTGGTGCCGCGGGTGGGGTAGAGATCGGTGACGGCGTTCGTGGCGTTCGTGGTGGTGTTCGTGGTGACGGTCATGGGGTCACACCTCCTCGGGTTCGGTGAGCAGCGGGTAGACGCCGTTCTCGTCGTGGTCCTCCCGTCCGGTCACGGGCGGGTTGAACACGCAGATGCAGTGGAAGTCCTTCTCCTTGACCTTGAGCGTGTGCCGCTCGTGGCCGTTGAGGAGGTACATGATGCCGGGCGTGATCGTGTACGTCTTCCCGGTCTCGCGGTCGGTGAGCTCCGCCTCGCCCTGGGTGCAGACGACGGCCTCGATGTGGTTGGCGTACCACATCGACGTCTCCGTGTTCGCGTACAGGATCGTCTCGTGCACGGAGAAGCCGACCTTCTCCTTGGCGAGGACGATGCGCTTGCTCTCCCAGGTGCCGGACTCGGACTTGACGTGCCGGTCGGTGCCTTCGATGTCCTTGAACGAACGGACGATCACGGTGGTGCGTGCCTCCTAGCTGGGTCGTTCTTCTGGCCGGTCAGGTGGTCAGGCGGTCTCGCGGACCGCGCGGGCGAGGACGCGCATGCCCTCGTCCAGCTCCTCGGGAGTGATGGTCAGGGCCGGCAGCAGCTTGACGACCTCGCCCTCGGGGCCGGAGGTCTCCACCAGCAGCCCGAGGTCGAAGGCACGCCGGGCGATCCGCCCGGCCCGGCCCTTGTCGTGGAACTCCAGACCCCACACCAGGCCCCGGCCCCGGAACCCCTTGACCTCGGCGCGGTGCTCCTCGGCGATCGAGACCAGCCACTGCTCGACCTGCTCACCGCGGGCGCGGGTCTGCTTCTCCATCGCCGAGCCGTCGGCCCAGTACGTCTCCAGCGCGGCCGTGGCCGTGACGAACGCGGGGTTGTTGCCGCGGAAGGTGCCGTTGTGCTCGCCCGGCTCCCACACGTCCAGCTCGGGCCGGAACAGGCACAGCGACATCGGCAGGCCGTAACCGCTGATGGACTTCGACACGGTGACGATGTCCGGCACGATCCCGGCCTCCTCGAAGGAGAAGAAGGCCCCGGTGCGCCCGCACCCCATCTGGATGTCGTCCACGATCAGCAGCATGTCCTGCCGCTCGCACAGGTCCTTGAGCGCACGCAGCCACTCGGCCCGGGCGACGTTGATGCCGCCCTCGCCCTGCACGGTCTCGACGATCACGGCGGCCGGCTTGTTGAGACCGGAGCCCTGGTCCTCCAGCAGCCGCTCGAACCACAGGAAGTCCGGGACCCTGCCGTCGAAGTAGTTGTCGAACGGCATCGGCGTGCCGTGCACCAGGGGGATGCCGGCGCCGGCCCGCTTGAAGGCGTTGCCGGTGACGGCGAGGGAGCCCAGCGACATGCCGTGGAAAGCGTTGGTGAACGACACGATGGCCTCGCGGCCCTTGACCTTGCGGGCCAGCTTCAGCGCGGACTCGACCGCGTTGGTGCCGGTCGGGCCCGGGAACATGACCTTGTACGGCAGGTCGCGGGGCCGCAGGACCAGGTCCTGGAAGGTCCGCAGGAACGTGCGTTTGGCGGTGGTCGACATGTCGAGCCCGTGGGTGACGCCGTCGCGCTCCAGGTAGTCGATCAGCGCCCGTTTCAGTACGGGGTTGTTGTGGCCGTAGTTGAGCGAGCCGGCGCCCGCGAAGAAGTCGAGGTACTCGTGGCCGTCCTCGTCGTACATGCGGCTGCCGCGCGCCTGGTCGAAGACGGTGGGCCAGCCGCGGCAGTAGCTGCGCACCTCGGACTCCAGGGTCTCGAAGACGCTCAGGTCGGGCTGGGTGATGGTCACGGTGAATCGCTCCTCGGTGTGGGGAGTGAGAGGGGGTCGGAGAGAGGGAGATGAAGTC
>NZ_POTZ01000232.1 GCF_003236365.1 Streptomyces sp. NTH33
GGCCGGAGGACGTGCGGGCGGCGTTCGGGCAGGGGGCGGCCCTCACGGCGGGCGGCCAGCTGGGCGAGCGAGAAGCGGCCGTCCTCCAGGGCCTCGGTGACCGCCCGCACGTCCTCCGGCCTGCGGGCGTCGGCCATGTACTGCTTGGCTTGCTCGTAGGCGTCCAGCGTCCGCTCGTAGTCCGCGCGCATGGCGTCGTCCGCGCCGGCCTCCGCCGGGTGGAAGTCGAGGCGGTCGAGTTCCTCGCCGAAGGCGGTGATGTCCTCGTCCACGACGACCCTCAGCTTCTCCAGCGCGGCCCGCTGCTCCGCCACCCGGCGGCTCCGGCCACGCCGGACCAGGGCGTACGCACCCACACCGCCCGCCACCAGGACCGCGCCCGTGGTGATCAGAGCGGTGGTGGACCCCGTGCCGCCGGCCCCGGTGCCGCCCCAGCTCGCGGGAGCCGAGCCGCCCATGTTGGCCAGGGCCCGGTCGGTGAAGTCCGTGAGCTGCGTCTTCGCGTCCTCGCCCTGGACGCTGGTGACGAGGTTCCGCACGGCGGTGCGCGACAGCACCGAGGCGTCGGCGCGGGCGTCGAAGCGGTCGCCCAGGCGCACGGCGTACGCGCCGGTGATGCCGGTTGCGGTGCGCAGGTCGGTGAACAGGTTCCGCGTCGGATAGCCGGCGGGCAGGACCGCGACGAACAGGGGTTTGTCCGCGTCCTTGATCCGACGGCTGAGCGCGGCCGCTTCGGCCGGCGACAGCTGGGCGGACGCGGCCGGGTCGACGTACACGGGGCCCCTGCGGAGTGCTTCGGCGACCGCCGAGATGCCGGTGGTCGCCGCCGCGCGGGGGACGCCCGTCGACAGAACGGCCACGACGGCGACCGCGAGCGCCACCAGCAGTCGCACAGAAGCTCGGGTCAGGGCGACGGCCTTCATCCTTCGAAGCTACCCGAACTGTTCGAAAAGGGTCATGCGCAGCCGACGCAGGACCGGGCCGGTGGCTCCTGGTGGCCGTATCGTCGGGTGCATGACCACATCGCGGGACCTGTTGATCCTCAGCCTGGACGTGCCGTCCAGCCGCCCCGTCGAGCAGGGCGACCTGTCGCTCGCCCTGGCGGGCGCCGAGCTGGTCGACCTCCTCGCCGCCGGGGCCGTCACCCTGGACGGCGACCGCATCGTGCCCGTCCCCCGGCGGGACGCGGGGGACCGCCTCCTGGACCAGGCCGGGGCGGCGCTCAGGGAGCGGCCGCCGTACGAGTCCGTCGAGGACTGGCTGTGGCGCCGGGGCGAGGGCCTGGCCGTGGCCTACATCGACGCGCTGGAGGCGGACGGGCACCTCACCGGGCGGCGGCACCGCTGGATGCCCGCCCGCGGCGGCCGGACGACGCCCGTCGACTCGCCGGAGCGGCGCGCGGCGGCCGAACGCTGGGCCGCCCACGACTCCGTCATCGCCGGACTGGCAGCCGCCGTGGGCATCGGGACCGAACCCGGTGAGGAACTCGCCGCCCCGGACGACGACGCCCTGGTGACCGTGCTGGCCGCCGTCAACGACGCGGTGACGGAACTGGAGGCCGTACGGCAGCGGCGGCGCATCGAGAACGTCGCCTTCGACAACATCTGGCGCGCCCCCTGACGGCCGGCGGGCCGGCCGGCGGCGGCGTCCGTCCGGCTACCGCGCCGGTTCCACGCCGGCGCGCAGCAGGCCGTAGGTGTACGCGTCCTCCAGGGCCTGCCAGGAGGCGGCGATCACGTTCTCGGCCACGCCCACCGTGGACCACTCGCCCTGGCCGTCCGAGGTGGAGATGAGCACGCGGGTGGTGGAGGAGGTGCCGTGCTTGCCCTCCAGGATGCGGACCTTGTAGTCGACCAGGCCGAGGGAGGCCAGCTGGGGGTAGATCCTCTCCAGGGCCACGCGCAGGGCGCGGTCGAGGGCGTTGACCGGGCCGTTGCCCTCGGCGGTGGCGACGATGCGCTCGCTCTTGGCCCACAGCTTGACGGTGGCCTCGTTCGCGTGGGTGCCGTCGGGGCGGTCCTCGACGATGGCCCGCCAGGACTCGACGTCGAAGTACTTCAGCGGCCTGCCCTCGGCCTCGGCACGCAGCAGCAGTTCGAAGCTCGCGTCGGCCGCCTCGTAGGTGTAGCCCTTGAGCTCGCGCTCCTTGACCCGCTCGACCACCCGGCCGACCAGCTCGCGGTCGCCGCCGAGGTCGATGCCGAGTTCCTTGCCCTTGAGCTCGATGGACGCGCGGCCCGCCATGTCGGAGACCAGCATGCGCATGGTGTTGCCGACCTGCTCGGGGTCGATGTGCTGGTACAGGTCCGGGTCGACCTTGATCGCGGAGGCGTGCAGGCCGGCCTTGTGGGCGAAGGCGGAAACACCCACATAGGGCTGGTGGGTGGAGGGCGTGAGGTTGACGACCTCGGCGATGGCGTGCGAGATGCGGGTCATCTCGCGCAGCCGGCCCTCGGGCAGCACCCGCTTGCCGTACTTCAGCTCCAGGGCCGCCACGACCGGGAAGAGGTTGGCGTTGCCGACGCGCTCGCCGTAGCCGTTGGCGGTGCACTGCACGTGGGTGGCGCCCGCGTCGACGGCGGCGAGGGTGTTGGCGACCGCGCAGCCGGTGTCGTCCTGGGCGTGGATGCCGAGGCGGGCGCCGGTGTCCGCGAGGACGGTGGAGACGACCGCGTTGACCTGGGCGGGCAGCATGCCGCCGTTGGTGTCGCAGAGGATCACCACGTCCGCGCCGGCCTCGGCGGCGGCCCGTACGACGGCCTTGGCGTACTCGGGGTTGGCCCGGTAGCCGTCGAAGAAGTGCTCGCAGTCGACGAAGACGCGGCGGCCCTGGGAGCGCAGGTGGGAGACGGTGTCGCGGACCATCTCCAGGTTCTCCTCCAGGGTGGTGCGCAGGGCCAGCTCCACGTGCCGGTCGTGCGACTTGGCGACCAGGGTGATCACCTCGGCGCCGGAGTCCAGGAGCGCCTTGACCTGGTGGTCGTCCGCCGCCCTGCCGCCGGCCCGGCGGGTGGAGCCGAAGGCGACGAGCCGGGCGTGCTTGAAGTCGATCTCCTGCCGGGCGCGGGCGAAGAACTCGGTGTCCCGCGGGTTGGCGCCGGGCCAGCCGCCCTCGATGAAGCCCACGCCGAAGTCGTCCAGGTGCCGGGCGATGGCCAGCTTGTCGGCGACCGTGAGGTTGATGCCCTCGCGCTGGGCGCCGTCGCGCAGGGTCGTGTCGAAGACGTGGAACGAGTCGTCGGGCCGGCTGGTTGCGGTCATGGTCTCAAGGCTCCTGATTCAGCAATCTCGGTCTTACCGTCAATGACCGGCTCCACCGTCCCCCCAATGGTCCCTCGCGCTGCGATCCCGGCTGCGGGTGGGCCAGGAAAACGAAAAACCTCTCGCGGGTGCGAGAGGTCTGCGCGCGGGTCGAGGACGACGGTGTCCGCCCGTACCTGGTCGTACGTGGCGGTCACTGCGGACCGGCGCGCCTGCTGCCAATAATCGTGGCGAACGAGAGCACGGGGGAAGTGTGGCACAAGTCCGGCGTCCTGGGCACAGCGTCTCAGAATGCGGGCGTCACGTCGGACATCTCAGGTGATGTACGACACGTCCGGGGCACCGTGGGTGCCGTTCGTCACGTGTCCGCGTGCTCGGGCCGGCCCAGGGAGTCGTCGAGGAACTCCCTTACATGGCGCAGGACCTGTTCCCGGTCGGTGCCGCGCAGGCCGATCGCCACGTGGATGGAGAAGCCGTCGAGCAGGGCGCGCAGCCGGGCGGCGAAGCGATCGGCGTCGACCGGGCGGAACTCGCCGCGCGAGACGCCCTCGGCGACCAGGGCGGCCAGGTCCCGGTGCCAGGCGCCCTCGATGGCGGCCTGCCGGTCGCGGGCGTCCTCGCCGGCGGCCGGCGAGCGGTTCCACACCTCCAGCCACAGCGTCCAGTGCGGGTCGCGGTGGCCGTCGGGGACGTACAGGCCGACGTAGGCGTCGAGCCGCTCGCGGGCCGGGGCGCCGCGGGTCAGCAGCCGCCCGCGCTCGGCCCCGAGCCGGCTCTCGCTCCACTCCAGCGTCTGCAGGAGGAGTTCGTCCTTGGAGCGGAAGTAGTACAGCAGATGGCCGCTGCTCATCCCGACCGCACGCCCGAGCGCCGCCATGGTGAGCTTCTCCAGACCGCGCTCGGCGATCATCTCCATGGCGGCGGCGAGGACCTTCTCGCGCGGCGGCGCGTTCCTGCGCGTCCGTGCCGCACCGGTCATCCGCGCCTCCTCGTACGGGGTCAGACCTTCGGCTGCTGCTGGGTGATGCAGTGGATGCCACCGCCACCGGAGAAGATCGTACGGGCGTCCACCAGGGTCACCGTCCGGTCGGGGAAGAGGCGGCGGAAGACGCCGGCCGCGATCTCGTCGCGGGGGTCGTCGAAGGCGCAGAGGACGACGCCGCCGTTGCAGAGGTAGTGGTTGATGTAGGAGTAGTCGGCCCAGCGGCCGTCGGCCTCCAAGGCGGTGGGGGCGGGGACCTCGACCACCTCCAGGCGGCGCCCCCGGGCGTCCGTCGCCGACTTCAGGACGCCGATGACCTCCTTGGTGACCTCGTGGTCGGGGTGGGCCGGGTCCGGCTGGTGGTGGGCGACGACGACACCCGGGCGGGCGAAGGCGGCGACGATGTCGACGTGCCCGAGGGTGCCGTAGCCGTCCGGGGGATAGTCGGCGGTCAGGCCGCGCGGGAGCCAGATGGCCCTGCTGGTGCCGAGGTGGGCGTGGATCTCCGCCTCGGCCTGCTCCTTCGTCCAGTGCGGGTTGCGCTCGGGGCCGAGCTGCACGGTCTCGGTCAGCAGGACCGTGCCCTCGCCGTCGACGTGGATGCCGCCGCCCTCGTTGACGAGTTGCGAGGCGTACGTCCTCGCCCCCGCGAGGTCCGAGACATACGCGGCGATCTTCGCGTCGTGCTCCCAGCGGGCCCAGTCCTGGGCGCCCCAGCCGTTGAACGTCCAGTCGACGGCGGCGAGTCCGCCCCTGCCGTCGGTGAGGAAGGTGGGACCGATGTCGCGCATCCAGGCGTCGTCGAGGTCGCGTTCGACGGTGTCGACGTCCTCGCCCAGCAGGCTGCGGGCCTCGGCCGACTGGCCGGGGCCGCAGACCACGGTCACCGGTTCGAAGCGGCGGACGGCGCGGGCGACCGACGCCCAGGCGGCGCGGGAGGCGGCGAGGTCGTCGGGGGTGTCGAAGGTCGGGTTGGGGCCCGGCCACGCCATCCAGGTGCGCTCGTGCGGCGCCCACTCGGCGGGCATGCGGAAGCCGTCGGCGGCGGGGGTGGTCATGTCGGCGGTCCTCGCAGAGGTCACGGAGGTCAGAGGAAGTACAGGCGGTTGAGGGAGACCGAGTCGGCGGGCTCGGAGCGGATCGGGGCGCCGTCGAGGGTGACCAGGCCGGTGCGCTGGTCGACCTCGACGGATCCGGTACGGGAGTTCAGGCGCAGGTCGGCGGGGCCGATGCCGCGGGTGTCGCGCACGGCGACCCTGCGCCGCCGGGTGGGCATGCGGTCGTTGCCCTGGTCCACGGCGGCCCGGGCGACGAACGCCACCGAGATCTCGGCCGGGGTGGCGCCGTGCGCGCCGAACTGCGGCCCCAGGACCAGGGGTTCGCAGGTGTCGGTGGCGGCGTTGGGGTCGCCCACCACGCCGTACGCCGGGAAGCCCGCCTTGAGGACGAGCTGCGGCTTGGCGCCGAAGAACTCGGGGCGCCACAGCACGATGTCGGCCAGCCTGCCGGTCTCGATCGAGCCGACCTCGTGCGAAAGCCCGTGGGCGATGGCCGGGTTGATCGTCAGCTTGGCGATGTAGCGCAGCACGCGCGCGTTGTCGTCGTCCGGGCCGTCCCCGTCCACCGGGCCCAGCTCGGCCTTCATCTTCCCGGCCATCGCGAAGGTGCGGCGTACGGTCTCGCCGGCCCGGCCCATGCCCTGGGCGTCGGAGGAGGTGATGCCGATGGCGCCCAGGTCGTGCAGCACGTCCTCGGCGCCCATGGTTCCGGCGCGGATGCGGTCGCGGGCCATGGCGGCGTCGCCGGGCAGGTCGGTCTTCAGGTCGTGGACGGAGACGATCATGCCGTAGTGCTCGGCGACCGCGTCCCGGCCGAAGGGCAAGGTGGGGTTGGTGGAGGAGCCGATGACGTTCGCGACTCCGGCCATCTTCAGCACGTTGGGAACGTGTCCGCCGCCGCAGCCCTCGATGTGGAAGGCGTGGACCGTCCGGCCCTCCAGGACGCGCAGGGTGTCCTCGACCGACAGGCACTCGTTCAGCCCGTCGCTGTGCAGGGCCACTTGGACGTCGTGTTCCTCGGCGACCCGCAGAGCGGTGTCCAGCGCCCTTGTGTGGGCGCCCATGTCCTCGTGGACCTTGAAGCCGCACGCGCCGCCCTCGGCGAGGGCCTCGGTCAGGGGAGCTTGCGAGGACGACGAACCCCGGCCCAGGAAGCCGATGTTGACCGGCCAGGCGTCGAAGGCGTCGAACGCGTGCCGCAGCGCCCAGGGCGAGTTGACGCCCACGCCCCACACCGGCCCGAACTCCTGGCCGATGACGGTGGTCACACCGGAGGCGAGCGAGGCCTCCATGATGCGCGGCGACAGCAGGTGCACATGGGTGTCGACGGCACCGGCGGTGGCGATCAGCCCCTCGCCGGACACGATGGACGTGCCGGTGCCGACGACCACGTCGACGCCGTCGAGGGTGTCGGGGTTCCCGGCCCGCCCGATGGCGTGGATGCGGCCCTCGCGGATGCCGATGGACACCTTCCGGATGCCCTGCACGGCGTCGATCACGACGACGTTGCTGATCACCACGTCGCAGGTCTCGCGCACCGCGGCCGCCTTGAGGTGCAGCCCGTCGCGGGCGGTCTTGCCGAATCCGGCCAGGAACTCGTCGCCGTACCTCTGCGCGTCGGACTCGACCCGCACCACCAGCCCGGAGTCGCCGAGGCGGATGCGGTCGCCGGCGCGGGGGCCGTGGGTGGCGGCGTACGCGTACGGGTCGACGCTCATCGCTGTGCTCCCAGATATCCGCAGGCGGCGGCCCGGCGCAGGGCCTCCTCCCGGGCGCCCGGCGCGTCCAGGGGCCCGTCGACCAGCCCGGCGAAGCCGGTCGCGACGCGCTCGCCGCCGATCGGCACGAGGCCGACCTCGGCGCTCTCCCCCGGCCCGAACCGCACGGAGGACCCGGCGGGCACGGCGAGCCGCATGCCGTACGCCCGTGCGCGCGGGAAGTCGAGGCGCGGGTTGGCCTCGAAGAAGTGGAAGTGGGAGGTGACGGAGACGGGCACGGTCGTGGTGTTGGTGACCGTGATCCGCACGGTCGCCTCCGGCTCGGCGTGCCGGGGTCCGGGCAGCAGCGCGCCCGGACCCCGGTCGCCCAGGGAACCGCCCGCGAGGGGGTCGGAGACCACCGCGAGCCGCGAGCCGTCGTCGAACACGGCCTCGACGTGCACCTCGGTGACCACGTCCGCGACACCGGGCAGGACGTCCTCGGGGCCGAGCACCGCGCGGGCGCGCTCGATCGCCTCGGCGAGCCGGGCGCCGTCGCGGGCGGCCTCGCAGACCGTGTCGGCGATCAGGGCGGTGGCCTCCGGCACGTTGAGCCGCAGCCCGCGGGCCCTGCGGGCCCGGGCCAGCTCGGCGGCCGTGAACAGCAGCAGCCGGTCACGCTCGCTGGGCGTCAGTCGCACGCCGCGACACCTCCTTGCCTTCCTCTTTTAGAACAGCACTCTAAACATGAGGGACGCGCATGGGAAGGATTCGGCGTCTTGTGATCACGTCACATTGAACAGTGCTCCAACCCTTGGACGGCCGGCCGGAAACGCGTCGGGGCCGCCGCGGACGAGAGGTCCGCGGCGGCCCCAGACGTGGGACGGGAAGCCTCAGCCGAGCTTGTGCATCCAGCCGTGCTCGTCCTCGGTGACGCCGCGCTGGATGTCCAGCAGGGCCTGGCGCAGTCTCAGTGTGACCTCGCCGGGCTCGCCGCCCGACTGCTGCCACTCGGCGCCAGCGCGCTTGACGGTGCCGACCGGGGTGATCACGGCGGCCGTGCCGCAGGCGAAGACCTCGGTCAGCGTGCTGTTCTCGGAGTCGCGCTGCCACTGGTCGATGGAGACGCGGGCCTCCTCGGCCTCGTAACCGAGGTCGCGGGCGACCGTCAGCAGCGAGTCACGGGTGACGCCCTCCAGGATCGAGCCGCTGAGGGACGGGGTGACGATCCTGTCGCCGTAGACGAAGTACAGGTTCATGCCGCCGAGTTCCTCGACCCACTTGTGCTCCACGGCGTCGAGGTAGCAGACCTGGTCGCAGCCCTTGGCGGCGGCCTCGGCCTGGGCGAGCAGGGAGGCCGCGTAGTTGCCGCCCGTCTTGGCGTCGCCCGTGCCGCCCGGGACGGCGCGGACGCGGTCCTCGGAGGCCCAGATGGAGACCGGCTTCACACCGCCGGGGAAGTACGCGCCGGCCGGGGAGGCGATCACGAGGAACAGGTACTCGTTGGCGGGCTTGACGCCCAGCCCGACCTCGGTGGAGATCATGAACGGGCGCAGGTAGAGGGACTCCTCGCCGCCGTGCGCCGGCACCCACGCCTTGTCCTGCTGGACCAGGAGGTCACAGGCCTCGATGAACGTCTCCACGGGCAGCTCGGGCATGGCCAGCCGGCGGGCGGAGGCCTGGAAGCGCAGGGCGTTCCTCTCCGGGCGGAAGGTGGCGACCGAGCCGTCGGGCCGGCGGTAGGCCTTCAGGCCCTCGAAGATCTCCTGCGCGTAGTGCAGGACGTGCGTGGCGGGGTCGAGGGAGATCGGCGCGTACGGAACGAGCTGGCCGTCGTGCCAGCCCCGGCCTTCCGTCCACCTGATCGTCACCATGTGGTCGGTGAAGTGGCGGCCGAACCCGGGGTTGGCCAGGATCGCCTCGCGCTCCGCGTCGGAGAGCGGATGGGCCGAGGGCTTGAGCTCGATCGTGGGCGTCGTCATGAGTGAGTGTCCTTCACCGGGTTGTAGTGACGGGCCGCGCTCACGCCCGCACGGCCGGTGCTAGGACGTGCGAGCATTCCCTCGTGTCGCGGCTCCGCGTTCGATTATCGCGCGGCGCCGACAGCGTAAGGAAAACAGGGTGAAAGCGGCCCAGGGATCGATGGTGGCACCCGGCGGCGGACAGGGGGAAGCCGCCGGGCGCGGATGCGACCCGACGGCTTCGAAGATTTTCGAGTGGGTGGCCGGGTCAGCCCGCTACTCGTACGCGGAGCGCGTCGCCGATCTCGGAGGTGCTGCGCTCGGGCAGCGTGCCGCGCTCCGCGAGGTCGGCGGAGACGGCGTCCTCGATCCGGGTCGCCTCGGCCTCGTGGCCGAGGTGGCGCAGCAGCAGGGCGACGGACAGGACCGTGGCGGTGGGGTCGGCCTTGCCCTGGCCCGCGATGTCCGGGGCCGAGCCGTGGACGGGCTCGAACATGGACGGGAACGCGCCGGAGGGGTTGATGTTCCCGCTCGCGGCGACGCCGATGCCGCCGGAGACGGCCGCGGCGAGGTCGGTGATGATGTCGCCGAAGAGGTTGTCGGTGACGATGACGTCGAACCGCTCGGGCTGGGTGACCAGGTAGATCGTGGCGGCGTCGACGTGGATGTACTCGGTGGTGACCTCGGGGTACTCCTCGGCCACCTTGTTGAAGATGTTCGTCCACAGGTGGCCCGCGAAGGTCAGCACGTTGTTCTTGTGGACCAGCGTGAGCTTCTTGCGCGGGCGGGCCTGGGCGCGGGCGAAGGCGTCGCGGACCACGCGCTCGACACCGTAGGCCGTGTTGACGGAGACCTCGGTGGCGACCTCGTGCTCGGTGCCCTTGCGGATGGTGCCGCCGTTGCCCGTGTAGGGGCCCTCGGTGCCCTCGCGGACGACGACGAAGTCGATCTGCGGGTCGCCGGCGAGCGGGGTGGCGACACCGGGGAGGAGCTTCGACGGCCGCAGGTTGACGTGGTGGTCGAAGGCGAAGCGGAGCTTGAGCAGGAAGCCGCGCTCCAGGACGCCGGAGGGCACCGACGGGTCGCCGATCGCGCCGAGCAGGATGGCGTCGTGCTGCCTCAGCCGCTCCAGGTCGGCGTCGGTGAGGGTCTCACCGGTGGCGTGGTAGCGCCGGGCGCCGAAGTCGTACTCCTTGGTCTCCAGCTTCACATCCTGCGGGAGGACGGCGGACAGGACCTTCAGGCCCTCGGCCACGACCTCCTGGCCGATGCCGTCACCGGGGATCACTGCGAGATTGATGCTGCGAGACATGCCGGCACCCTACTCCTCGTCCCATGAGATGACACACCGCGTCCGCGATGTGGACGCCCGGGCGGAGGAGGGCGGCGGCGGACGGGGTACGGCTCAGTGTCCGGTCTCGCCGCCGTTGTCGCGGCGGTCGAGGGCGCGCTGGAGGGCGGCGGCGGCGTTCTTGCGGTCGGACTCGCTCGCACGGGAGGTGTGGCGGACACGGCGGCGGACGGCGGTTGCGGCCATGGGGCATCGACTCCTTCGGCACACGTGGAGTGCGGAGGGTGCAAGAGGGTTACGGGATGCCGGAAAGGGCGGGGAGCGGTGCCGCAGGGGTATCCTGCACGGGGCCCGGCTCACGACCGCCATTCGCTTGATCGAGCGAGACGTTCGGCTTCTACAAAGCTAAGTGAGGAGCGGGCGCCTGTCTCCACAATTACTCGGACTTCCTACTATCTGAGACGGTGGATTGAGTCACACGCCGCTGACCTGCGGTTTCTTCCGAACCGAACAGACTCGGACGGGTCAGAGGACGTCCCCGTCACGCCAGTCGAAGAGCAGCTCGGCGGCGGGTTCGACGGCGGGCCACACGTACGTGCAGCCCTCCTCCTCGGCCAGCCGCACCACACCGTCCGGTCCGAGCGCATGCAGCTGCCCGGCCCACACACGCCAGCCGCGCGCCGCGTACAGCGGCGCGCCCTCGTCGCTCGCGGCCAGCGCGCCGAAGTCGTAGGCGCGCGTGATGACGCCCTCCAGCGCGGCCATGATCCGGCCGCCGATCCCGGTCCGCCGTACGTCGCGCCGGACGGCGACGGCCTCGACGTAGCCGACCCGCGCCCACCGCCCCCGGTACCGCACC
>NZ_POTZ01000233.1 GCF_003236365.1 Streptomyces sp. NTH33
GAGTTACCCGGGCGCCGCGGCGGAAACGGCGGTGACCCCGGACGTGGCGCCCCGCCCACCGGGGGCGGACGTTTGGGTGCCCTGGTCAGGGGGACGCGGAAGGTTCCGTACCTGGTCCGCGACAGCGCCGGAGGCGAACCGTGAGTCGACCCCGCATCGTGATCGTCGGTGCCGGCTTCGCCGGCTACCGCGCGGCCCGGACCCTGGCCAGGATGTCCCGGGGCAAGGCCGACATCACCCTGCTCAACCCGACCGACTACTTCCTGTACCTGCCCCTGCTGCCCCAGGTCGCCGTCGGCATCCTGGAGCCGCGCCGGGTCGCCGTCTCCCTGTCCGGCACGCTGCGCCGCGTACGGCTGGTCCTCGGCGAGGCCGACGGCATCGAGATGGACGCGCGCACCGTGCACTACACCGACCCCGAGGGCGGGGAGGGCACGCTGGGGTACGACCGGCTGGTGCTGGCCGTCGGCAGCGTCAACAAGCTGCTGCCGATCCCCGGCATCGCCGAGCACGCGCACGGCTTCCGGGGGCTGCCCGAGGCGCTGTACCTGCGGGACCACGTGACCCGCCAGATCGAACTCGCCGCGGCCACCGACGATCCCGGGACCTGCTCGGCCCGCTGCACGTTCGTCGTCGTGGGCGCCGGTTACACCGGTACCGAGGTCGCCGCGCACGGCAGGATGTTCACCGACTCGCTGGTGCGCAGGCACCCGCTGCGGGAGGGGATGCGGCCCCGCTGGATGCTGCTGGACATCGCGCCGCGCGTGCTGCCGGAGATGGACGAGCGGCTGTCGGACACCGCCGACCGCGTGCTGCGGCAGCGCGGTGTGGAGGTGCGGATGGGCACGTCCGTGAAGGAGGCCACGCACGACGGGGTGCTGCTGACGGACGGCGAGTTCGTCCGCACTCGTTCGCTGGTGTGGTGCGTGGGCGTACGGCCCGACCCGCTCGTCGAGAGCACGGGGCAGCCGCTGGAGCGCGGACGGCTCGTCGTCGACCCCTTCCTGCAGGTGCCGGGGCGGCCCGAGGTCTTCGCGTGCGGCGACGCGGCCGCCGTGCCCGACCTGGACAACCCCGGCAGGTTCACGCCGATGACCGCCCAGCACGCCTGGCGGCAGGGCAAGGCGGCGGCCGTCAACGTCGCCGCCTCGTGCGGGGTCGGCGAGCGCCGCCCCTACCGCCACCGCGACCTGGGCTTCGTGGTCGATCTCGGCGGCATGCAGGCCGCCGCCGACCCGCTCGGCATCCCGCTGTCCGGCCCGGTGGCCGGCGCGGTCACCCGCGGCTACCACCTCGCGGCGATGCCGGGCAACCGTGTCCGGGTGGCCGCGGACTGGCTCCTGGACGCCGTACTGCCGCGCCAGTCCGTCCAGTTGGGGCTCGTACGGTCCTGGTCGGTGCCGCTGGACACGGCCTCCCCGGAGCTGGCGCGCGTGCCGGGAAGGCCGGAGGAGCGGGAGGAGGCCGACGAGAACATCACCGAGATCATCGACAACACCGAGAAGGCCCAGCTGGCGGGTGCGGAGCCCGCGCCGCACCGGCCGGGCCCGGAGCCGGCGAAGAGCCGGCCCGGCGGCGAACCCGCGAAGAGCCGGCCCGGCGGTGAGCCGGCCAGGAACCAGCCCGAACCCGCCGGGAACAGGAAGACGAAGCCGGCCGCCGGACGCCGCGGCGCCCACCCCGCACCCGGGCCGGTCAAGCGTGACGACACATCCGCGGAAGGAGACCAAGGAGACTCATGAACACCGACGAACTCGTCGAACTCGGGCAGCAGTTGCGCGTCGACAGCGTGCGAGCCGCCGCCGAGGCCGGCTCCGGGCACCCGACGTCCTCCATGTCCGCCGCCGACCTGATGGCCGTTCTGCTGGCGAACCACCTCCGCTACGACTTCGAGAACCCCGAACACCCCGGCAACGACCGCTTCGTCCTGTCCAAGGGACACGCCTCCCCGCTGCTGTACTCCGCCTACAAGGCGGCCGGCGCCATCGACGACGCCGAACTGCTCACCTTCCGCAAGCTGGGCAGCCGCCTGGAGGGGCACCCCACACCGCAGCGGCTGCCGTGGGTGGAGACGGCGACCGGCTCCCTCGGCCAGGGCCTGCCCGTCGGTGTCGGGATCGCGCTGGCCGGCAAGCGCCTGGACCACGCCGACTACCGCGTGTGGGTGCTGTGCGGGGACAGCGAGCTGGCCGAGGGCTCGATCTGGGAGGCCGCCGAGCACGCCGGGTACGAGCACCTGGACAACCTGACCGTGATCCTCGACGTCAACCGGCTCGGCCAGCGCGGCCCCACCCGCCACGGCCACGACCTGGACGCCTACGCCCGCCGCTTCCGCGCCTTCGACTGGCACACCGTCGAGATCGACGGCCACGACGTGGACGCCGTCGACCGCGCCTACGGCGAGGCGGTCTCCACGAAGGGGCAGCCCACCGCGATCATCGCCCGCACCCTCAAGGGCAAGGGCGTCAAGGCCACCGAGGACCGCGAGGGCCTGCACGGCAAGCCGGTGAAGGACGCCGACGAGGCGATCGGGGAACTCGGCGGTGTCCGCGACATCCGCGTCCGCGTGCACGCGCCGGACTCCACCCGCTCCCTGCACGCCGTGGGGAACGGCAGTCTCGAACTGCCCCGCTGGGACAAGGGCGAACAGGTCGCCACCCGCGACGCCTACGGCCAGGCCCTCGCCGCGCTCGGCACCGCACGCGGCGACGTCGTGGCCCTGGACGGCGAGGTCGGCGACTCCACCCGCTCGGAGTTCTTCGCCAAGGAACACCCCGACCGCTACTTCGAGTGCTACATCGCCGAACAGCAGATGGTCGCCGCGGCGGTCGGGATGGCCCGGCGCGGCTGGGTGCCGTACGCCTCCACCTTCGCGGCCTTCCTCACCCGCGCCCACGACTTCGTACGGATGGCCTCCATCAGCGGCTCCGGCATCAACCTCAACGGCTCCCACGCGGGCGTGGCGATCGGGCAGGACGGTCCCAGCCAGATGGGCCTGGAGGACCTGGCGATGATGCGGGCCGTCCACGGCTCGACCGTGCTCTACCCGTGCGACGCCAACCAGACCGCCCAGCTCGTCGCGCGGATGGCCGACCTGGACGGCGTCCGCTATCTGCGCACCTCGCGCGGGGAGAGCCGGGTGCTCTACGGCCCCGAGGAGGAGTTCCCCGTCGGTGGCAGCAAGGTGCTGCGCTCCTCCGGGGCGGACCGGCTGACGATCGTCGCCGCCGGCGTCACCCTGCACGAGGCGCTCGCCGCCGCCGACGCCCTCGACCGGGAGGGCGTCGCGGTCCGGGTGATCGACCTGTACTCGGTCAAGCCCGTGGACCGGGACACGCTGCGCCGGGCCGCCGAGGACACCGGCTGCCTGCTCACCGTGGAGGACCACCACGAGGAGGGCGGCCTCGGCGACGCGGTGCTCGACGCCTTCCTCGACGGGCGCCCGGTGCCGCGCCTGGTCCGGCTCGCCGTCCGTACGATGCCGGGCTCGGCCTCGCCCGCCGAGCAGCTGCACGCCGCGGGCATCGACGCGGCGTCGATCGCGGTCTCCGCGCGGCTGCTGGTGGAGGAAGCGGTGGTGCCGTGAGCGGCGGTACGCGCACGGTACGGGCCGGCCGGCGCACGGTGGAGGTGCACCGGGCGGACAAGGTCCTGTTCCCGGGCGGCGACGGCGGGGGCGACAGTGCGGCCAAGGAGTACACCAAGGGCGACCTCGTCGACTACTACCGGTCCGTGGCGCCCTTCATGCTCCCGCACCTGCGCGGCCGTCCGCTGATGCTGGAGCGGCACCCGGACGGCCTGGACGGCCCGGCGTTCATGCAGAAGAACACCCCGGAGAACTACCCGGACTGGATCACCCGGGCCGAGGTCGCCAAGGAGGACGGCACGGTCACGCACACCGTCTGCGACGACACGGCGACGCTCGTCTACCTCGCCGACCAGGCCTGCCTGACCCTGCACCGCTGGCTGTCCCGCACCAGGGACGTCGAGCGGCCGGACCGGATGGTCTTCGACCTCGATCCGGCCGACGACGACTTCACCTCCGTGCGCGAGGCGGCCCGGCTGCTGAAGGAGCTGCTCGACGAGCTGAGGCTGCCGTCGGCGCTGATGACGACGGGCTCGCGCGGCCTGCACGTGATCGTCCCCCTCGACGGGCGCCACGACTTCGACGAGGTGCGCGACTTCGCCCGGGACGTCGCCGAACTGCTCGCCGCCGGCCACCCCGGCCGGCTCACCACCGCCGCCCGCAAGAAGGACCGCGGCGACCGCCTCTACCTGGACGTCCAGCGCAACGGCTACGCCCAGACCGCGGTCGCCCCCTTCACCGTACGGGCCCGGCCCGGCGCGCCCGTCGCCGCCCCGATCGCCTGGGACCAGCTCGGCGACCCGGATCTCGGGCCGCGGCGCTGGACGATCGCCGACGCGGTCGACCAGGCCCGTACCGACCCGTGGGCCGGCGTACCGCGCCGGGGCCGCGCCCTGGGCCCGGCCCGGCGCCGCCTCGACTCACTGCGTGGCTGATACACGCACCGCCGTGCGCAGGGGGATCGCCCCCGCATCCGGGACACCCGCGCCTGTGAGGTTTGGCCCACGAAGCTGCGGCCACACGGAGAAGAGAGGTGGCCATGGCGAACAAAGAGAACACATCGCAGAACTCACAAGAGCCACAGGAGTCACACAGGACACAGAAGCCACAGGAGTCGCGTACCGAAGACGACAGCCGTACGGCGACGCACCGGCCCAGGCCGATGGAGGTGCTGCGCGAGGCACGCGCCCAGTTCGCCGAGCTGACCGGCCTGACCGCCGAGTCCGTCACGACGTTCGAGCAGACGGAGGACGGCTGGGCCCTGGAGGTCGAAGTCCTCGAACTCGCCCGAGTGCCCGACACGATGAGCCTGATGGCGAGCTACCTGGTCGAACTCGACCCCGAGGGGCAGCTCACCGGTTACCGGCGTCTTCGCCGCTACGAACGCGGACGCGCCGACGCACACCGGTCCGGCGGCCGCTAGGCCGCCCGCCCGCAAGCACTCCCGTGGGTCCGCACACGCAGAAGGCATCCCTACACACAGACAAGGAGGCGCGGTCGGCATGACCGTTGTCCCGGCACAGACGTCCGGCGGTGGAGGCGGCAGCAGTGGCCTCTACGACGTACTGGAACTCGTCCTCGACAGGGGGCTGGTGATCGACGCGTTCGTGAGGGTTTCCCTTGTCGGCATCGAGATCCTGAAGATCGATGTCCGTGTCGTCGTCGCCAGCGTGGACACGTATCTGCGCTTCGCCGAGGCGTGCAACCGGCTCGACCTGGAGGCCGGCCCGCGCAAGAGCCCCGGTCTGCCCGAGATCGTCGGCGAGGTCACCGAGTCCGGCGCGCGCGGCAAGTCCAAGGGCGCGCTGTCCGGCGCCGCCCAGACCATTTCCGATGCCTTCAAGCAGGCGCGTGACGAACACACGGAGGAGTCCGAGTCCCGGCCGCGGGCGCGCAAGGCCACGTCGGCGCGCAGGAAGGAGGAGCAGGAGTGAGCACCTACGTCTACGGGATCACGGCCGCCTCGCACCCCTCGCTGCCGGAGGGCATGGGCGGGGTCGGCGATCCGCCGCGCGAGATCCGCGTCCTCAAGGCGGGCGAGCTGGCGGCGGTCGTCAGCGACGCGCCCGAGGGGCTGCGTCCCAAGCGCAAGGACCTGCTCGCCCACCAGAACGTGCTCAGCGAGATCGGCGCGGCCGGCTGCGTGCTGCCCATGCGGTTCGGCAGCGTCGCCCCGGACGACGACACCGTCACCGGCGTGCTCGGCGAGCGTGCCGAGCACTACAAGGAGCGTCTGCGGGAGCTGGACGGCAAGGTCGAGTACAACGTCAAGGGCAGCCACGTCGAGGAGGCCGTGCTGCACCGCGTGATGGCCGAGAACCCGGAGATCCGGTCCCTGGCGGAGGCCAACCGGGCATCCGGCGGCGGCAGTTACGACGACAAGATCAGGCTCGGCGAGCTGGTGGCGGCCGCGGTGCAGGCCCGCGAGGGCGAGGACGCCGGCGAGGTGGTGCGCGCCCTCTCGCCCCTGGCCGCTGCGGTCAGCGAGGGTCCGCAGTCCACCGGCTGGCTGGTCAACGCATCCTTCCTGGTGGCCCGGGACGAGGCCGAACGGTTCCTGGCCGCCGTCGAGCAGGCCCGCAAGGACCTGCCCCACCTCGAACTGCGCGTCAACGGCCCGCTGCCCCCGTACAGCTTCGTCGAGCCCGGCCCGGCCGAGCCGGCGGGCACCACCGCGGGTGCGGACGCGGGAGCGGAGTAATGCCATGGGACTCATCTCCGAGGTGCTGCTGCTGCCGTTCGCCCCGGCGCGCGGCAGCGCCTGGGCGATCCGACAGGTGCTGCGCGAAGCGGAGCGCATCTACTACGACCCGGCCACCGTCCGGGCCGAACTGGCACGTCTAGAGGAGCAGTTGGAGGCGGGAGAGATCACCGAGGAGGAATTCGACCGCCAGGAGGACGAGCTTCTCGACCGGCTGGAGATCGGCCTGCGCGGGGGCGCGGGGACAGGTGAGGGGACGGCACGATGAATCGAGTGGGACTCGGCCTCGCGGTAGGGGCCGGATACCTCCTGGGACGCACGAAGAAGGCCAAACTCGCCCTCGCCGTGGGCAGCATGGTGGCGGGCAAGAAGATGAACCTCGGTCCGCGCCAGCTCACGGACCTGGTCAACCAGCAGCTGAAGAACAACCCCCAGTTCAAGGAGATCGGGGACCAGCTGCGCCAGGACCTGCAGGGCGTGGGCAAGGCGGCCTCGGGCGCGATGGTCGAACGGCAGATGACCGCGCTCGCCGACCGGCTGCACGGCCGGACCTCGAAGGTCCGTGACCAGCTCGCCGGCGTCGTGCCGGAGACCGGCGGCGACGGCGGGAAGAAGGAGGCCGAGGGCGAGTACGAGGACGAGTACGAGGACCGGGAGGGCCGCGAGGCCGGCGGGGAACCCGAGTCCGCGGGCGAGTCCGAGGAGGAGCCCGAAGACGAACCGGCCCGGAAGGAGGCGGCGAAGAAGGCACCCGCGAAGAAGGCCGCCAAGACGGCGTCGGCGGGCGCACCGGCCAAGAAGGCCACGAAGAAGGCCCCCGCCAAGAAGGCGGTGGCGAAGAAGACCGCGGCCGGGAAGAAGGCGGCCGCGAAGAAGACGGCCGCGGCCGGCAACGCGACCCGCGCTGTCCGCTCCCGGCTGCCGAAGGGTGGCGGTGACCGATGACCGAAGCCCTCGGATCCGCGACGTCCGCCGTCGGCAAGGCGGCGGGCAGGGCGACCAAGGACAATCCGCTGACCGACCTCGCCCACAGCGAGGCCGCCGACCGGCTCAAGGCGGAAGCGAGGGACTACCTCACCGCCCAGGCCGAGCGGCTGCTGGCCGGTGCCGGCCGCAAGCTCGGCGAGACCACCGGCAAACTGACCGACATCGCCGAGGGCAGGAGTCCCGGCTTCGGCAAGCTCGCCCTGGACGCCGGTCGCAAGATGGCCCAGGGCAAGGGGCCACTGCGCACCGCCCTGGAGGTGGGCGGCTCCCGCGTCAAGGACAAGGTCCTGGGCGGGCTGCAGAACCTCGGGGGCGGCGGCAAGGGCAAGCGCAAGAAGCGCGCGGGTCAGAAGCCCACCGTCATCATCGAGTCCATCGATGTCGGCGTGCCGCTGCGCACCGCCTACGACCAGTGGACCCAATACCAGGACTTCAGCACCTTCGCCAAGGGCGTCAAGAGCGCGAACCGCACCGACGACACCAACTCCGACTGGCAGGCGAAGGTGTGGTGGTCCAACCGCAGCTGGAAGGCGCACACCATCGAACAGGTGCCCGACTACCGCATCCAGTGGACGGCGGAGGGCGCCAAGGGAACTCCCAAGGGCGTCGTCTCCTTCCACCGGCTGGAGGACAACCTCACCAGGGTCCTGCTGGTCGTGGAGTACTACCCCAGTGGTCTCTTCGAGAAGACCGGCAACATCTGGCGCGCCCAGGGCCGCCGCACCCGGCTCGACCTGAAGAACTTCGCCCGCTTCATCACCCTCAAGGGAGAGGCCGAGGACAGCTGGCGCGGCGAGATCCGCGACGGCGAGGTCGTCCGCACCCACGAGGACGCGATCGCGGAGGAGGAGCAGGAAGGCGCCGAGGGCGCGGAGGAGGAGCCCGAAGAGGAGGAGCCGTACGAGGAGGAAGGCGAAGAGGAGCCCGAGGGCGAGCCCGAGGAAGAAGCCGAGGAAGAGCCTGAGGAGGAGTCCGAGGAGGAGCCCGAGGGCGAGTACGAGGAAGAAGCCGAGGAAGAGCCCGAGGAAGAGGAAGAGGACGAGTACGCCGAAGGCGGGAGCCGTCGATGACGACACCGAGCCGGCTGCCCGAACCGTACGGCTCGGGCAGCGGCGCCAACCTCGCCGACATCCTCGAGCGAGTCCTCGACAAGGGTGTCGTCATCGCGGGCGACATCCGTATCAACCTGCTCGACATCGAGCTGCTCACCATCAAGCTCCGGCTCGTCGTCGCCTCGGTCGACAAAGCCAAGGAGATGGGCATCGACTGGTGGGAGAGCGACCCGGCGCTCTCCTCCCGCGCCCGCCGCGACGAACTCGCCCGGGAGAACGCCGAGCTGCGCGAGCGGCTGGCGCGCCTGGAGGAACTGGAACTGGAACGGGGCCGCAAGAAGGAGGCACCATGAGCGGACTCCGGTACGTCTACGCCGTCTGCCGCCCCCTCGGCGCGCCCCTCCAGGCACAGCTGACCGGGGTGGCGGGGGCTCCGGCCAAGCCGCTGCACCACCACGGCCTGGTCGCCGTCCTCAGCGAGGTGCCGGAGCGGGACTTCGCCGAGGAGCCGCTGCGCGCGCACCTGGAGGACCTCGACTGGCTGGCCGCCACCGCCCGCGCCCACCAGGGCGTGATCGACGCGCTCACCGTCGTCACCACCCCGCTGCCGCTCAGGCTCGCCACCGTCTTCCGGGACGACAGCGGCGTGCGCTCCATGATCGAGGCCCGTGAGGACCACTTCCGCGAGACCCTGGACCGGCTGGAGGGGCGCGTGGAATGGGGCGTGAAGATCTACGCCGAGCCCGAACAGCCCGAACAGCCCGAACAGGCCGCGCAGCCCGCGCAGAAAGCCGCGTCGGGCCGGGACTATCTGCGGCAGCGGCGGCAGCAGACGCGGGCGAGCGAGGACATGTGGCAGAAAGCGGAGGCGTTCGCGACACGGCTGCACGAAAAACTCGCCGATTTCGCGGAGGACTCCCGGCTGCACGCGCCGCAGAACCCCGCCCTTTCCGGCGCGGCGGGGCGCAATGTGCTCAATGCCGCTTATCTGGTCCCGCGGCGCGGTTCCGAGGAATTCGTGGAACTCGTGGACCGCGCGAAGGACGACGTCCCGGGTCTGCGCGTGGAGCTCACCGGGCCCTGGGCGGCGTACTCCTTCGCCGGGGAGCAATCGCCGGGGGAGGGGGCATGACGGTCGTCGAACGCCGCGAGATCGCCCTGGTCGACCTGCTCGACCGGCTGCTGGCCGGCGGCGTGGTCATCACCGGGGACGTCACCCTGCGCATCGCGGACGTGGACCTCGTCCGCATCGACCTGAACGCGCTGATCAGCTCGGTGAACGCACAAGTGCCGTCGCCCTTCGAGGCCCTGGAGGAGCAACCGTGACCCCGCGCAAGCGCCTGGAACTGGAGCCCGACACGGTGGAGCGCGACCTTGTGAAACTCGTGCTCACCGTGGTGGAGCTGCTGCGCCAGCTCATGGAGCGGCAGGCGCTGCGCCGCTTCGACGCGGGGGACCTGACCGAGGAGCAGGAGGAGCGGATCGGGCTCACGCTCATGCTCCTGGAGGACCGCATGGCCGAGCTGCGCGACCGCTACGGGCTGCGGCCCGAGGACCTGAACCTGGACCTCGGGCCGCTGGGACCGCTGCTTCCCCGGGAATGAATTCCCCCGTGAATTCTCACCACCTGTACCAGCGGCCCCTGCCTCCCGCCGCGGACGCGCCGCGGAGGAGGAACCCCAGCAGCCAGACGACGAACACCGCCAGTGCGACCCACCAGAGCACCTTCACCGCGAATCCGGCTCCGAAGAGAATAAGGGCCAGAAGCAGTACCAGCAGGATGGGAACCATAATGAACCTCCTGCTGTCCGAGTTGCCCGTAAACCGGAAATCAGACTTCCTTGCGGCACAGGATTTCTCCGTGCAGGACGGCGAACCAGCCGTCCTGCCGCCCGCCCCACTCCCGCCACGCCCGTGACACGGCGCGCAGCCGCTCCTCGGTCGCGTGGCCGCCCGCGACGGCGCGCTCGGCGTACTCCGACGCCAGGGTGCGGTCGGCCCACAGTCCGCTCCACCACTCCCGCTCGGCGTCGGTGGCGTAGGTCCAGGTGCCGGAGGTGGCCGTGACGTCCGTGAAGCCGGCCGCCAGCGCCCAGGACCGCAGCCGACGGCCCGCGTCCGGCTCACCGCCGCCTGCGCGGGCCACCCGCCGGTACAGGTCCAGCCAGTCGTCCAGGCCGGGCACCTCCGGATACCAGGTCATCGCCGCGTAGTCGGCGTCGCGGACGGCGACGTAGCCGCCGGGTCTCGTCACGCGGCGCATCTCGCGCAGTGCCTGCACGGGGTCGCCCACGTGCTGCAGCACCTGGTGGGCGTGGACGACGCAGAAGGTGCCGTCCGGGTGGTCCAGGGCGTGCACGTCCGCCACCGCGAAGTCGATGTTGGTCAGCCCGCGCTCACCGGCCGTGGCCCGGGCCTGCTCCAGAACGCCCGCCGCCCGGTCGACGCCGGTGACGTGCCCGTCGGGGACCAGTTCCGCCAGGTCGGCGGTGATGGTGCCCGGGCCGCAGCCGATGTCGAGGACCTTCATGCGGGGCCTGAGCGAGCCGAGCAGGTAGGCCGCGGAGTTGGCGGCGGTGCGCCAGGTGTGCGAGCGCAGCACGGACTCGTGGTGCCCGTGCGTGTAGACGGCCGTCTCCCGCTGCTTCGGCATGGCTGCACCCCTTCTCGTCACCCGGCCCCGCGGGGCGGTACGGATCACGGTACGCATGCGTGCCGAATAATGAGACCCCTGTTTCGTCATGTGGGCTGACGGGTGGATGGGCGGGTGGGGTGACGA
>NZ_POTZ01000234.1 GCF_003236365.1 Streptomyces sp. NTH33
CCCTGCTTCTTCGACCCGCGCCACGGCCCCTCGGTCGCCGACGCGACGTGGACGCCTCCGGGTGGGGCGCCCCGTCAGGTCCCGGTCTGCGCCGCCGACCGGGTCCGCCTGGCCGACGGCCGCGACCCGCAGGTCCGCGAGGTGGACACGGACTGGGGCCGCCGCCCCTACTGGGACGCCGGTCCCGCGTACGGCCCCTGGGCCGGAGGCTACTTCGGCGGCGGCCTCCTCCCGGGCCTCCTGGTGGGCACCCTGCTCGGCAGCATGATGGCCACCCCGTCCTACGCGGCCGGCTACGGCACCGGCTACGGCGACTTCGGAGGCTACGACGGGTACGGCGGCTACGAGGGCGGCGACGTCTCCGGCGCGGACTTCAACCCGAGCGACTTCGGGGGCGGGTTCTGAGAATCCGCGGCCGGTCAGGCCTTCTTGATGGCGGAGATGTCGAAGTTCAGCTTGATCTTGTCGGAGACCAGGAAGCCACCCGTCTCCAGCGCCGCGTTCCAGGTCAGGCCCCACTCGGAGCGCAGGATCTCGGCCTTGCCCTCGAAGCCGACGCGCTCGTTGCCGAAGGGGTCCTTGGCGGAGCCGTTGAACTCGAGGTCGATGGTGAGCGGCTTGGTGACGCCGAGGATGGTCAGGTCGCCGGTGATGCGGTAGTCGGCGCCGCCCAGGGCCTCGGCCTTGGTGGAGCGGAACGTCATCTCCGGGAACTCGTCGGTCTTGAAGAAGTCCGCGCTCTTCAGGTGGCCGTCACGGTCCGCCGAGCCGGTGTCGATGCTGTCCATCCTCACGTCGATGGACGCCGTGGAGGCGGAGGGGTTGCCGCCGTCCAGGTGGAGGGCGCCGGTGAAGTCGTTGAACTTGCCCTTGACGTTCGTGACCATGGCGTGCCGCGCGACGAAGCCGAGCGTGGAGTGCGCCGGGTCGATCGTGTACTCGCCGGTCAGCGCGGCCAGGTCCGGGTTCACGGGGGCGGGGGCGGGGGTGCTCTCGGTGGTGGTGTTCTTGCGGCCGAAGATGCCCATGGGGTGTTCCTCTCAGAAGAGACGGTCGCTCGGCGCGGGGACAGGCGCCGAGTAAGTTGAACATTCAACTTGCTCAACGGTCACGACCGTAGTCCTATTCCATTCAACTTTCAACATCCTCTGCCGTGTGTCGCCCGGACTGCGCGCGGTCACCTTCGTACGCCCTCTGGCGGACGCGCGTAGATCTCGGGCACCATCTCCCTGCACCACCTGCACAGCCGCCCCACACCAGCCACGGCCAACAGCAGGAAGGTTCTCCATGAAGACCACCAAGGTCACGAGGTTCACCAAGGCCCGCGCGGCCCTCACCGCCCTCGCCCTCGTCGTCGCCCCCGGCGTCGCCGTCATGGGCACGGCCACCGACGCCTTCGCCGTCACCAAGATCAGCCACGCCACCGCGACCCAGATGTTCCGCGACGTGGGCATCACCTGGTCCTCCTCCGGCAACTGCTCCAACCGCAACGTCTCGACCTGCACGTCCTTCGAGCAGCTCAACCTGGACACGGCGAAAGGGGCCCAGACCCTCAAGAGGGCCAGTGGCTGCGCCCTCAACATCACCGGCGGCACCGAGACCGGCCACGCCTCCGGTACCTACTCCCACTGGAACGGCTACAAGCTCGACTACGGCAAGAACACCTGCGTGACCAACTACATCAAGAACACCTTCGCCTACATCGGCCTGCGCGGTGACGGCGCCCCGCAGTACAAGTCGGCCTCCGGCAACATCTACGCCGACGAGGGCAATCACTGGGACGTCACGTACTACAACTGCGGCGGCTGCTGACCGGACGGACGCGGTGTCACCCGAGGGGCGGCATCCGCCCGCCTGAATGTGAGAGGGCTCCCGCGACCTCGGTTTGTGGCACCTCCACAAGGGCAGCGCCCTCTGAGCAGTCGAAAGGGCTGCAACACGCCCGGGTTCTGTTCAGGGGTACCAGGAAAACGGGCCGGAGACTGTACGGAGTCGACGGCCCGCTTTCCTTGGTGTCCTTCGTAAGGTCGCTACATGACCGTTTTGGAAGAGACGACGGGTGAGCCGGCGGACGCGCGCGGGCGGGTCGCCGAACTGCACGGGATCCGTGCGCAGGCGGTGGCGGGCCCCAGCGAGAAGGCGACGGCGGCGCAGCACGCCAAGGGCAAGCTGACCGCGCGGGAGCGGATCGAACTGCTCCTGGACCCCGGCTCCTTCCAGGAGGTCGAGCAGCTGCGCCGGCACCGGGCGACCGGGTTCGGTCTGGAGGCCAAGAAGCCGTACACCGACGGTGTGATCACCGGCTGGGGCACGGTGGAGGGCCGGACGGTCTTCGTCTACGCCCACGACTTCCGCATCTTCGGCGGCGCGCTGGGCGAGGCCCACGCCACGAAGATCCACAAGATCATGGACATGGCCATCGCGGCCGGTGCCCCGCTGGTCTCCCTCAACGACGGTGCGGGCGCCCGGATCCAGGAGGGCGTCAGCGCGCTGGCCGGCTACGGCGGCATCTTCCAGCGCAACACCAAGGCGTCCGGGGTCATCCCGCAGATCAGCGTGATGCTCGGCCCGTGCGCGGGCGGCGCCGCCTACAGCCCCGCGCTCACCGACTTCGTGTTCATGGTCCGCGAGACCTCGCAGATGTTCATCACCGGCCCGGACGTGGTCAAGGCGGTCACCGGCGAGGAGATCACGCAGAACGGGCTGGGCGGCGCGGACGTGCACGCCGAGACCTCCGGTGTGTGCCACTTCGCCTACGACGACGAGGAGACCTGCATCGCCGAGGTGCGGTACCTCCTCTCCCTGCTGCCGCAGAACAACCGGGAGACCCCGCCGCGGGTGGAGTGCTCCGACCCCGCCGACCGCCGCTCCGACGTCCTGCTGGACCTGGTCCCGGCCGACGGCAACCGGCCCTACGACATGACCAAGGTCATCGAGGAGATCGTCGACGACGGCGAGTACCTGGAGGTCCACGAGCGCTGGGCGCGCAACATCGTCTGCGCGCTGGCCCGCCTCGACGGCCAGGTCGTCGGCATCATCGCCAACCAGCCCCAGGTGCTGGCGGGCGTCCTGGACATCGAGGCGTCCGAGAAGGCCGCCCGCTTCGTGCAGATGTGCGACGCCTTCAACGTCCCCATCGTCACCCTTCTGGACGTCCCCGGCTTCCTGCCCGGCGTCGACCAGGAGCACGGTGGAATCATCCGGCACGGCGCCAAGCTGCTCTACGCCTACTGCAACGCCACCGTGCCGAGGATCTCGCTGATCCTGCGCAAGGCGTACGGAGGTGCCTACATCGTCATGGACAGCCAGTCCATCGGGGCCGACCTCACCTACGCCTGGCCCACCAACGAGATCGCCGTGATGGGCGCGGAGGGCGCGGCCAACGTCATCTTCCGCCGCCAGATCGCCGAGGCGGAGGACCCCGAGGCCATGCGTCAGAAGATGGTCAAGGAGTACAAGGCCGAGCTGATGCACCCCTACTACGCGGCCGAGCGCGGCCTGGTGGACGACGTCATCGACCCCGCCGACACCCGCGAGGTCCTGATCAAGTCCTTGGCGATGCTGCAGTCGAAGCACGCCGACCTGCCCTCCCGCAAGCACGGCAACCCGCCGCAGTAACCCAGCCACGGAGGCCACCCATGGACAACGTCGACATCCGCGTCGAGAAGGGCCACGCCGAACCCGAGGAGGTCGCTGCCATCACGGCCCTCCTCATGGCCCGCGCGGCGGCCCGCCCGGCAGGCGCGGCCCTCACTCACCGCGGCCGCCCGAAGGCCGGCTGGCGCCGGCTGGAACGGGAGAACGGCTTCCGCGCCCCCCACAGCTGGCACTGAGCCCGCACGACCCCAAGGGGGCCCACCCGTCAGGGTGGGCCCCCTTCGCGTGTCTTCCCGTGGGAACCTCCCGCGGAGCTTCCCGTGGAACGGAAAAGGTGGGTGCCCTCTCGCGAGGAGAGGGCACCCACCTTTTCCAACCGGGCGGGGCGTTACCGCAGACGCGCCATCAGCGCGTGCTCGACCAGTGTGATCAGCGCCGACTTGGCGTCCGCGCGGTGACGGGCGTCGGTGGTGATGATCGGCGCGTCGGGGCCGATCTGCAGGGCCTCGCGGACCTCGTCCGGGTTGTACGGCTGCTGGCCGTCGAAGCCGTTGAGGGCGATGACGAACGGCAGGCCGCTGTTCTCGAAGTAGTCGACCGCCGGGAAGCAGTCGGCCAGGCGCCGGGTGTCGACCAGGACGATGGCGCCGATGGCGCCGCGGACCAGGTCGTCCCACATGAACCAGAACCGGTCCTGGCCGGGCGTGCCGAACAGGTACAGGATCAGGTCCTGGTCGAGCGTGATGCGGCCGAAGTCCATGGCCACCGTGGTGGTGGTCTTGTCCCCGGTGTGGGTGAGGTCGTCGATGCCCGCCGAAGCGGACGTCATGACGGCCTCCGTGCGCAGCGGGTTGATCTCCGAGACGGCGCCGACGAACGTGGTCTTGCCCACGCCGAAGCCGCCCGCCACCACGATCTTGGCGGAGGTGGTGGAGCGGGAAGGACCGCCGCTAGAGCTTGCGAAGTCCACTGAGCACCCTTTCGAGCAATGTCACGTCTGGCTGGCCACCGGCGTTCTCGTCGCCGCCGGGCTGATGGATGGCGACCAGGCCCGCCTCCGCCAAGTCGGCGACGAGGATCCTGGCCACGCCGAGCGGGATCGACAGCAGGGCCGAGATCTCGGCCACCGACTTGATCTCGCGGCACAAGTGGCAGATCCGCTGATGTTCGGGCAGCTGGCCCTGCATCTGGTGCGGCTGCGCGGTGGTGTGCACCAGTGCCTCGATGGCGAGCTGGTACCGCGGCCTGGTGCGCCCGCCCGTCATGGCGTACGGGCGTACCAGAGGGTTGTTCGACGCCCCGGCGGGCGCCGGCTCGGGGGTGCGTCGCTGTGGCTGCACCGGCTGGATCCGCCGGGCCGGCGGCTGGTCGTACGGCGACGGGCCTGGGCCCTGTGGCGCGTACGGCTGCCGGTGGTGCGGAGCGGAGGGGAAGTATGGGTTCACCGATCCGTCGCCCTGGCCCTGGACGGGACCGTACGACCAGTCGCCCGAAGGCGAACCACTTGGGGGTGTTGCCACTTTCTCTCCTCCTCCGACTGTGCCGGGCACCCGATGCTGCTGGGGAGCCGCGTCCCGAAACCTTACGGCCCCGGGACGCCAAGACGCACCGTCTGTCTGTTAGTTGAGAAGGCTTCCCTGGAGCTCCGCCCGGAGATCCGGGGTGAGGACCGTGCCGGCCCGGTCGACCAGAAGTGCCATCTCGTACCCAATGAGACCGATGTCCGCATCGGGGTGTGCGAGAACCGCGAGGGACGAACCGTCGGAGATGGACATGATGAAGAGGAATCCCCGCTCCATCTCCACAACCGTCTGGTTCACGCTGCCGCCCTCGAAGATGCGCGAGGCACCGGCGGTCAGTGAGGTCAGACCGGAGGCGACGGCCGCGAGCTGGTCGGCGCGGTCGCGGGGAAAGCCTTCGGACATCGCCAGAAGGAGTCCGTCGGCGGAGACCACCACGGTGTGGGACACCCCGGGGGTGTTGTCCACGAAGTTGGTGATCAACCAGTTCAGGTTCTGTGCCGCCTGGCTCATCGGGCTCACACTAACGCTCCTGGTTGTAGGTGCTGTCAGGACCGAAGCCCTGGCCGTTCTTTTCACTTCCTGCGCTGCGTCCCCGCTGGACACCCCGGCGCAGGTTGCTCAACCTGCCCCGGACGTCCTCGGGGGCGCGGGAGACCTGTGGGCCGCCCTGCGGGGTCGATTCCGCGGTGCCCTGGACCAGGTTGGCCTTGGGCACCCGTCGTGGCAGGCCGGAGGAGGTCACTCCGCCCGCCTTGGGCTTACGGAGTTGCGAGGCCTGCTGCCAGCGCTCGTCGTTCGCCGAACGCCAGTCGCTGTCGCCGCTGCTCTCCGAAGTACGGGACGGCGCTTCCTGGTTCACGGGCCGCGCGCCGTTCGAACCGCTCGCGGTGGATCCGCGGCGGGGCAGCCCGGCGTCGGTCAGCTCGTGGACGGCGGAGGGGGCCGGTCCCGGACGCTCGAAGCCTACGCGGTCCGTCTCGTTCCCGTCAGTGGCCTGCGCGGCTTCCGCTTCCGGAGCGTACTGGTCCGGGTAACCGTTCCGGTAGCCGTCCTGCTGGGGCCAGTCGTCCTGGTAGGACGGCTCCTGGAGGCCGGGGTACGTCTCCGGCGCCGAGGCGTGGGCCGACGTGTGCTCCTGCTGTCCGGGCTCCGTGTACGCGGGGTCGGGGTAACCGCCGTTGGACGAATAGGACTCGTTGTCCGGCAGGCCGCCGTTCGGCGCGTAGTACGCCTCGTCGTACGACGGCTGTCCCGCCTCGTCGTACGCGGTCTGCCGCTGCTCCTCGTACAGCGTCTGCTGGTCGTATCCGCCCTGCTCCGGGTAGGGCGTCCGACCGGTGTCGTACACCGGCTGCTGCCCCGTGTGCTCGTCGGGGTAGGCGGTCTGCCCGTCCGTCCCCGGGCCCTGCGGCCGGCCGGGCGTCTGCGACTCCAGGGCGGCACGGCGCTCCTTGCGGTGGAGCGAGCGGTTGACGGGGTCCAGTCCCCGGAGGTCGTCCGGGACCTCGTACCGGCTGTCGTCGAAGCCGAGTTCCGCGGCGGTGCGCATCGGCTCCGCGGCGCCGAAGTCCTCACCCTGGAACTGCTGCTCGGGGATGATCTGCGAGACGGTGAACTCGTTCTGGTCCAGCGCCTGCTCACCGCCACCGCCGCGGGTGATCGCGTCCGGCAGCATGACCAGCGAGGTGGTGCCGGCCTGCTCGCCGGAGGGGCGCAGTTGGACGCGGATGCCGTGCCGGTCGGCGAGGCGGCCGACCACGAACAGGCCCATGCGCTGGGAGATCGCCACGTCCACGGTGGGCGGGTTGGCCAGCTTGTGGTTGATGTCCGCGAAGTCCTCGGCGGTCAGGCCGATGCCCTTGTCGTGGATCTCGACCATCACGCGGCCGTCGGGGAGACGGGTCGCGGTGACGCGGACCTTGGTCTGCGGGGAGGAGAACGTGGTGGCGTTCTCCAGGAGCTCGGCCAGCAGGTGCACGAGGTCGGTCACGGCGCGGCCGTGGATCTCGGCCTCGGGGACGCCGGACAGCTCGATGCGCTCGTACTGCTCCACCTCGGACGCGGCGGCGCGCACCACGTCGACCAGTGGGACCGGCTGGTCCCAGCGGCGGCCGGGCTCCTCGCCGGCGAGGACGAGGAGGTTCTCGCCGTTGCGCCGCATACGGGTCGCCAGGTGGTCCAGGCGGAAGAGGTTCTCCAGCTGGTCCGGGTCGGCCTCGTTGTTCTCCAGGTCGGTGAGCAGGGTCAGCTGGCCCTCGATCAGCGACTGGTTGCGGCGCGAGAGGTTGGTGAAGATCGCGTTGATGTTGCCCCGCAGCAGGGCCTGCTCGGAGGCGAGCCGGACGGCCTCGCGGTGGACCTGGTCGAAGGCGCGGGCGACTTCGCCGATCTCGTCGGTCGAGGTGATCGGGATCGGTGCCACCCGGGTGTCGACCCGGCCGGGGTCGGTGCGCGAGAGCTGGTCGACCAGCATCGGCAGGCGCTGCTCGGCGATGCCGAAGGCGGCGTTGCGCAGCCGGCGCATGGAGCGGCTCATCTGGCGGGCCACCATGCCGGCCAGGACGAACGCGGCGAGCAGGGCCACGACGACGACGGCGCCGGTGATGAGGGCGTCACGCTTGGCGGCGTCGGCGACGTCCTGGGCCTCGCTCACGGCCTTGTCGACCAGTCCGGTCTCGACCTCGCGGTAACCCTCGAACTTCGCGGTGTAGGCACCCAGCCAGGTCTTGACGGTGATGCCCTTCGCCGCCAGCTCCTCGGAGGTGAGGGTGCCGGAGGCGACGCCCTGGAGCATGCCGTCGGCGGCCGGCATCGCCGTGTAGGCGCCGCCCTGGGTGGAGGAGCTCTGGCCGGCGCCGACCGCGGCGCCCTTGTCGCCGATGGCCTGGCGCTGCTTGGCCATGACGTCGTCGAGGCGGTTCACGTCGTCCTCGGGGGCGCCGGAGACGAACTCGTTGATCGCGATGCCCTCGAGGTAGCGGTACGACACGAGGGAGACGCGCTGCTGCTGTGCGACGGCCGGCTTCTGGCTGGGGCGCACCAGCATGTGGACGCCGATGGAGCGCTGCAGCGAGGCGGCCGCCTTGGCCAGGGAGACGGCGTAGACCGTGCGGCCGTAGCTGGTGACGTTGCCGGTGCCCAGGCCCAGCTCGTTGGCGAACTCCGTCAGCGAGTGCTGGACGGCGACGTAGCCCTCTTCGGTCTTCACCGGGTCCATGGCGGCCGTGTAGGCGGCCTGGCGCAGCTGCGGGAGGGCGGTCTCGTTGGAGCGGAAGAGCTTCATCCGGCGGTCCAGGGCCGCGGTGCGCGGCAGGTCCTGCGCGACGCGGTCGAACTCCTCCTTGGCCGCGTCGGTGGCCGCCCGCAACTCCTTGACCTGCTCCGTCTCCCCCTTGCCCTGCAGCAGGTCGGCGGCGGTCAGGTCGCGCTCGTTGAGGAGGGACTGGCCGTAGTCCTCGGCGGCCCGCACCAGGAGGGCCACCCTCTCGGCGTCCTCGGCCTCCTGCCAGGTGTCGATCGAGCTCTTGACCTGGAAGCCGCCCATCACGAGGCCGACCAGCACGGGTATGAGCAGGATCGCGTTCAGCCGGGTCGGCACCCGCCAGTTGCGCGGGGAGAAACGGCCGCCGCTCGGGGCGGGAGGGGCCGTCGGCTCCGAACCGGGCACACGCGCGGGCGCCGTACCGCGCGGCGGCGGGGTGAAGTTGCCCCGGGCCGACGGCGCGGGACCGTTCTTGCTTCGCCTCACTCGACCAACAACCTCTCGGCGGTCGGCACCTACGTTGTGCCGCAGTGTCTCAGAACCCTGTCCGCCATAGACGACCAGTACTGCTCAGTACGTCTTGGACCATTGGGCAGTTCAGGCATTCCAGCACGTCAGCATGGACTCTTCCAAACACTCGGATCCAGCGGCGCAGATGCTTGCGAGCCCCAGATAAAACGGTCATAAAGAACGAGCCTCGGCAAATGTCCGGGGGATCGTGCGCGCAGCGGCACCGTATGTGCGCGACGCGTGGCCGCACCAGCCGATTCCTCTGCCGAAACGTTATGAACATCGGGGCCGACCGTGTCAAAAGACACAGCCGGCCCCGATGCATCTACGACAACTGCCGTACGGTCTCGCCGACTTGATCACTACGCGCGGCGGCGGCGCCCAAGCGTCACTTGAGCCGGGCCATCAGGGCGTGTTCCACCAGTGTGATCAGCGCCGACTTGGCGTCGGCCCGGTGACGGGCGTCGGTGGTGACGATCGGCGCGTCGGGGCCGATCTGCAGGGCCTCGCGGACCTCGTCCGGGTTGTACGGCTGCTGGCCGTCGAAGCCGTTGAGGGCGATGACGAACGGCAGGCCGCTGTTCTCGAAGTAGTCGACCGCCGGGAAGCAGTCGGCCAGGCGCCGGGTGTCGACCAGGACGATGGCGCCGATGGCGCCGCGGACCAGGTCGTCCCACATGAACCAGAACCGGTCCTGGCCGGGCGTGCCGAACAGGTACAGGATCAGGTCCTGGTCGAGCGTGATGCGGCCGAAGTCCATGGCCACCGTGGTGGTGGTCTTGTCCCCGGTGTGGGTGAGGTCGTCGATGCCCGCCGAAGCGGACGTCATGACGGCCTCCGTGCGCAGCGGGTTGATCTCCGAGACGGCGCCGACGAACGTGGTCTTGCCCACGCCGAAGCCGCCCGCCACCACGATCTTCGCGGAGGTGGTCGCCCGGCCCGCGTCAGAGCTTGCGAAGTCCACTGAGCACCCTTTCGAGCAGCGTCACATCCGGTGCGCCACCGTTGTTCTCATCGCCGCCCGGCTGGTGGATGGCCACCAGGCCGGCCTCGGCGAGGTCCGCGACAAGAATTCGTGCCACGCCCAGCGGCATGGCGAGAAGAGCCGACACCTCGGCAACGGATTTCACCTCACGACACAGGTGACAGATCCGCTGGTGTTCCGGGAGCAGTCCCATCAGCGCTGCCGGGTCGGCCGTGGTGCTGACCAGCGCCTCGATGGCGAGCTGGTAGCGCGGCCGGGTCCGGCCGCCGGTCATCGCATACGGACGTACCAGCGGCTGGTCGCCCTCATCCCCGTACGACTCTGCGTACGGATCATGAGAGGCGGGGGGCGGGGTCATGAATCCTCCGGGCGGGACAGCAAGTCGGTCAGTCAAGCCGTCTGACAGGGCCGGTGGGGGGATTGTGGCGGCCGGACGGTGATTTGGTGAGGTGGGTGGTGCCGGAGCCGGTCAGTGGAGCAGACTGCCCTGTAGTTCGGCGCGCAGGTCGGGGGTGAGGACTGCCCCTGCGCGGTCGACGAGCAGGGTCATCTCGTAACCGACGAGGCCGATGTCGCACTCGGGGTGGGACAGGACCGCGAGCGACGACCCGTCCGAGATGGACATCAGGAAGAGAAAGCCGCGCTCCATCTCCACGACCGTCTGCGCCACAGTGCCGCCCTCGAAGATCCGGGAAGCCCCGGAGGTCAGCGAGGTGAGACCGGACGCGACGGCCGCGAGCTGGTCGGCGCGGTCACGGGGAAACCCTTCGGACATCGCCAGAAGCAGTCCGTCGGCCGACACCACGACGGTGTGGGACACCCCTGGGGTGTTGTCCACGAAGTTGGTGATCAACCAGTTGAGGTTCTGTGCCGCCTGGCTCATCTGGCTCAACTAACGCTCCTGCTGGTGAGTGGGGAAGCTGCCCGTCTGGCCGTGGCCGGCCTGACGACCCTGCGCGATGCCCCGACGGAGATTGGTCAGCCGGCCGCGTACGTCGTCAGGCGCACGCGAGACCTGCGGACCGCTCTGGTGCTGTTGCTGCTGCTGAGCCGTGCCCGGGACGAGGTTCGCCCGGGGCACCCGGCGCGGCAGGCCGGAGGTGGTGACTCCACCCGCGGCCGGCTGCCTGACCCGCTCGGCCTGCCGGACGAGGTCGTCGTTCGGCGAGCTGCGCCAGGCGGGTGCGGTGTTCCGCTGGGGAGCGGGGGAG
>NZ_POTZ01000235.1 GCF_003236365.1 Streptomyces sp. NTH33
GAGACAGCCTCGGGCACCGCCCCTCCTACCGCTGCACCGAGTGCGGCTGGACCACCGGCAAGTGGCTCGGCCGGTGTCCCGAGTGCCAGGCCTGGGGCACCATCGAGGAGCTCGGCGCACCCGCCGTCCGCACGACCGCGCCCGGCCGGGTCACCACCGCCGCCCTCCCCATCGGCCAGGTGGACGGCCGGCAGGCCACCGCGCGCAGCACGGGCGTGCCCGAGCTGGACCGCGTGCTCGGAGGCGGCCTGGTGCCCGGCGCCGTCGTGCTGCTCGCCGGCGAGCCCGGCGTGGGCAAGTCGACGCTGCTGCTCGACGTCGCGGCGAAGGCCTCCAGCGCCGCCGCCCGCGCGCTGTATGTGACCGGCGAGGAGCTGGCCGGCCAGGTGCGGCTGCGCGCCGACCGGATCGGCGCGCTCTCCGACCACCTCTACCTCGCCGCGGAGACCGACCTGTCTGCCGTCCTCGGCCACCTCGACGCCGTCCAGCCCGCGCTCCTCGTCCTCGACTCGGTGCAGGCCGTGGCCTCCCTCGAAGTCGACGGTGCGCCGGGCGGCATGGCCCAGGTACGCGAGGTAACGGGCGCGCTGCTCCGGGCCGCCAGGGAGCGCGGGATGTCCACCATCCTGGTCGGCCACGTCACCAAGGACGGCGCCATCGCAGGCCCCCGCCTCCTCGAGCACCTCGTGGACGTCGTGCTGCACGTCGAGGGCGACCGGCACGCCCGCCTCCGCCTCGTCCGCGGGGTGAAGAACCGGTTCGGGGCGACCGACGAGGTCGGCTGCTTCGAGCTGCACGACGAGGGCATCACCGGCCTCGCCGACCCGTCCGGCCTGTTCCTTACCCGGCGCGACGAGCCGGTGCCCGGCACCTGCCTGACCGTGACCCTGGAGGGCCGCCGTCCCCTGGTGGCCGAGGTCCAGGCCCTGACCGTCGACTCGCAGCTCCCCTACCCGCGCCGCACCACCTCCGGCCTGGAGACCTCTCGCGTGGCGATGATGCTGGCCGTCCTCGAGCAGCGTGGGAAAATCTCGCAGCTGGGCAGGCGCGACGTCTACACCGCCACCGTCGGCGGGGTGAAGCTCACCGAGCCGGCCGCCGATCTCGCCGTGGCCCTCGCTCTGGCCAGCGCCGCGTGCGACACCCCACTGCCCAAGAACCTGATCGCGATCGGCGAGGTGGGCCTGGCCGGTGAGGTCCGCCGGGTCACCGGCGTGCAGCGGCGGCTGGCCGAGGCCGCCCGGCTCGGCTTCCCCCACGCCCTGGTGCCCGTCGACCCGGGCAGGATCCCGGTCGGCATGAGGGTCACCGAGGTGGCCGATGTGGGCGACGCGCTGCGCCCGCTCCCCCGCCGCCTGCGCCGCGAGGTCCCGGCGGGGGAGGAGCCGGCCGCCACGCGCCGGCCCGACCCCGCGCGGTGCCCGCCCACGTCAGGGGGCCGGCCGCCGAGGGCACGGGGCTCCGCCTGGCGTACACGCGTGCGCCGAACGTCCATGGCCGAACGCCGCGGCGGGGCGGTGCCAACCGCCGAGACCGCCCAGGGTCCCGACACCGGCCCGCCCGGTTCCCGGGCGGGCCGGAGGAGCGGGTGAGGGGTGTGATACGCGCCAAAGGGGCAAGCGGATTTCCGCCCCATCCCTCGATATGAAACCCCGATCGCCTGGGCGGTGACCACGCTCCGCGGCACCGAGAGCATCGACTGCCCGCACAGATGTAGCCCTTGTCCGCCTCACCACGTAGGACACGGTCTTGGAGACACAGGGGGCGGGGGCCGATGGGCAAACCCGAGACGATCGGTGAGCAGCAGGCCGGCAGCCGCCTCCCGGACGCACGAGCCGTCCCGGACGCACGGGGGAACACCGCCGGGACGGCTCGCTTCACCGTACGGACGTAGAGGCCGTGCCGGAGGCTCCTCACCCGGGCTTCGCATGGGTCTTCCCGAGCCTGCTACCACCCTGCTACCTTGCTGTGTATGGCTGCCGCGAAGAAACAGACTCAGGTACGGCTGGAACCCGACGTGCTCGCCGCCGGCAAGGAAGCGGCGGCGGCCCGCGGACTGGACTTCAACCGCTATGTCGAGCGGCTCATCATCGAGGACACCACCGGTGCCCGCGCCGCCGGCATGGCCGCCGCGCAGCGCCTCATCGAGGAGCACGGCGCCTTCCTCGACGACCTGGAGCAGCAGCTCGACGCCCCGTACGACCAGCTGCACCCGGGCGTCGCTGCGTGATCTTGCACATCGACGAATCCTGGATCCTGGAAGTCGCCGAGCGGGCCGGCCACCGCGACCCCGGCGTCGACGACTACGGTGTGCCCGTCGCCGCGGTCGCCCGCCACCGCGGCGAACTCCTCGACCACCCGGTCTACGACGGCCCGTACGCGCGCGCGGCCGCCCTGGTGCACACCCTGGGCCGCTGCCGCTGGCTGGAACGCTCCAACCTCACTGTCGCCTGCGCCGTCGCGGTCATGTACCTCGAGGCCAGCAACATCCCCGTCAACCCCACCCGCGAACAGCTCACCGCACTCGCGCACGAACTGAACAACCCACGCTGCACCGCAGCCCGCATCACCGGCTTCCTGCGCACCTGGAAGCCCTGACGAGCTCCCGTACGGCCTGCCGATCGTCAGTGGGCAGCTCGATAATGGCCCCTTCCGCCCTCGTTCCCCGGGGGGAACGAGGGCGGGGCCTTGCTCAAGGGTGAGGGGCAGAGGAGTGGTGCGGCTCGGCTGAACGTCAATGGCATGAAGAGGCCACGGCCAACTTCCTGCGGCGGCTCGCTGGCTTCGACAACATGAGCCGGGGTCTGGCACAAGTTCCGTGAGCCGGCTGCCCAAGCGCGTTTCCAGAGGCTCTGCGCGTGACTGCCGGGGAACCAGGGCTGGTCCAGGCGTTGTCGAAGAGCATCACCGGGCCGGCTCCTGACCGCCGCAGCCCCCGGGCCGGCCCCTGGCTCCCAGCCGGCTACCGGCAGAACCTCTGGAAAGCCGCTCAGGCAGCTCTCGGGCCAAGGGCGCGGGAGATGATGGGAAAGTGGAGCTGCGTCGAGCCGACGGCGGGGTGATCGCGGTCGAGGTGGTGGGGGAGCCGGACGCGCCCGCGGTGCTGTTCTGCCACGGGTTGGCCGACTCCCGGCTGGCCGCGCATGGCTTCGCGGGCGCGGCCCACGCGCTCGGACTGCGCCTCATCGCCCCGGATCGCCCCGGCATCGGCGGCACCGACGCCCGTCGCCTGCCGCGGGTCGTGGACTGGGCTGCGGAAGCCACCCTGGTCCTGGACGCGTTGGATGTCGGCCCGGTGGCGCTGCTCGGCGTCTCGGGCGGCGGAGCGTTCGCGGCCGCGTGCGCGTCCGAGCTGCCTGACCGCGTCCGCAGCCTGCTGCTCATCGCGCCCCTTGGCCCGCCTGCCTGGCCCACCCGCGGGATGGCTGCCGGGCAGCGCGCGTCCTTGCAGATCGCCCGGCACGCTCCGGCCTTCGGCGGCTGGTTTCTGGGCCGCCTGGCCACGCTGGCGCGCCGGGCACCAGAGCTGTTCCTTCGCCTGGCGACCAGCGAGATGCCCGCCAGCGACCGGCGTGCCCTCGCCCAGTCGGACGCGCGTGCGGCTTTCCTGGCCAACTACCTGCGAGCGTTCCACCGCGGCAGCCGGGGAGTCGGCCAGGATCTGCGCGTGCTGACCCGCCCCTGGGGTTTCGACCTCGAGTCGATCAGGGTGCCCACGTCGATCCACCAGGGGGACGCCGACACCACCGTCCCGCTCCAGCACGCCCACCGCTTCGCCGCGGCGATACCGGGCGCACGCCTTCACATCCATCCCGGCCAAGGCCACTTCTCGATCCTCGCCGCACCCGAGCAGACGCTGGCGATACTCGCCGCATAGCCGGTCGAGGTCGCCGCCAAAGATCACGGCGACGGCGCGTCCGGTGGGCAACCGGGCCGCGTGGAACCGGTGGACCACAACGCCCTCCGTCCCCGGCGGCCACGTCCCCACGGACCGGCGTCCCTTTCACGACGGCTGACCGAGCACCCGAAGCGGGCCGGGTCTCCGAGGACCCGGATCCGCGTACCCAGCCGGTGGGAACCGTCGTCTCCGGGCGAACTGGCCGACCCTTCTCAAGTGCGGGCCGCTCACCAGGGGTGTCCCGCCCTGGCCGCCCGCCGCGCCGGAGGTCACAGCTGGTGACCGTCAGATATGGCCGGCCATGTCCGAAGCCAGGAGGCCACTCGCCCTCGACCAGCCTCGTCGGTGATCCGCTCTCCGGCGTCGGCCGGTGCCCGGAGACGGAAGGGCCCCGTCGCGGATGCGGCAGGGCCCTTCGGGGCTCGGGTCAGGAGCGAGGCGGGGAGCAGGTCAGCGCCGGGTGATCTTCCAGGTGCCGTCGGCCTTCGGCTTGTCGGGGTGCTGGACGTTGAAGAAGAGGCTCTTCGGGTCCTTGCCGAAGTAGATGCCGCTGATCTCGGCACCCGGGTCCTTGAGCGAGCCGAACAGCTCGACCTTGTCGGCGGCGCCGTCCTTGTCGTTGTCCTTGCCGGCGACGTAGATGTCGCTGAGGTAGTTGTCCTCGACGATCCACAGGCGGCCGTCAGGGCCCTGGGCGAGGTTGTCCGGGCTGTTGAAGCCCGTCACCTTGGCGCCGGCGTTCTCGACCGGCGCGTTCTTCCCGGCCTGGACGAAGCTGGTGAGCACGTTCTTGTTCAGGTCGACGGCGACGACTCGGTCCTCGCTGGTGTTGGCGACGTACAGCGTGTCGCCGATGACCTCGACGTCTTCCGGACGGCCGAACTCGGTGGCGTTGACGGCGTTGGACGCGGCGTCGGCGACCGACGTCCGGTGCGGCCCGGGACCCGGTTCGGCCCGGGACCGGGTGCGAGGGGGGCAAACCGTGCGCCCGCGGGCTTCCCGCCCGGACCGTCACGTCGTGGAGAAGGGGGCCGGGCGGACATCGATCTCGTGCATGCGCTTGGCGTAGTCGTGGTAGCGGCGGCGGGCTTCGCCGTGCCGGCCCGCCGCGGAGAGTGCGGCGATCAGTCCGAGGTGGGCCGACTCGTCGTAGCCGTCCTCTCCGATCAGGCGCAGGTACCAGCCGGCTGCCGCGTCGCAGCGGTCCAGCCGCAGGCAGCGCCGGGCGAGAGTACGGATGACGTCGCGGTGCAGCTCGGCGAAGGCCGCCCGCGGGCGTTCGCTCCACTCCCCGGTGAGCTCGCCGTCGTCGCCGAAGTCGCCGGTGTACATGCCGACGACCACTTCCAGGCGCGCCACCACGTCGACGCCGGCCGCCGCGTCCCGGCTGCCCTCGACCGCGGCGTCCGCCGCGATGGCCGCACAGGCCGCGTCGTGGAACCGGACCGTGTCGAGGACGACGTTCTCCGTGTTGAGCCGCACGCTGGAGGGGTCGGTGACCAGAAAGCGGTTGGCCGGATGCCGCCGCGCCGGGTCGAGGACCGCGCGCACCGTCGAAATCAGCACCGACAGGCGGCGGTTGGCCACCTCCGGAGGCGTCTGCGGCCACAACAGGGCGGCGAGCGTGGTCCGGGTGACCGGTCTTCCCAGCTGACCCGCCAGCACCTTGACGAGCTCACGGGCCTTCCGCGACTGCCATCCGGCCGGGGGCACGGGCGTTCCGGAGAGCAGTACCGCCAAGTGGCCCAGGGTCTGCACGGCAACCTCGGGAACCGGCGGCGGACCGATCGCCGCCAGCGGCCCGGCGATGTGCCAGGCGTCGTCGCACACCCCGAGCCGGTGCAGCCGCTGCCGGGCGACGTCCTCGGACAGCCGGTCGCCCGCGTGGCGCGCCCGCAGCAGCGCGTTGGTGGCCAGCGCCACCTCGCTGCCCATGTCGGCCCAGACCGCGGCCGCCTCCACCAGCCCGGCGGCACGGCGTGCGGCAGGGCGCCCCGGCACCGCGGCCGCATCACCCCGGTATGCGGCGAGCGCGGCGAGTTCCATCGCCTCGGCCAGCCCGGCCGGGTCGCGGCGGCGGCCGGCCTCCGAGCGGACGTCTGCGGCGTACCGGGCGGCCGAGGCGGTGTCTCCGCTGCACAGTGCGACCCAGCCCGCGGCCAGCTCGCCGGTGACCGGCCCGGCGGCGCTCGGAAGCGTGAGGGACAGCTCCGCGTACCGCGCCGCCTCGGCCGGATCGTCGGCGTAGCAGGCGCGCGCCAGTCCCGCCCATGCCTGCGCCACGACCTGGGCGTTGCCGTCCGGCTCGGCCATCGCCAGGGCCTCGCGGTAGGCCGCCGTCGCCTGCCAGGCGGAGCCCCGGGTCAGGTGCACCCGGGCGATCATCAGCAGTCCGAACGCGGCCAGCGGTGAGCCCTCCCGCTGCCACAGGGTGAGCGCACGGTCGGCGTCGGCGCGGGCGGCGTTGAGATCGCTGAGCCCCAGCCAGGCCTCGGCGCGGTTGTGCAGGGCCAGTGCGAGCAGCGTCTGCTGGGAGGCGCCCTCACCGAGGCGGATCGCCTCGGTGAGGGCGTCGACCGCCTCGCGCAGGCGCCCCTCCTCGACCAGGCGGGAACCGACGTTGGAGCGGATCCGCAGCTGCAGGCCTACGTCCCCGGCCCGTACGGCCGCCGCGAAGGCCCTGGCGTAGCGTGTTCGTTGGCGGCGCGGTCGCCCTCGCTGAAGGCGGCCAGCGCTTGGGCGAGGTAGGCCGCCGCCAGCGCAGCGTCGTCGCGGCTCTGCTCGGCGGCCCGCGCCGCCTCGTCGGCGAGGCTCCGCGCCCGCGTCCGGTCACCACGGGCCCAGCGCGCTGCCGACCGTCCGGCCAGTAGCTGGGCCTGCTCCGTGCCGGTGTCCCCGGCATCGGCGGCCGCGCGTTCGTACAGCGACTCGGCGCCCTCGAACTCGCCCCGCTGGTGGAGTACCCGGCCGAGCCGCCAGGCCAGTTCGGCAGGCAGCGGCGCGTCCGCCGGGAGCGTCGCGACATGCCGCAGCGCCTCGTTGTACTGCCCCTGTCGCAGGGCCGACTCCACCAGTCGCACGACAGTATCGGGGTCGCGCACCCGGTCAGCGCCCGCAGCCCCTCCCGCGCTGGTGGTCACCGCGTCAGGATACTCATGGCGAAGAGGGACGGGTCGGGTGGTTTCGGGAAGTCCGGGACTCACTCCCGGCGGGGTCCCCAGCGCGGTTCCCGGCGGAATTCCTGGCATGGGTCCCGGCGAAGTTCCCGGCGGGGTTCGGAGAGCCGGACCTCGCCGAGGTTCTCCGGAACGCCGATCCGGTACTCGTCGGTGTCGTCGTGGCGTTCCTCCCGGTGCCACGGCCGCGCCGACGCTGGGCATCGTGGGCTGGAGCAACGTGTCCGGCCATCGGTCGAACGCCGTCACGATGAGCAGGATCATCCAGGCCCGGAATCCCGCGAAGGCGCCCGCGACCAGGACGCGGAACAGCATGGGCAACGGTTCGCGCGCCCAGAATCAGGAGCAGCGCCCAGGAGACGATGCCCGCGCCGAGCCCGGCGTTGCGCTTCCCGTCGTCCACCGTCGCCGCGACGGCGAGGGCGAGGGCCGGAACGGCCGCGGTCGTCGTGAGCATCGCCGCCTGGGCCCTGCTCCATCGGGGCTGCGACAGTCCCTGGGCCCGCGCCGCGACGACGACCTTCTTGCCGAAGCTCTTCCACCGGCGGCCCAGGTCGCGCGAGGTCTCGGCGAGCGTGCCGGTCGCCACGACGCCGTCCACGGCCAGGGCCTGGACGTGTTCGAGCACCAGCTTCTCGTACGGCGCGAGGTCAGATCCGGGTGGCCACCTTTCGGGCCAGCTCTTCCAGTGGCGTGCGGTTCTCCGCTGGGTCGTTGAGGCGCACCAGGCGGATCGACACCCACCGGTCGGACCTGCGGAGGAAGACCGCCTCGTCCTCGGCGTACGCCTCGTCGCCGACACCGGCCAGCGGCCTGAGCGTGTGTTCGAGGCCGCGTTCGATGTCGAGGTACTTCTTCGCACCGTCCCCGACGAAGATCTCCACCTGGGCCGTCGGCCCGGTGACGGGACCGGTGTAGGTGCAGGTCTCCCGTACCGGTGTCGCGGGGTTGAGCGCTGTACCGGCCAGCTTCTCGGCCTCCTGCTTGGTCACCAGGGCGCAGGGGTCGACGGCCGCCCCGTTCGGCGACGACGCCCCGGTGCTCTCCTCCGGAGTCCGGGTTGTCGGGGCCGGCTCGGCCGACGAGGGGCCGGCGGCCGAGGACTGCCCGTGGCCGTCGCACCCGGACAGCGCGAGCACGGCGAGCACAGCCAGGGGCACCAGTGGCGACAGCGGGCGGCTGCGGTTGCGGTTCATCGGGATCCTCACTGTCTGCCTTCGTGTCGGTGTCAGGACTTGCACAGCGGTACGTCCGGCAGCGTCTGCTGTCTGTGGACGAAAGGTGTCAGGGCCTCCTGGTGCAGCTGGAACTTCATCGTGGGCAGGAGCTTCTTGAGGGCGGCCATGGCCACGGCGGAGACGGAGACCCCCACGCCCCCGCCGACCTTGCCGTCCAGCGTCGCTCCGACACAGCGGGTCAGCGGGGCGCCGAGGGCCGAGCCGTTGGTCACCCCGAAGTCCATGACGAGTTTGGCGTAGGGACCGGCGAAGGCGGCGGGCACACCGACTCCGACCTGGACCTTGAACTCGATGGCGGTGGCGATGTCGCTGACTCCGACGGAGATTCCGGTGATCGAGTCCATGATGCTTTTGATCACCGAGAGCTTCGGGGTGACGATCGAGCCGTTGACCATGTCGATGGCACCGTCGAGCCCCCACTCACCGCCGGCGGTCACCGTGGTGTTGTTGCCGCCGAGTGCGGTGGCGACGCTGAACTTCCAGCTGATGTCGAAGGCGAACGGGGTCCCCGCGATCGGCAGGGTCATCTGGACCGGCACCTCGGCCCGGATCTTCGAGTTGTCGATGACACCGTTGGCCGCACCGGCGGCAATACTGATCGCGACGCTTTTGATCCCCTCGACGGCGAACGTGGCCCCGTCGGCGACCCGACCGCCGGAGATGGGCACATCGGAACGGATGTGCAGCTTCTCCGTCCTCAGCGAGAAGTCGACGAAGACCTTGAGCCCGGCCGCGGCCTTGTGATCGAACTTCAGGCCGAACGCCCCCGGGGTGCGGTACGGCTGGGCCTTCCATTCCCCGAGATCCGCCGTGACACTGCTCGACCTGGCCGGCGGCAGCGTGCCCCCGGCCGTCGCGGCGAGCCGGACCGGCCCCCGTGCGACCACGGTGCCGACGCGCCCCGAATGCGCGGCGCGCACCGATGTCCGTCCGATCGTCCGCGCCGTCGTCGGGACGTCCCTCGTGGCGTCCTTCCCGGCCTCCCTCGCGGCGTCCTTCCCGGCCTCCGTCACAACGCCCTTCCCGGCCTCCGTCACAACGCCCGTCGGGGCATCCGCAGGCACCGTCACCGCCCCGGGCAGGTCCGGGATCTCCAGGTAGTGGAGCGCGCCGTCGTCGATGTCCTGGTCGAGGGTGAGGTGGGCGTCGCGGAAGACCTCGGTGAACTCCACCGGGCCCAGGGTGGCCACGACGTCTCTGTGCACCCGACGCACCTCCTGCACCCGCCCCACCGCGCGGCTGGTGGCGTACAGGACCTTTCCGGGCCGAACGTCCTGGGCACCGCGGGCGTTTCCGTCGATGGTCCAGGTCAGACCGTCACCGGATGCCGCCCGGATCGCTCGCGGTCCGCCCTCGACCATCACGACGTCGGGCTGGTAGGTGACCGACGGATCACGGACCGGCCCGGTCCCGTAAGTGAGCGCGGCCTCGGACGTGTCGGCCGGACCGGAGCCCTCGTGGGCACGCCCGGGTGCGCCACCGCATGCCGCCGTGGTGGTCAGGAGGAGCGCGATCGTGAGCGCTGCGCCCCGCCTCCCCGGGCGCGGCGCACTCACGGCCCACCCCGGGCAGAGAGCCGCGACCCCCGTGACACGGCCGACAGCAACCGGATGATTCTCATGCCGTGATCCGTTCGCCATGGCCGACGCGCGCGGCGCCGCACCCCCTGCGGACCATCATTGACCGGCGTGTTAGCGCCCTGTTCAGGAATCCTTCAGGCCACCGGTCGCTCCGTCGCCTCTCGTGGTCGCTGCGGTCGCCGGGCAGCGGAGGCAGACGGCCTCGTGGAGTGCTCCGCCACCGCCTCGTCTCGCACGCGCACGCGCACGCGAACGTGGACGTGCAGGGTTCCGGCACGGCCGGACGAGGTGGGTCCCGGGAACGGGCCGCGCGGCGCGACAGCGCTTCTGCCCGTGCCCGGTCCCCTCCTCCGAACCGAACCGCCGCCGCACCGGGCACCCGGTACCCCCGGCACGTGCCCCCGCCGACCGCGCGCCGTGCTCGTGGGGTGCGGTCCGGAACGGGCCCGATGGCCGGTGTCAGACGCGGGCGGCCACCGTCCGGGCGAGTTCGTTCAGCCGCCCGGCGTTGTCCGCCCTGTCCGCCACCACGGTCATCGCGACCCAGGTGCCCGACTTCCGGAAGAGCACGGCGAAGGTCCCGTGATCGGAGGCGTCGTAGGAGTAGGCCTCCTCGCCCACGCCGGAGAGCGGTTTCTTGGGGGCTCCCGCGAGCATGTCGTCGGCGAAGGCCTTGGCTTCGTCGCCCTGTACGGTCGAGGAGATCAGCACCCCTTCGTGCGAGTACTCGCAGCCCGTGGTGTTGAACTCGCTCGGCTTCGCCGTGACGGACACGCCCCCCAACTGCTGGACCTCCTGGACGGAGATGAGCCCGCAGGGGTCCGCCGGCGGCTTCTTCGCCGGGGCTCCGCCGCTGTCGCCCGTGCGGTCCGCGGCGTCCGACCGCGGCCGGTCAGCGGCCGAGGGAGCCCCGTCGCCAGAGCTGCCGCACCCGGCCGCGGCGAGCGTCGCGAGCAACGTCACGGTCAGCAGCGGAGCACGCCACGAGCGTCTTCGGGACATCATCAAGCGGTGCGGCTCCGCCCACACCCCCGCCTCGCCCCATGACAGCCATCCATCCGGGATCGTAATCCGGGCCGCGGGTCAGCCGGCTCAGGCTGGGGCCGGCATCACTGGGCGTGCTCTTCGCGACCCGGCTTACGATCCCGGAT
>NZ_POTZ01000236.1 GCF_003236365.1 Streptomyces sp. NTH33
CTCCTCCCTCCCCCACCGCCTCCGGCCAGGTCAAGAGCTACGACACCAGGGGCGGCCGGGTGGTCTTCGACCTCGGCGAGGCCTCGGCGAACCTGGTCTCCGCGGCTCCGGGCACGGGCTGGTCGATGCAGGTGTGGAAGACGGAGACCTGGATCCGCGTGGAGTTCACCTCGGACACGGACCGGGTGTCGGTCATCTGCGCCTGGCACGACGGACCGCCGCACGTGGACATCGGCAGCTACTAGGACCTGTCCGGACGGCCCTCGCGGCTGCGGGCCTTGACCTCAAGTCCACTTGAGGTCCCAGGGTGTTCCTTGTGAACACCGAAACCGTGAACACCGAAACCGCGGACATCGCAGCCGCGGACATCGCAGCCGTCGAACAGGTCGTGGCCGCCGTCGAGCGCGCCCAGCGCGCCAAGGACGTGGAGGCCTTCCTCGCGCTGTTCCATCCCGACGCCCTCTGGACGACCGCCCACGGCAAGGTCCTCATCGGCTTCGGCGCGATCGCCGAGTTCACCCGCGCCGTGCTGCCCGCCGCGATCTGGGACGGTGAGGTCACCTACGAGGCGGTGCACACGCGGTTCCTGCGGCCCGACGTGGCGGCCGTCAAGGTCCGTCAGGTCCACCACTCGGCAGAGGGCGACACGGAAGGCGCTCCGCTCTACGTCATGACCAAGCAGGACGACGGCAGATGGCTGCTGCACGCGTGCCAGAACACCGAAGTGCGGGCCGGTTGAGGACTCGCCCGGGCAAGTCCGCTGGCCGCACGCCCGGTTCAGCGGAAGACGGAGGGTGGCGGGGCCGGTGAGGCGACGGCCGTGGCGTCCGTGACCGGTACGGCTCCTCCGGTGAAGTCGGTGAGGGCGCGGCCGTGTTCGACACGGGCCGGGTGCGGGTCGGAGGCGGCCCGGCGGGTCAGTTCGGCGACCGGCAGCGGCAGGTCGGAGGCGACGAGCACCGCGTTGCCGAACCGTTTGCCGCGCAGCACGGCCGGGTCGGCGACCAGCGCGAGCTGCGCGAACCGGGCGGCGGCGGTGGCGATCTGGCCGCGCAGATGGGCCAGCGGCGGGCCGTCGGCGAGGTTGGCGGCGTAGACCCCGCCCGGCTTCAGGGCCCTGCGGACCTCGTCGAGGAACTCCGTGGTGGTGAGGTGGGCGGGCGTACGGGTGCCGCTGAACACGTCCGCGACGACCAGGTCGGCCCAGCCGTCCGGCACCTTGGCGAGCCCCTCGCGGGCGTCCGTCGACCGCACCCGTATGCGGGCGTTCGCATCCAACGGCAGCTCACGCCGCACCAGTTGGACCAGAGCCGCGTCCCGTTCGACGACCTGCTGGGTGGAGCGGGGACGGGTCGCGGCGACGTACCGGGCGAGCGTGAGCGCTCCGCCGCCGAGGTGCACGGCGTGCACCGGTCTGCCGGCCGGCGCGGCGAGGTCGATCACATGGCCGAGCCGCCGCTGGTACTCGAAGGAGAGGTACGCCGGGTCGTCGAGATCGACGTACGACTGCGGGGCGTCGTCGATCAGCAGGGTCCAGCCCCGCGCCCGCTCCCGGTCGGGTACGAGTTGCGCGAGCCCGCCGTCGACCTGTTCGGCGACGGCTTCGACGGCTCCCCGCCCGCGGCGGGGACTTCTGGACCTTCCCACTCGCCCATTGTCGCAAGCCGTGCACCGCCGCACGCACGCGCGTGCCGGGCCGTGGGTGTCCGCCCGGCCGGCGTCAGCGGCAGTTGTCCGCCGCCTCGATGATCCGGGCCGCCTCCCCCAGCGCCCGGCGGAGCACCGCGGGGTCGGTCGCGAGGTCGGCCTCGCCGGGCGGGACCAGCCAGTCCGAGCCCTCCGCGGGCGACTTTGGGGCGAGCTTCAGGCCCTGCCCGTCGGTCTCCGTGCACGTGCTCCCGGGCACGTCCCAGGCCGCGGCCGTACCGGCCGGCACCAGGAAGCCCAGCGTGTCGTCCTCGTCGTCGTGCAGTACGGGCCCCACCGCGTCCCCCGTGCCGCGGCGCAGGATGTCGACCGCCTCCAGCCCCTGCCGGGCCGGCACCGTCACCAGGTCGCACGGGGGTTGCGGTGACTGCGGCGGCTGCGTACACGGATCGCGTCTCTGCGGGGTCTCCATCCCGGCCTCCATCGCGAACACCTTCCTCGTTGGACGAGCGGGTCGGGAGTCGGGCGGCTCCCGGTCCACGGGGTTCAACGCGGCAGCGCGTCAACGGGTGTGGTCGAAGTCCCCGCAAAGGATGGCACTTCATGGCAGATCATGGGCGAGATATCCGATTTGTAGTCAACCACAGCGTGGCGGACCGGGCACAACCGGTACTTTCTTGCTCGCCGGAAACAGGGAGTCACATGGATCATGCGGACAACTCCCCCATGCACCCGGCATGGTTCGACGGTTCGTACGAGAGGACCCGGCCATGACGTCGTCGACGGTGACCTCGTCCCAGTCCCCCCGGCCACCACGGCCGAATCTCGCCTTCCGGCGGCTGCGCGGACAGCGCTCGCCGGCCGAGTTCGCCGCGATGGTGCGGCGGGCCGCCCAGGAGATCGGTGAGCGGGTCAGCTGTGACGCCCGCTACATCGGCCGGGTGGAGGCAGGTGAGATCCGTTGCCCCAACTACGCCTACGAACGTGTGTTTCTGCACATGTTCCCCGGCCGGACGCTCACCGACCTGGGATTCGCGCCCCGGTCGGCCGTCCGCGGACGCGCGGCACGCCGCACCCCGTGTGAGACACGGGAGGCGGACCGGCCGTATCAGTTCCACGACTCCCAGGACCACCCGCAGGACCCGTACCACCCGCACGAAGACGACGAGGAGAGCGACGTGCTGCGTCGCGCGTTCATGACCCGCGGAGGCGCCACGGTGGCCGCCGCCTCGCTGGGCCCCCTGGGGCTCGCCTTCGACGCGTCGGCCGCGGACCGCCCCGCGCGCCGCGCCGGCGCGAGCGACGCCGGCGCCGTCGAGGAGGCCGTCCGCAGGATCCGGTTGCTCGACGACCGGCACGGAGCGGACGGCCTCTACCGCCGCGCGGCCGCTCCGCTGCGCGCCGCCTACACGCTGCTCGACGCCGGAACGACCCGGCAGGTCACCGCCGACCGGCTGTACTCGGGCGCCGGGGAACTGGCCATCTCGGTGGGCTGGCTGGCCCACGACTCCGGGCGCTTCGACGACGCCCGCTCGCACTACGCGGAGGCGCTGGCCACCGCGCGCATGACCGGGGACCCGGCCCTGGAGGCGCACGCCTTCTGCAACACGGCGTTCCTCGCCCGGGACGCGGGACGGCCGCGGGAGGCGGTACGGGCCGCGCAGGCCGCGCAGCGCGTGGGACGCGGGCTGGGCTCGGCACGGCTGATGTCCCTGCTGGCGCTGCGCGAGGCGGGCGGCTGGGCGGGGCTCGCCGACCGCACCGGCTGCGAGCAGGCGCTCACGCGGGCGCAGGCCCTGTACGAGCGGGGGCCCTCGGACGCCGATCCCGAGTGGATGAGCTTCTACGGCGCGGCCGAGCTGGAGGGGCTGAAGGCGCAGTGCTGGTCGGCACTGGGCGACTGGCCGCGGGCGGCCCGGCACGCGCGACGGGCCGCGCAGCTGCAGGACCCGCACTTCACGCGGAACATCGCGCTGTACACGGCCGAGCTGGCCGACGACCTCGCGCGCGGGGGGTACCCCGACGAGGCCGCTGCCGCGGGGATGCGGGTGCTGGATCTGCTGGGGCAGGTCCAGTCGTCCCGGGTCCAGACGATGCTGGCGGGGACGGCACGGGTGCTGTCGCCGCACCGGCGGGCGAGTGGGGTGTCGGCGTTCCTTGAGCGGCATGCGTCGTCGCCGCGGACGGCGTGAGGTGAGTCTGCGGGGGCGCCGCATGCCGGTGCGGGCCGGTGCGGGCCGGCTTGCCCGCGCTTGCGGGGTGCCTCCCCCGAGCTCTTCGAGCAGGGGCCCCAGCGCCCACCCGTGCCGTCCCAGCGGCACGAGTGGGCGGGCTGTGGTGTGACGCAACCCTCGGGGCGATCTCCGCGTCTTCGAGGGGCGGGGGGCTGCCCCGAGGGGGCGGCGCGTGCACCGTAAAGTGGCACGACCCGGCCCACCACCGGGCACCGCAGCGACACAACAGGGGGAGGGGCATCGGATGCCGCAGACCGAGGCACCGGCGCCGGCAGCGTGCACCGAGGCACCCCCGCGAACCCGGCTGCGCTGGTGGGCCGAACTGCCGCTGATCCTGCTGGTGTACGGCTGCTACTCGGCGGGCCGCCTGCTGGCCCGCGGGGACGTCTCCACCGCCGTCGACCACGGCCTGGCGATCCTGCGCGTCGAGAAGCTGCTGTACCTGAACGCCGAGCACCCCCTCAACCGCCTCTTCACGCGCGAGCCCTGGATCGGTGTCCCGGCGGACTTCTGGTACGCGTCGCTGCACTACCTGGTGACGCCCGTGATCCTGGTGTGGCTGTTCCGGGCGCGCACCGCGCTCTACCGGGCGGCCCGGACCTGGCTGATGACGTCCACCTTCATCGGCCTGATCGGCTTCACCCTGCTGCCCACCTGCCCGCCCCGCCTGCTCTCCCCGGAGCACGGCTTCGTGGACACGATGGCGTACTACAGCTCGTACGGCTGGTGGGGCGGCGAGGCCAGCGCGCCGCGCGGGCTCGGCGGGATGACGAACCAGTACGCGGCCATGCCGAGTCTGCACGTGGGCTGGGCCCTGTGGTGCGGGGTGATGCTGTGGCGCCACGGCGGCACGCGTACGGCCAAGGCCGCCGGCGTGGTCTACCCGCTGGTGACCGCCCTGGTGGTGATGGGCACCGCGAACCACTACTTCCTGGACGCGGTCGCGGGCGCGGCCGTGATGGGCGTCGGGCTGCTGCTCGCGCCGTATGTGATGCGGGGTGCGGACCGGGCCGGGGCGGTGCTGACGGCCCGTGTCACGGCCGTCACGGGACGCCCGGGCGACGCAGGTTCCCCGATTGTCAGTAGTAGATGCCAGACTTCGGCGGGTGAACGGATTCCACGGCAGCGCGAAGCACGGTCCGGTCCCGGAGCCACGCCGGGGGCCGTCCCTGAACAAGTCCCTGAGCAAGCGGGGGACGGCGCTCCGGCACCAGCTCGCTGAGCTGCGCGGGCCCGGCGTACCGGCCCGGACGCTGGACGCCCGTGCCCTGGCGGCGCTCGCCGCGAACCCGGGCTGCCGGCGGCGCGCGATCCTGGACGGCGCGGGCGTGGACAAGGCGGCGCTCGCCGACGCGCTGGGCGCGCCCTCGGCCTTCGGCCAGTCCCAGTTCGCCTTCATGCGGGGCAACGCGTTCGAGGCGCGGGTCAAGGCGGACGGCGGCGCGGAACTGCTGCGGCTGGCGCACCGGAAGCTGGACCCCGGCGCCGAACCGCCGCAGGAGGCCCACGTCCCCGACCTGACCGCCCAGGGTCCCGACGGGCGCACGGCACGTACGGCGCTGGCGCTGCGCGAGGCCACCGGGGCGGGCGGCTGGACGCTGCTGGACCATCCGTTGCTCGCCCTGGAGGTGGCCGGCTCGCCCGCCTTCCTGGAGCCGGACGCGGTGGTGGTGCACCCGGACGGCAGCTGGACGGTCGTGGAGATCAAGTCCTTCCCGATGCTGGACGGCTCCGCGGACCCGGCGAAGGTGGGCGCGGCGGCCCGGCAGGCGGCGGTGTACGTGCTGGCGCTGGAGGACGTCGCCGCCCGTCTGGACCCCGCCCCGCGCGTACGGCACCGGGTGCTGCTGGTGTGCCCCAAGGACTTCTCCAACCTGCCCACCGCCTTCGCCGTCGACGTCCGCAAGCAGCGCGCGGTGACCGCCCGGCAGCTGACTCGGCTGACCCGCATCCAGGACATCGCCGACGCGCTCCCCGAAGGGGTGTGCTTCTCCCCCGAGCTGCCTCCCGAGGAGCTGACGGCCGCGGTCGAGGCGGTCCCGGCGACATACGCGCCGGAGTGCCTGGCCTCGTGCGAGCTGGCCTTCCACTGCCGGGCGCGCTCCCGCGCGCGGGGCGCGGTGACCGCGCTGGGCCGCTCGGTCCGCGCCGAGCTGGGCGGTCTGTCGACGGTCGAGGACGTGCTGGCGGCGGCCCACGGCGAGGCCGGTGACCCGGACGACCCGGCGGTGGCGGCCCTGCGCAGGGCGGCCGCGCTGCGGGCCGAGGCGCTGGCGTCCGCCGGCCGGGAGGCGGCATGTCGCTGATCGCCGCCCTCGCCCGGCTCGAGGCGGTGCGCGCCGGGCAGGCCCGGCCCGCCGCGACCGTCCGGCACCGGCACCTGTCCGAGCGGCCGCTGGTGTTCGTGCCGCTCACCACCGCCGGTGAGGCGGGCGCCCCGCTCGGCGCGCTGGTCGGCACGGACCGGCACGCGCCCCGGCTGCTGGCCGTGCCGCAGCCGCGCGACCGGGACCTGAGGTTCGCGTTCCTCGCCGAACTGGCCGACGTGGTCCTGCCGTACATCGACTCCTGTGCCCTGGCCGTGGAGTCCGCCGAGCGCACCGAGACCGACCCGGAGAGCGGCAAGTGGGTCAAGGTCGAGGTCGAGCTGTGCGCGGACGCGCCCCAGCTGATCGTGCCGAGCCGCGCGGGCATCGACTTCGTACGGCTGCTCGGGCGCTCCATGCGCTTTCGGCGCACCGCCGAGCAGGACCCCCAGGCTCCGCACCCGGCGCCGCCGAGGGTGCCGTTGCTCGGGCGGTGGCTGACCCACTTCGGGGAGCGGGCGCGGGTGCCCGGCTCCTCGCTGCTGCTGGCGCTGACCGACGTGCTGGCCCGGCACTGGACGACCGGCCAGTCCGGTCTGGAGGACCAGCACCTGGGGGCGCTGCTGGCGTGGATCAGCCCGCCGGAGGGCGGCTCGGGCGCTCAGGCCGCGCTGCGGGCCGAGCTCGCGCGGGGCGCCGACGGCCAGCTGGAGTGTCCGCCGGCGGGCCCGGCGACCGACCCGGCGTTCGACAACAAGCTGCTGGCGCCCGCGATCGAGCGCTACGACCGCGCGCGTACGGCCCTCGCCGCCGCCGAGGACGGACTGCAGGCCGACGACCGGCTGGGCGCCCTCACCGCCGCCGAGCGCGAGATCCGCGCGCTGGTCGAGAGGTGCGCCCTGCCCACCTGGGAGAAGGTCTGGGACGGCCTGGACCTGCTGCGGGCGCTGCCCGAGGGCGCGCACGTCGAGGAGCGGTGGACGCGTGACCGCTGGTCGTTCACCGGCCACCGCGACCGCGTGCTCGCGGGCGAGCCGCCGCAGCCGCGCCACGACGACGCGGTCACCGCGGCGAACAAGCTGGCCGCGCGCGAGCGTGAGCAGGCCCGCCTGGAGGCCCAGGAGGCGCTGGACGACCCGCTGGTCATGGCGGGGCGGCGGCTGGCCGGGGAGGCGTTCGCCGGCGAGGTCACGGACGTCGTCATGGCCTACGGCGAGGGCAGGCGGCCCAGTCCGCGCCCGCTGGTCACCGTCCGCACGGACGACCAGCCGCACCTGGGCGAGCGGGCCCGGGTGTACCGCTCGCTGGACGGCAAGCCGCAGTCGGCCGAGTTCGTCGCCCACGAGGAAGGGGGCGGGGCCGAGGGGACGCTGATCGTGCTGCGGATCCTGGACAGGATGGGCCGCGGCAGGGAACCGGCGGCCGGTTCGGTCCCCGAGAAGGGCGACCACCTGTGCTTCACGCTCTTCGAACACGAACAGCGCGGCGGCGCGAAGCTGCCCGACCCGGAACAGACCCCGTGGACGCACGGCGGCCCGCCGGACGAGGAGAGCGCGCCGGAGGCCCCCGACCCGGTGACCGAGGAGGATGTCCTGTGACCGCCCCCGCCCAGGAGACCGCCTTCGATCCGGGAGCGGCGGCCACCCGGGCCACCGACGCGATCCTCCGTGACACCCTGCACGGCCCGCACCGCGGGGTCGTCGTCGACTCCCCGCCCGGCGCGGGCAAGTCGACGCTCGTCGTCCGCGCGGCGCTGGAGCTGGCCGCCGCCGGACGGCCCCTCATGGTGGTCGCGCAGACCAACGCGCAGGTCGACGACCTGGTGGTGCGGCTGGCGGAGAAGAACCCCGAGTTGCCCGTCGGCCGGCTGCACAGCAGTGACGCCGACCCGTACGACAAGGCGCTCGACGACCTGCCGAACGTACGCAAGTCCGCGAAGGCCGCCGACCTCGCCGGTCTGGACGTGGTGCTGTCGACCGCCGCGAAGTGGGCGCACGTGAAGACCGACGAGCCGTGGCGGCACGCGATCGTCGACGAGGCGTACCAGATGCGCTCGGACGCCCTGCTGGCGGTGGCCGGGCTGTTCGAGCGGGCGCTGTTCGTGGGCGACCCGGGCCAGCTGGACCCGTTCTCGGTCGTCGGCAGCGAGCAGTGGGCGGGCCTGTCCTACGACCCGTCGGCGTCCGCGGTGACGACCCTGCTCGCGCACAACCCCGGGCTGCCCCAGCACCGGCTGCCGGTGTCCTGGCGGCTCCCGGCGTCGGCGGCGCCGCTGGTCTCGGACGCGTTCTACCCGTACACGCCGTTCCGCAGCGGCACGGCGGCCGGGGACCGGCGGCTCACCTTCGCCGTCGCCTCGGACGGCTCGGCCCCCGACCGGGTGATCGACGAGGCCGCCGAGTCCGGCTGGGGCCTGCTGGAGTTGCCCGCGCGGTACACCCCGCGCACGGACCCGGAGGCGGTGCGCGCGCTGGCGGCGGTCGTACGGCGGCTGCTGGAGCGGGGCGGCGCGGCTGTCTCGGAGCGGTCATCGGACCCGGCGCCGCTGACCGCCGGGCGGATCGCCGTCGGCACGGCGCACCGCGACCAGGCGGCGGCCGTGCGCGCGGCCCTGGCGGACCTGGGCGTCACCGACGTCACCGTGGACACCGCGAACCGCCTCCAGGGCCGGGAGTTCGACGTCACGGTGGTCCTCCACCCCCTCTCCGGTCGCCCCGACGCCACCGCCTTCCACCTGGAGACCGGCCGCCTCTGCGTGCTCGCCTCCCGCCACCGCCACGCCTGCATCGTGATCTGCCGCGCCGGCGTGAGCGAACTCCTGGACGACCACCCGTCCACGGAGCCGGTCCAGCTGGGAGTGACGGTCAAATTCCCCGACGGCTGGGAGGCGAACCACGCCGTGCTCGCGCGGCTGCGGGAACACCGGGTGGGCTGGAAGCCTTGAGGAAGCCGGGGCGGGCTTTTGTCCCGCTGCCCTCTTGCGTGCGCGCGAGACAATGAAGGGTGGCCCTCTCGCAGGGCCGTGCCACCCGAACCGTACAAGGAGGACACGACATGGCGGAGCCAACGCCGCGTCGCAACGAGCCGCGGCTACGCCCCGCGCCCCTGCTGTTCGAGCCCGCCGCGGCGAGTGCCGACCCCGAGCACTTCTTCGACCTGGAGTCGATCGACGATCCGCGCGCGCTGCTCGCGCGGGCGACGGAGCTGACGCAAGCGTTCCGCGCGGCGGCCGACCGGGCGGTGGAGTTCCAGGCGATCGCGGCGGCGCAGCTCGCCGACCCGCGGCGGTTCGACCGGCTGACCCCGGCGGACATCGCCGAGCGGGCGGAGTGGACCGAGGACTACGCCAAGAAGATGGTGGAGTTCGGCCGGGATCTGCTCAGCGGAACCGAGGGCGGCGTACACGCCAACCCGGCCGATCCTCTCTGACCCACCCGCTCCCGGACTGTTCCGGCCCGGCATATGCCGGGCGCGTACGATACCCCCGCCCGCTCCCTCCTGTCCCCGTTTTCCACAACCCTGCGGAAGCGGCTGCTCACGGTCGGTAGATGTATCCGTCATGAGCCGTACAGGGAACGAACCGTCCTTCGACCATCTGCACGCCTCCGGCGTCACCGCGGACGGTGCCGCCTGGCTCGCCTCGGCGGGGACGTACCCGCGCAGCACCCTCGCGCTCTGGCGGGAGCGGCCGCGGTCGCCGGTCGTCCTGCCCTGCGGCACCGCCTTCGACGTGGTGAGCACGCCCGTGGTCTTCGGCCGCCGGATGCTGGACCGGCTGTGGGACGAGGGCCCGGGCTCGGGCCCGGTGGCCGTCCACCGGGGGCGGATGCTGCTCTTCGCCGCGCCGGGCACCGCGCACCGGCTGCCCTCGCTGCTGGAGTGGGAGGAGTGGGGGTCCCAGGGCCGGGCGGCCGGCCGCGGCGAAGGCATCCCGCCGCTGCTGTGCCACGGCAACGGTGACGCGGTGACCCTCCCGTCCCCGGCCGGGGACGGCTCCCCCGGGCGGTCCGACTCCCGCTGGCTGGTCGCCCCGGACACCCGTCACCCCTGGCTGCCGGGCCCGGAGGTCCTGCTGTGGGCGGCCGTACGGGCGGCCCGGGCGACCGTGCGGATATCGATTTTTCCTCCCGCCGACCAGGGTGCTAAGGTCTACGACGTCAGCAGGCGCCGCTAGCTCAGTTGGTTAGAGCAGCTGACTCTTAATCAGCGGGTCCGGGGTTCGAGTCCCTGGCGGCGCACGATGGCGAGGGCGAGGCATGTTCGCGGAAAGCGCGGACCGCCTCGCCCTCGTTGTTTTTGCGCGGCTTCGCCGCGCGTGGTGGGGGCTTCGCCACCCACACCCCCTTGCTCCGGTCACCGTGGGAGTCGGGTGCTCCGGTCACCGCGGGTGTCAGGTGCTCCAGTGATCGTGGAAGTCAGGTGCTCCGGTGACCGTGGGTGTCAGGCGGGCGTGATCTTGACCGTGTACGCGCCCGACGCCGTGCGGTTCTCCACCTCCACCCGGACCCCTTCCCCCGGCACGGTGAAGGTCTCGCCGACGTCGATCGGCGCGTCGGCGAGCGGCGGGTGGACGGAGGTCCTTGCGCAGGCGCCGGTCCGCGGGTGGGCGTCGATCACCTGGACGGGGCCGCTGCCCGACTCCACCCCGCTGCGCACCCGGTACACCAGCACCCCCTCCCGGCATCCGGTCACGTCGTTGCCGAGCTGCGCCCGCGCCTCGACGGCCAGCGCGCTGTCGCTCCCGGTGCGCACCACCGCCAGCTTCGTCCCGTTGCCCAGCCCGAACGGCGGCGACCCGGCGGTGCCCTCTCCCGTGCC
>NZ_POTZ01000237.1 GCF_003236365.1 Streptomyces sp. NTH33
CCGCGGCCCCGCCCACGGTGTGGCCGGCCCGCGGCCGTCACGAAGGGCCGGCCGCGGAGGACGTCGTACGGCGTCACCTGAAGCGGCTCAAGGCCGACGGTGTCCTCCAGGACCACCTCGTACCGGAGGACGCCGGCCCCGGCCGCGAGCGGGTCTTCGAGGCCCGCTGGCTCGCGCCCGGCGAGGTGACCGTACGGGCCCGGCTCGCCCTGTCGCCCCCGCACGGCTCCGGGTCCGGACAGGCGCGGGAGTGGGTGCTGGTGGCGGAGGCGGAGCAGCCCTGGGATCCGCGGTGGCCCTCCCCCGCGGCCATGTTCTGGCCGCGGGGGCCCGGCGCCGGCTGGGACCGCGAAGCCGTCACGGGGCTGCGGCTCGGGGACGTCAACTCCCTCCCCGAGGACGACAAGGAGCTCAGGCGCGTCCTGAAGCACGCGGTGCGGGACGCCTGGGCCGTCCACGTCGTCGTGCACGAGGCCATGACGCCGGACGAGCACGGCCGGCTGCCGCTGGTGCGGCTGCTGCCGGAGGGGCTGCGGCACCGGATCGTGGAACACCGTGCCGCGCCGCACCGGTTCCGGGCCGTCAACTGGGTGCTGGACGACTTCGGCGCCCGGGTGCCCCGCGGCGGCGCCGTCGTCCTGCCCGGCAGCCCGGCGGCGCCCGGTTACGACGCGGACGAGTTCTCCGTGCGCAGCGTCTTCCTGGACGGCACGGAGCCCACGGAACTCCTCGACGCGATCACGCGGTTCGCCGCGCTGCCCCGGCCCCTGCCGGCCGGCGCCGACGAGGCGCTGACCGCGCTGCGCGAGGAGTGGCACCTGATGACCCTGGAGGAGGAGCTCGCCCGCGCGCGTGAGCTCGCCGCCATGTACGCCGAGGCCCTGGAGGCGATGACGAAGTCCCGGGACCTGTACCGGGAGGCCGCCGAGCGGGCCCACGAGGCGCTCACCGTGTACCGGGAGGCGGAGGCCGAGGGCGCGCTGCCCGCGAGGCGGCAGGGACGTACGTCCGCGGGGTCCCCCTTCCAGCAGCTGGCGCGCGGCTTCGGGCGCCTGAAGGACACGGCCCTGTCGCTGCGCTCCGGCGCCGGCCCGGACGGGGCCTCCCGGAAGGGAGCGGCCTCCCCGGCCGGCGACGGCTCCGGGGAGGCCGCCGAGTCCTCCTCTTCCGGCTCTTCCGGCTCTTCCGGCTCTTCCGGGCTCACGCCGCCCCGGACCGGGGACTGAGCCCGGCCGGGGTGCGCTGCCCGGCGTGGACCAGGGTGCTCACGGCACCGGCGAGTCGGTGGCCTGTGAGCCCAGTGCGGTCGGCCGGGGCGGGGGGTGTCTCTCGGCCACCTGGACCATCAGCAGCAGCGTCAGCGCGGCCAGACAGGCCAGGGAGGCGCACACCGCGGTGAGCCCGGCGCTCCGCGGCGGCGCCACGGTGATCGCCAGTGCCCGGGCCAGCTCGGCGGAGGCGAACCGGCCCTCGACGTAGCCGGCTCCCGCGAGCACCGCGGGGAGCACCGCCCCGGCCACCAGGGCCACCACGCCGGGGCGCAGGGCCAGCACGAGGGCCAGTGCCCCGCACAGCCCCGACATGGCTAGGGCGAGGACGCAGAGCGGGAGGGGCGCGCCCTCCCACCGCATCGGGAAGTGCGCGGCGCCGCACACCACGAGCGCCGCCGCGGCGATCCAGCCGGGCCAGAAGACGGGGCGTCCCGTTCTCCGGCCCGGCCCCTCGGTGGCCGGCTGCCCCTCCTCCGCGGCCTGCGCGCCGCACGGCTCGTCGTACGGCTCCTCGTGCCGCTCCCGGGCCAGTCGGCCGATCAGCTGCACGAGGTCCTCCACCGTGCGGCCGGCCGTGGCCGCGCGGACGGCTTCCCGCGCGCAGTGCGGCTGCTGCGGCGGCCGGTGCAGCAGGGCCACCAGCCGGGTGACGTCCGCCGCACAGCGGCTCGTGACCGCGGCGCGGATGGTGTCGTCGGCACTGTCGGCCGGACGCGGTGGCCGGGTCAGCTCGGCGACCAGTCGGGCGACATCCTCCACGGGCCGGTGCAGGGCGACCGCGCGCAGGGCGTGGCGGACGGCATCGGCGTGCTCGGGCACACCCTCCAGAAGGGCGACGAGCCGGACGACCTCCTCCAGGGGCCGGTCGTCGACGGCGGCCCGGACCAGGCCACTGAGCGGATCACCGTCCGCGCTGTCGCCCTCTCCGCTTTCCACCGTGCCTCCGGGCGGCCCTGACCAGTGGATCTCCTCGGGGAAGGCGATGACGGACTGGTTCGACTGGGATGGTGAGGTGCGGGTGGTCATCTGTGCTCCATGGCAGGGGGGTGGCCGCCTCCGCGCCCCCGAAGGCGACACGCCATTTACCCTGGCCATTACAGAGGGGGCGCTGTCCGTGCACCACCGGTGCGCGGCACTCGGGTGACTTCGCCCGGCGGTTACCGGTGCGCGGCACTCGGGTGACCCCGCCGGCGGTTACGGGAGCGCGGCGACCGGGCATCCGACAGGAGCGGCTGCCGACGAGCGGTAGGCCGGGAAGGGGCGGGAACCGTGGACTCCACCGAGAAGGTGCTGCTCGTGGCCGCCGTGCTCGCGGCCGCCGTGCTCGGCGTGGCCGTCGCCCTGCTCGTGCGGCTGGTGCGCACCCGGCGCGACCTGCGCCGCGCCGGGCTTCCGACGGGGCCGCGCTGGGTCTTCTGGGGCGCCGTCGCGTATCTGATCCTGCCGACGGACCTGCTGCCCGACCCGGTGTACCTGGACGACATCGGTGTCCTGCTCCTGGCGCTGCGCTCGCTGCACGCCGCCGGCGGTGAACGGCTGTCCCTCCCGGCACGCCGACCGGGACGTTTCGGACGTCGCGGACGCGCGGACGCCCATGACTACGCTCCGTAAGGAAACCATTCACCCGTTCGATTCGTATAAGTGGTCGGGAACCCGAAAAAAAGTCAGCGGGCCAAGCGACGCCGCGAGGACGACCACCGCTTGATCGCGGCTGCACCGACAGGGGAGAGACGATGCAACCGTTCGCGCTCAACTACGCACGTCCGGCAGTGGGACGGGAAGCGACCACGCCGTACGTCTACGACTCCGGGCTGCAGTTGAACGTCACCATGGACGGACGGATCGCCGCATCCGACCACGCGCTTCTCAGGGAACTGGGCACCACGACCTCCACCGCGGGCTCCAAGACGCACTTCGACGACTGAACACGGCCCGCGACGATGACCGTACTGATCCTGACCGGCGAGGAGGACGTGACGGCGGACATGGTGGTGGTGCACCTGAACGCCTCCTCCGTCCCGGTGGTCCGGCTGGACCCGGCTGATCTGACTGCGGGCGTCGCCCTGTCGGGCGAGTACGTCCACGGCTCCTTCCGCGGCCATCTGTCCGCCGGCGGGCGGCTGGTGAGCGTCAGCGGCCTGCGCTCGGTCTGGGTGCGCAGACCGGGGGCTCCGGCGGCCCGGGCGGCGCAGCCCTCCCCCTGGCTGACCGAGGAGGCCGCGCAGGCCCTCTACGGGATGCTGCGCGGCTGCGCCGCCCGGTGGATGAACCATCCCGACGCGGCGCGGCGCGCCCGGCACAAGCCCTGGCAGCTGCGGCTCGCCCAGCGCAGCGGCCTGCCCGTGCCGGCCACCCTGATCACCACGTTCCCGCAGGCCGCCCGGGAGTTCGCCGAGCGCTTCCCGGACCTGGTGGTCAAGCCGGTCTCCGGCGCGCATCCCCAGGAGCCGCCGAGGGCGGTGCCGACCAGCCGGGTCGCGCCGGAGGCCGACTTCGGCGCGGTGGCCTACGGGCCCACGCTGCTGCAGCGCAGGGTCGCCAAGCGCGCCGACATCCGGCTGACCGTCGTCGGCGACACGCTGCTGGCCGCCCGCAAGGCGACCCCGGCGGACGCCGACCCCGACGAGGTGGACGTCCGGTTCGCCACGTCCGGCACGCCGTGGCTGCCGGCCGAGGTGCCGCCGCGTGTGGCCTCGGCCGTGCGCACCTACCTGCGGGAGGCCGAGCTGGCCTACGGCGCCTTCGACTTCGCCGAGGACGCGGACGGGACGTGGTGGTTCCTGGAGTGCAACCAGTCCGGGCAGTTCGGATTCATCGAGGTGGAGACCGGTCAGCCGATCGCCCGCACCATCGCAAAGTGGCTGACCCGCCCCACCCCGCGGGACTGCGAGCAGGCCGGCGACAGGAGCACGGTGACCCCTTGACCACAGGCACGCCGTGCCACCAAAAGGCCCGGCGAAAGCCCGGAGTCCCCGCCCGTCCGCCCCTGCGCGCGGAGGTCAGACGGCCAGGGGCAGGCCTCCCTCGCCGTCCGCCTCCGTGGTGACCTCTGCCGGCCGGCCGGGGGCGAGCAGCAGTGCGTCCGCCTTGCCGATCGCGTCGTCGATGCTGGTGGTCCCCATCATGACGCACAAGGTGTAGCTGACGTCCGCCAGCTCCCGGGCCGTCTCGGCCCGCTCCCTCTCCGCCTGAGCGATCTTCAGCGATGCGTACCGAGTCAGCAACGTCCTGACGGCCTTCGGGTCCGGAATCAGCACGGAGCGCCCCTCTCTCGATTTTTGCTGCTCATGCCCCAGGCACGCCGTGCCATGCACGCCGGCTGCCCCGGGGGAACACCTTTGACCGGATTCAGTCGTTTTCCGGTGCCCCGGCCACCGGTCGCCCCCAGGGGCCCTGCCGGCCGCGGTCCTCGGAGCCACGCCCCGTCACCGCGCGGCGCTCCCTCGCGGTCATGCCGCCCCAGACACCGTCGTACTCACGGTTGCGCAGGGCCCAGTTCCGGCACTCGCGCAGCACGGGACACCGGTGGCACACCGCACGGGCCTGTTCTATCTGCCGCAGTGACAGGCCGCTCTCCCCGAGCGGGAAGAACAGCTCGGGATCCTCGAAGCGGCACGCTCCGTGCTCGCGCCAGTCCATCTGCGGGGTAAGACTCACCGAGGCCTCCGCTCACACTCGGCCACCCTTGTCCGGGCAGCTCCCGTTTGCGGCAACAGGGCGCCGCACGACCCGGCAGAGGTATCGGCAATATAGGTGCATTTCGGTCTCGCGGCCAAGACCCTGTCCGCCGTACGGGTGACGTGTGCAGGAGAACGCGACGCCGTGGACCTCGAGGACCGGACGACCTGCGGTCGCGAAGGGGGTTCGGCGGAAAAATATTCGTGCTGGTGGCCGAATCCGAGCGGTCCCCGAGTGGCCTCGGAGCGGCCGGGGCGGCTCGGAGGTCCCGGGCCGCCGCTCACCCGGCGAGCGCGTCGGCGAGCTCCGTCGTGGCCCGGGCGATGTCCTGGTCCCGGTCCGCCAGCAGCGTCGGCAGCGCGCCGCTCCGGGCGCGCACGGCCTGTCGCGCCCTGCGCTCCCACACCACGGGGTTCTCCCGGTGGTTGAGGACCTTGGGGTAGACCGCGGCGACGCTCTCCCACTGCCGGGCGTCGGCGATGTTCTTGAGCAGCTGGATGATCTGCGGACGGCAGGTCACCCGCGGGAGCTGGGCGAGCTCCCACAGGAACGGGACCGTGGCGGCGGTCGCCTGCTCCACGACGAAGCCGTACTGGCAGACGCGTTTGCGCAGCTCCTCCAGGGCGGCGCGGGCGGTGCCGGCATCGCCGCAGGCCACGCTGGCCAGCAACAGGGGGATGGCGGCCGCGGAGCCGGTGGAGTCCCTGATCTCGCTCCAGGGCACCCGCTCCAGGTCCGACAGGGGCGCGGTGGCGGCCACGCCGGTCGACGGCGTCGCGCGGTCGGTTCGCCGGGTGCTCGGCTGCTGCGTCGGTGCGGTGCGCATGGCGACGGACCTTTCAGCGGCGGTCGTATGGGGGGCGCATCTTTCTGATGCAACGTCAGCGCGGGGCGTTCACCGAGGGGTTGACGCCCTGGCTATTATCCACGCTGAAGGCGTCGGCGTGCAATTGCACGCGAAATTTCTCGCGAAAGTGCGCGGGCGCGAGAACGTGAACAGCAGGGAGACTGCGGTGCCACCAGTGCGGAACGGAGCGCGGGCGAGTTCGTTGGACGCCCGCTGGATCAAGAGCCGGCACAGCAACGCCGAGGGCAACTGCGTGGAGGTCGCCGCTCTGGCCGGCGGCGGCGTCGCGGTGCGCAACTCCCGTGATCCCGACGGTCCCGCCCTGGTCTACACCCCGGCGGAGATGGCCGCGTTCCTGGCCGGAGCCAAGGAGGGCGAGTTCGACCATCTGCTGTGAGGCGGAAGGAGGTTGCCGGCCTGTGCGGACGTACGCACGGTGCGACGGGGCGGTGCGATAGTGTAACTCTCAAGTCTGCCGGCCCACTGGGAGTCAGGATGTCCGCCGAGCCGCACCGCCTCTCCCGCCTCGAACTCTATCTTGACCGGCCCGAGCCGGCCCCGACCCTGCTGAAGATGCTGGTCGGTGTCCAGCTGGCGGGCTTCCGCGAGGACGCCGGCCTGTCCCAGGAACAGGCCGCACGGGAACTCGGGTTCAGTGCCGCGAAGCTCTCGCGCATCGAGTCGGGCAAGGGACGCCGCCCGCCGGCGGAGGGCGACGTCCGCTCCCTGCTGCGGCTGTACGGCACCGACGACTACGCGTCCTCGGTCCTGCTCAGGCTGCTGCGGCGGGCGGGTGAGCCCGGGTGGTGGCAGCGCTACGACAAGCGGCTGATGCCCGAGTGGTTCGACCGGCTGGTCGGCCTGCAGGAGGCGGCCGCCGCGATCCGCACCTTCGAGATCCAGTACGTCCCCGGTCTGCTGCAGACCGCGGCGTACACCCGGGCCGTGGTGGAGCGCGGCTTGCCGACCGCCCCGGCGAGCGAGGTGCGGCGGCGCGTGGAACTGCGCATGCGGAGGGCCGAGTTGCTGCTGCGTCAGGACGCTCCACAGCTGTGGGCGGTCATCGACGAGTCGGTGCTGCTGCGCGTGCTGGGCAGCCGTGAGGTCATGCGCGAGCAGCTCGACCACCTGATCCGGATGGCACGGCGCCCCAACGTGACCCTGCAGATCATTCCGCTGGACGTGACGAACGCGTCCGCGCCCGGCATCCCGATCACCTATCTCCGCTTCGGCGGGCTCGACCTGCCCGACGTCGTCTATCTCGAGCACATCAGGAGCGCCAACTTCCTGGAGGACCGCGACGAGACGGAGGAGTACCGGATCGCCCTGGACAGGCTGGCCGACGAGGCGCTGACGCCCCAGGAGTCCCTGGCGCTGCTGCGCAGGACGGCCAACGACCGCTACTCCCCCGCGCCCTGAGCGAGGCGGCTCAGCGGATCAGCCCTATGCCGCCGAACTCCACCCATTCATGGGAGAGCTGACGGGGCGCCACGTCGGTGTCCGGCCGCCAGGTGGAGACCTCCACCAGGCCCGGCTCGAGGATCTCGAGCCCTTCGAACCACTCGGCGACGTCCTTCTCCTGGCGCACCCGGCCCCAGTGTCCCTGCGTGGCCCGGTCCATGAAGTCGGTGACGAAGGCGCGTACTTCCGGATCCTCGCTGACCAGCTGGCACATGAGCACGAGGCTGCCGGGCGCGAGCCGTTCACGGACGCGGCGGACCACCGCGAGCGGGCCGTCGGTGTCACTGTCCGGGATGCAGTGGAACACCGAGTTGAACAGCACGGCCACCGGCTGTGAGAAGTCGATCAGGCGGCGGGTCTCGGCGTGCGAGAAGATCTCGTCGGTCCGCCGGATGTCGGCGTGGATGACGGTGGTGCGCTCGTCCTGCTGCAGCAGGGCCCGGCCGTGGACCAGCACCATCGGGTCGTTGTCCACGTAGACCACGTGCGTCTCGGGGTCGACGCGCTGCGCGACCTGGTGGACGTTGTCCTGGGTGGGCAGACCGGAACCGTGGTCGAGGAACTGGCGGATCCCGTGGTCCTCGGCGAGCACGCGGACGGCGCGCTGCAGGAAGCGCCGGTTGTTGAGGGCGAGGCGGCGGGTGCTGGGGACGACCTTGTCGAGTTCCTCGCACGCCGCGCGGTCGGCCGCGTAGTTGTCCTTGCCGCCCAGGTAGTGGTCGTACATCCGCGCGGCTGTCGGCACGTTCTCGTCGATGTTCGTGGACAGCTGGTTCTCCGTAGGCATCGATCCCCCAGACTCGCCGATTCCACCGCGCCAACCGGGCCGGTTCGGCTGAGAGTACAGCGTGGGGAGCCCGTTGTCGGCCCGAACGGATCCACTGGCGAACGGCACTTCACGAGCACCCCGGCATCCACCCCGGTCATCACGAATTCTTCACCGCGCCGCACCCATCAACGGTGTGGTTCGGAGCACCCGGAGTCCTGTGCCGGCCCAGGGGACGCCGAGGGGACATCGTGATACTTGTCGCTGTTCTGTTGCTGCCGCTTCTGTCCGTGCTGCTGCTGGTCATGGACCGCGTGGAGGACCGGGTGCTCGCTCCCGCTCCGGTGCGGGGCCGCCATGCCGGGCACCGCAGACATCTGCGCCTGATCCCGGGCGGCCGGCGCGGCACCGAGGCCGACGCGGGCGGGCCCGCGTCCGAACCGGGCGAAGGCCCCGCCGGGGAACCGCGCCGAGCCGCATGACTCCGCTCGCGAACAGAGTGAGGGCCGGCCCGTACGGGCCGGCCCTCACTCTGTTCGCAGGTGCCCGGCCGGGTGGGCGCCGGGCACGGCCGGTACGGCTCAGGCGTGCCGGCGGGAGCCCCGGTCGCCCGTGAAGAGCCGGTACAGCACGAGCAGGATCAGGGAGCCGACGATCGCGGCGATCCAGGTCGACAGGTGGAAGAAGCCATTGATCGACTCGACGCCGAATATGACCTTCCCCAGCCAGCCGCCCAGGAGCCCGCCCACGATGCCGATCAGCATGGTGATGATGATGCCGCCCGGGTCCTTGCCCGGGAGGAGCAGCTTGGCGATGGCGCCGGCCAGCAGACCGATCAGAATCCAGGCGATGATGCCCACTTCTCCTCCACAATCCGTCGGAAGTACGTGCCCTTATCGGATGCACACAACGGGCACGGGCAAACCTGGCATGCGCATTCGGATGCTTAAGCGACCCTTAAGGCCGGATCAAGGCTTGGCCAAAGCTCATTCGTACGTCAAACAACCGCAGGTCACGGGGAAGTGAGTGGCCGACAGACCGGTTGGCGCGGGTGGTTGAGATGCGTACCATCAAGGCCCAGCGGCGGCCTGAGAGCGCTCTCATCACCTGTACCCGCTCTTCTCTCCCGGTTCGCCGTCACCCCACACACGCAGGACACCAAGGAGACCCCCCACATGACCTCTCGACACCGGCGCCCCCTCGGCCGCAGGAAGTTCCTCGCCGCTCTCGGCGGCACGGCGGTGGCCGCGCCCGCCGTCGCGGCGATCGCCCCCCACGCCCTCGCGGGCACGGCCCCGGAGAGCGGGACGTCCGCCGCGCAGGCGCTTCCGCTCACGATCGTCAACAACAGCGGAGCCTTCGGCAACGCCTCCGTCCACGTGTACATCGTGGGCAACCAGGACGGTCGGCAGGTCCGCGTCACCCCCGACGGGATGCTCGCGCCGATCGCCCTGTCGGACAACGGCGCCGACGGTTTCACCGACTACGCGATACCCCTGGCGGGCAGCGGCGAGACCCGGCTGTCCCTGCCGCGGATGTCCGGCCGGATCTACGTCGCCCTCGGCCGGAAGCTGAAGTTCAGGGCCGTCACCGACGGCAACGGCAACGCCGCCCTGCAGTACCCGGCGGGCTGGGTGTCCTCGGACCCCAGCTACCCCGTCCTGCACGACTGCGCCGAGTTCACGTACAACTCCGCCGGCATGTTCTGCAACACGACCATGGTCGACATGTTCAGCGTGCCGCTGAGCATCCGCCTGACCGGCGCCCGGGACCAGACGACGGGCACCGTGCGCGCCGGCGGGCGGGCCGCCGCGTTCGCCGCGCTGCGGCAGACCGAGGGGTTCTCCGGGCTCGTCGTGGACGACACCCGTGTCATCGCCCCCGGCCACGGTCTGGACGCGGGACTGTTCGCCAAGGACTACCTCGCGCCGTACATCGACGAGGTGTGGAGCACCTACACGGGCAGGGACCTCACGGTCACCACCAATGCGGGCACCTTCACCGGCCGGGTACGCGGCGGGCGGCTCACCTTCGACGGCCCGGCCTCCGTCGGCTTCGACAGGCCCTCCACCCGGGACGTCCTGTTCTGCGACGGTGCCCTCGCCGCGCCCAACGACGGCACGACGGGTCCGGTCGCCGCGGTGCTCGGCGCCGGTTTCAACCGCTCGACCCTGCTGGCCACGGCCGCCCAGCCGGTGACCGACGCCTCCTCCTTCTACCGCACCTCGATCACCAACCACTACGCCAAGGCCATGCACGCGGCGACGGAGGACGGGCGGGCCTACGGGTTCGCCTTCGACGACGTGGCGGACTTCGCCTCGTACGTCCAGGACACCGCCCCGACCGGGATCCGGCTGACCCTCTCTCCGTTCTAGGCCGGCCCGGAGAACACGCCGGGGCCCGCGGGTCCCGGCGTGCGGGACGGGGTGCGGCGTAGCAGCGTGGTGGTGTGCCGAAGCTGCCTGCCCCGGTGCCGCGCCGGGATCCGCACCGGCGTGGCTGGCTGCGCGGTGCCCCGCCGCCGGGCTGGGTGCGCGCGCTGCCGGTCGTGCTGGTCGTCGTCGTGTGCCTGGCCACGCTGCTGAGCCCGAACCCGCTCGAGATCGGCTTCCTGCTGGGCGCCATACCGCCGCTGGCCGTGCTGTCCTACGGGCCGGTGGCGACCGCGCTGCTGGGCTGCGTCGTGGTGGTCCTGCTGAGCGTGCCGGCCTTCCAGCTGGACCGGCCCGGAAACACCGACCTGGAGACGGTCACGTTCGTCGCCGTGCTGAGCGTGTTCCTGTCCTATGTGCGCAGCCGCCGTGACGCCCAGCTGAACCTGGAGCGCACGGTCGCCGAGGCCGCGCAGCGCGCGGTCGTCCCGCCGCTGCCCGAGCAGGTCGGTCCGGTGCGGTGTGCGGGTCTGTACCGGGCCGCGGAACGCGGAACGCTGGTCGGCGGGGACTTCTTCGACGTGCGCCGGGGGCCTCAGGGGGTGCGG
>NZ_POTZ01000238.1 GCF_003236365.1 Streptomyces sp. NTH33
CGTCAGGCGCGGACCAGGCCCTGCTCGCTCAGCACCAGCAGGTACATGTTGTGCGGCGACAGCAGCGCCTGCCGCTGGTACGCCGCCCCGGCGCCCGCGATCTCGGCGCCCGACGACAGCGCCAGGCACCACTTCCCCTTCGCAGCAGTAAGGACCTCGACATGGCAGGTTTCCAGGGTCGTACCCGTCTCAGTGCCCACATGCGTGCGATGTTCTCGACGCACGACGAAGCGGCGCGCACCGGCGTGCCGGTGGAAGAGATCCAGGGGCGGAGGGCCGCCGCCGCTGCCGAGGGCGCGAGCCGCAGGCAGTTCCTGCGCGGTGCCGCGGGTGGCCTGGCGGTCGCCGCGGCCGGCGGGCTCGGCGTCCGCTCGCTCCTGCAGGCTCCGGCGGCCAACGCCGCCACCGCACCCAGAGTGGTCGTCGTCGGCGCCGGCCTGGCCGGCCTGCGGGTCGCCCACGACCTGTACCGCAGGAAGGGCATCGCCGCCACGGTCTACGAGGGCAACACCCGGGCCGGCGGCCGGTGCTGGAGCCTGCGCGGCTTCTTCGACGCGGGCCATGTCGTCGAACACGGCGGCGCCTTCATCAACTCCGATCACACCGCCGCTCTCAACCTGGCCAAGACGCTCGGCCTCAAGACGAACACCGTCAACGGCGGCAACCATGGGAAATACGAGGACAAGTACTGGATCGACGGGGCGCTCTACAGCATCACGGACGCCAACAACGACTGGAAGGTGGTCCAGCCGAAGTTCGCCGCCGAACTGAAGGCCGCCCCCTATCCGCAGACCTACGACAACTACACCGCACGCGGGCGCCAGCTGGACCTGATGACGGTCGACGAATGGCTGGCCGCCAATGTCCCCGGCGGCCTCGGCAGCCGGTTCGCCAAGCTCATGCAGTCCAACGTCCTCTCCGAGTACGGCCTCGACCCCAGCCGGCAGCCCGCGCTCAACCTGATCTATCTGCTGGGCTGGAACAGCCCCGGCTTCCTCGCCCCGATCACCGGAGGCGACGAGAAGTACTCGATCGTCGGCGGCAACGACCAGCTCATCTCCGGGATGATCGGCCAACTGCCGCCCGGCACAGTGCAGTACGGAAAGAAGCTCACCGCGCTCCGGTCCAACGCCGACTCCACGGTCACCTGCACCTTCAGCGACGGCCTGGCCGTGTCCGACGTGGTGGCGGACAAGGTGGTCCTGGCGCTGCCCTTCATGACACTGCGGGACTGCGACCTCAGCGGGGCCGGGTTCTCCGCGCTGAAGACGCGGGCGATCCAGCAACTGGACCTGGGCACCAACGCCAAACTCCACGTGCAGTTCACCAGCCGGCCGTGGGTCGCGCAGAAGTACGGCGGCGTCGCGTACACCAACCCCGACACACTGCAGACGGTCTGGGACGACAGCGTGGGCCAGGCGCTGCCCCAGGGCATCCTGTGCCAGTTCCCCTCCGGTTCCGCCGTGACCACCGGCTGGACGGGCGCGGCCTTCGGCACCGCCCCGGCGGCGCAGGTGAACACCTTCCTGTCCGGGATGGAACCGATCTTCCCCGGGGTGACGGCCGCGTACAACGGCAGGGCGTACCGTGATGTCTGGCACCTCAACCCCTGGTCCAAGGGCGCCTACACCTGCCCCCGCGTCGGCCAGTACACGACCCTGTGGGGCGCCCAGCCCGGTGCCGAGGGCAATGTGCACTTCGCCGGCGAGCACACGTCCCTGGACAACTTCGGCTACCTCGACGGCGCCATAGCCTCCGGCGAGCGGGTGTCGAAGGAGATCGCCCCCTGACACCGGCGCGACCCACGGCGTGGCCCCGGAGCAGCCTCCGGGGTCACGCCCCGCCCCGACAAGCCCCCGCGTCATCGAGACAGACCGGAACTGTGATCGACGTGCGGACCCCCGCAGATCACCGGATCGGGCGTTGACGGAGTTACGGCAGGCCGCCGAGCGCGGCATCCGCGCCGACCTCGCCCGTGTCACGGTCCACGCCACCGACCTCGCCGCGTACCGCGCCCACGCCCCGAACTCGGCCGCTGCTGGCGCCGGCCGGCCGCAGGCCGCCGAGGACCGCCTCGGACCGCTCTTCCGCTACGGGTGACCGATGCCGGTGGTGGACACGACGGCCGGGTCGGCGCGACCGCCTTCGGTCTGCCGGAGTTCGGCGAGCAGTTCGTTCTGGCCTACCAGGAGTTCGGTGAGGATGCGTCGGGCCGCGCGCAGCAGCTCGGCGACGTCGCCGCCGGCGAGCGCGTAGCGGACGGTGGACCCCTCCCGGATGGACACGACGATGCCGGACCGTCGCAGCACGGCCAGTTGCTGCGAGAGGCTGGACGGCTCGATCTCGATGTCGGCGAGCAGGTCCCGCACCGGCACGGGACCGTGCTGGAGCAGTTCCAGGACCCTGATGCGCACGGGGTGTCCGAGCATGCGGAAGAACTCCGCCTTGGCCTGGTAGAGGGGGACTTGCATGAGTGCTCGCTCCCTGCCGCGTCGGGGGTGGTCCGGAGGTGCGACGGCACCCCGGAGGGCGCCGCCGCGGAATGTGCCCTGCACAGCCGATTCTTTTCGCCCCCGGCCGCGCGCATCCACCATTTGGGATCATGCTGATGTGGTGACTTGAAGAAGTCTTCACATCATGGGCGCACGTCGGCCGGGGACACGGGAAAGTCCTAGACCTCGAGTTGTTCCTCGACGCGCTTGAGCTGGTGGCGGGCCATCGCCAGGTTCGAACGGTCTTTGTCCAGAACGAGGTAGAGGAACAGGCCGTTGCCGTTGCGTCCGGTGACCAGGCGGATCAGGTGGTACTGACTGCCGAGCGTGATCAGCACGTCCTCGATCTGGCTCTGCAGGCCCAGCTGTTCCATGGTGCGCACCTTGGCGCGGATGACGTCCGTGTTCCCCGCGGCGGCGATGGTCAGGTCCAGGTCCTTGCCCCCGCCCAGGGTCCCCAGGGCCATCCCGCTGGTGTAGTCGACGACCGCCGCGCCCAGCGCCCCCTCGACCGCGGTCATCATCTCCTTCAGCGACACTTCCACACTTGCCATGCTGCCTCCCCTTGATCGTCCGATCGTCGACTGAGCACGGCGGCCGTCGCCGCCGCGCCCGGTGATCGCACCGTAGGCGCGCGCCTCCGGCGTTCGGGCGGAGGTCTTCAGGAGTGGCGTCCGTTGACCGGAGAATGCCGGGGACGGACGGTTCGGCGACCACAACTGACGGGTTGTGGAGGAAAGTTGATGAAGACGGCATCCCTCGGCGTGGTGTAGTCGATCTCCGTCCCCAGGGCGGCCTGCTGCTCCCCGAGTGCACCCGAACCGGAGGTGTGGCCTCCATCACAGCACTCCTGCTCCGGACCTGGTGGGGTGATCGGCATGTCTGACGGAATCACCTGGCTCGCCGAGCCGAAGTCGATCGATTGGGGCGGCTACAGCGTCGTCATCGCCCAGGACCTCGCGGGAGAGGAACTGGCCAGAAGGGTTGCCGCGACCCGGTTCGGCAGGAACAAGCAGGAACCGCGGTTCATCGGGAACCTCACCGCGCAGCAGACCGAAGACGTCATGGCGGGCCTGTTCGGCCACATCCACGATGCGATCGCCCTGCGCCACGGAGAGATCGACGAATGGGCCTTCGTGGTCCAGCACGGCTTCTGGTACGGGGGGTTCGGGCCCGAGCCTCCCGTGTCACGAGGCGGTGCTCACGTCTTCCATCTCTGGTACGAGGAAGAGAACGGCAAACCCGTGCCGCCCCACTTCGCCTACCAGCATGACGGACGCACCCTGTCCTACTTCAACCTGCATCTGGACGGCTCGTGGGGCTACGACGGAGTCACCGGGGACGACCGGGAGCTCTGTGCGGCCGTCGAAGCGGACCTGACCGCGGCCGGCCTGCCCCTCGACGATCCCGATGAACTGTCGGAGGACCGTGACAGAGTGCACCGCACCTGCCTCGAGGTCATCGAGCGGCGTTTCGGTCTCACCCTGCCCCGTGACCGGATCCTCGATGGCGCCCTGCCCACTGTGCTGATGAAGGCGAATGTCGCCACCTGCCCTTTCTGCGGAACCAAGCAGTCCTGAGCCGTTGAACACCGTCGTGGGAGCCCACCCGGGCCGGTCGCTCGTACCGATGCGGCCGCACTCGCTGAAGCCCGGCTCCGCCCGGCTCCGTGCGTTCACTTCGGCGTGCGGCAGCCGACAAGCCGATGATCGGCGTCGGCGGCGCCGTGCTTCCCGGATGTCCCGCATGTGCTGCGTATCTCGCTCCTCGGCACGGCGTCGAGACCGTGCCACCAGAGGCCCCGTCAGTGCGTACAGCGCCGAGAAGAGCAGGCACCGGGCCGCGAAGTCCCACCCCCACGACCTGTCACCCACCAAGGTCACCACGACGCTCACCACGACCCCTGTCGCACCCGCCGCCCCTGTCCGCTTCCACCATCGCCTCACGGCCGCCGGTTACCGTTCCTGGAGACTGGGCGGGAGTGAGCCCCGGTGCCAGAACTCGTGCTCAGCCGTGTGCCCCGAACGGTTGGGGGCACTCTCCGGCTTCGCCGGGGGCGCCCCCAGGCCGTCCGCTGGACGCGCAACTTGCCGGCGGGCGGCGCCGAGTGGTCTGTGACAGGGCTGTGACCGGAAGTATGGCTTCCGCCACAGCCCCGCCGGGGCCGCTCCTGATCGACTCCGCGCATGCGCAGAGCCACCTCCCTCGTCCTGCCCCTCGCCGCCGTGCTGCTGCTCGGCGGGTGCGGGGTCGAGAAAGCCGGTGCACGGGGCGGTGGTTCGGCCTCCGGCTGTCCCACGGGGGCGCCGTCGGGCCCGTCGGGCGACACCTCGGGCAGGGAGCGGGACGGGGTCAGGATCACCGGCTCGGGCGGTGCCTCCTGCGACGACATCCAGTGGGAGGTCACGAACACCGGGAGCCGTGCCCTCACCTACACCGTCACCTTCAGCATCGTGTCGGACTCCGGAGCCGCGCTGAACAGCGTGGAGCAGACCGTGCCGTCCGTGCAGCCCGGCAGGACCGTACGGCGCACCCTCACGCGCACCGCCATGGGCCCGTACGGGGACGGCACGCCGCCCGCACGGATCCTCAGGGTGCGCAGCGTGCCCGCAGGCGAGGCCCCGTCCACCGGGGGACCGTGCCCGGAGTCGGGGGTGCGTGTCTACGCGGACCAGGGCGACGCCGCGATGGGGCTGCGGGTGGTGGGGCTCCACCTGGAGAACTGCGGCACCGGCCCGTACCGGCTCGACGGCTACCCGCGGCTCCAGCTCCTCGACGAGGACCACGAGCCCGTCGAGGGCGTACGCATCCTGCACGGCGGCAGCGCGATCGCCTCCGGCACCGGGGCCGACGCCCCGCCCCGGCCGCTGACCCTGCGCCCCGGTGAGCGGGCGCGCACGACGCTGGTGTGGCGCAACACCGTCGAGATGGGGGTCGGCGACCCCGTGAACGCCCCCTACGTGCGGACCTGGGCGAAGCCCGGCGCCGCGCCGGTGACGGTCGTGCCGGAGCTGGACCTGGGGACGACGGGGAAGCTCGGGGTCGGCGCCTGGCAGAAGGACGAGTAGGCGGCCCCGGCCCCGCCCCGGGTTCCGACAGCCGCTGACCCATGGTCTTCCCGGCCCCTATGCTGAGGCCATGTCAGAGGAGACGGCCGTACGACGGGCCATCGCAGCGCTGTCCGACTCTCCACACTCCTTGTCCGAGGCGACGGCAGCGCTGCCGGGGACAGCGGGGCTGTGCGCGTGGTGGGCGGCGCCCGACGTCCTGCCGTCGTTTCCCGGGCCGGCGAACTCCGCGGATCCCGGCCACCGGCTCCTCTACGTGGGCAAAGCCACCCGGCTCCGCAGCCGGATCACCTCCGACCACCTGAGACAGTCCGGAAGTTCCACACTGCGTCGAACACTGGCGGGGCTGCTCATGCCCGCCGAGGACTATCGGACGGCATGGACGGCCGACCGGGTGGCCCTCGTGCCGGAGGACGAGGAGCGCCTCACCGTATGGATGCACAAGCATCTGGCGCTCACCTGGACCGAGCATCCCGACCCGTCTGCGGTGAGAGACAGCCTGATCTCCCGACTGTGTCCACCGTTCAACGTCGGCGGTGCGCAGCCGGGCGCCGTGCGTGACGCGGTCGAGGAGGCACGTTCGAGGTACTACCGGAGCGCTGGTCCTCGACCGGCCGGGTGAGGCCGGCACGATGCCCGTTGCGTTCACACATCGGGACGGGGCCATGGAGGACGGCAGCGAGGCCGGCATCCCCTCACTCGTCGCCGAACTCGACGGACCGGTCGACGACGAGCACCCGGACGTGTCGGTCACGGACGGGGCATCCTCCTGGACCGTCTCGGCTTTCCAGGGAGGGGGCCTGGTGCTCGAAAAGCTCGACGACAGCGACGTCGAGCCTCGCCACCTGCCGCATGCTTCGCGCACGGAGATGATCCGGGTGATGGCCATGCTGGCGCGCGGTGACCTGGCCGCTCTCCAGCAGGTGGACTGGCTTCCTGGTGATGAGCAGCCGGCAGGCAGCTGAGCCGGCAGCTCGCCGAAGCCGCCCGTGACGGCTTCGCCACCACGGGCTCGGAGCTCCGCTCCACGTCACGTTCAGGGCTTCGCGGGCGCGCGTGCAGGCGACGAAGAGGACGACGCTCCGCCATGAGCCGGTGATGAGAATGGTCCGCATCCGCCGGTCACGGGTGTCTTCGGCGGACTCCGGACGCAGTCACCTGTCCGCGTCGAGTCTGCCTGACGGCGTTTCATGACCGTGAAAGCAGGTCGGCTCCGGCCGGCCGTCCGGCGATTTCCCGGAGGGCCGACAGGGGGTGTGCGGGTTCGCGGGAGAGGTCGAGGCTGTGCTGGTACAGCCGTACTCCCCGCCCGTTCGGCCTCGCCGTCGTCCCGCGCACCTCGTGGAGGCGTGCGGGCCGCCGTCCGGCCGCGTACACCAGGTGCGCCTCGCGCAGGCCGGGCACGGTGGCGTGGGCGAGCGCCTGGTACAGGTCGGCGTTGAGGACCCCGTCGCCCTTCTCGACCTTGTGCTTGGCGTCGGCGACGGCGGTCGGGGTGCGGCCGTCGCCGGTGCGGACGGCGAGGTCGGGGCGCATCCGTACCAGACCCGCGGTGTCGAGGTGGTGGGGAGCCAGGAGCCGCGCAGGACGGCCTCGGCGAGCCGCAGTGCGGGCCGGTGGCGGGAGGTGAGGCGCGACGGCTGCCGACGCGGCAGTTCCTGCCGCCCGGACCAGCGGCGCGGCGTCGGCGAGACGTACATGCTGACGGGCGAGGCGCCGCCGGACGGCACCGGGGACGCCCGGCAGCCGTAGCAGCCGTAGCAGCCGTTTGGCGGTGTACGCGTCGAGGCGATCCCCACGGGCGGCGTACGGCCGAAGCGCCGCCGGATCTGCTCGGCCTCGCGCAGCCGCCCGCGCACGGCCAGCGCGGACTCCTCGACGTGGGGCGAGGCCTGCGCGACCACCGAACACCTCACGTGCCGGCACGGCCGAGCGACTCGGACGAGGAGTGAGCGACCCTCGTCGGGGTGCCGGGCCACGAGGGTCGCCACCCGTACGTTCGGACCCGCTCACGTGCCCGGACGCGGACCCCGGACCGGAAATGCGGACCCGCATCGGGAATAAAAGTGACTCTTGAACCAGATATGAGTAAGTGGGACGGGAGGTTTCTTCGGCGTACCAGGTATCCGTGTGCAGGACGTCAGCCGTCATCCCGTGCCGAGCCGGGCGGCTGCCGCATCGCCGCACCGCCCGCGGTCCGTCCGAAGAGCCCGCAGGAAGGGAGCGCATGAGCACCACCGTCCGCGACAACCCCGAGCAGAGTCGCTGCGAGATCCGCGACGGGGAGACCCCGGTGGGTTTCCCCGAGCGCGGGATCACCGGCCGGAAGACCGCCTTCACCCCCACGCAGGCCCTGACCCCGGCGCGGGGGAGCTGGTGATGGCGCTACGGAAGAAGAACGACCCGGCCTCCCAGACCCCGGCCAAAGGGAACACACTGGTCGCCCAGCTCTCCGGCCCGGTGCGCGCCTTCCTGAGCACCGAGGCGGGCAGCGTGGGCCTGCTCCTGGCCGCTGTCGTGGTGGCCCTGGTGTGGGCGAACTCGCCCTGGTCGGAGGCCTATGCGTCGCTCTGGGCGACCGACGCCTCGTTCTCGATCGGCGGGGCCAGTCTCTCCATGGACCTGGGGCACTGGGTCAGCGACGGCCTGATGGCCCTGTTCTTCTTCGTCATCGGCCTGGAGGTCCGCTACGAGATCTCCGTGGGCGTGCTGACCGACCGCCGGCGCGTCGTGATCCCGGCCCTGGCCGGGATCGGCGGCATGCTGATCCCCGTGCTGCTGTACCTGGCGGTCGCACCCGGAGGCGAAGCCGTCCAGGGGTGGGGTGTGGTCATCGGCACCGACACCGCGTTCATGCTGGGGGCGCTCACCATCGTGGGCCCCCGGTTCGTCACGCAGCTGCGCGTCTTCCTGCTGGCCATCACCGTCATCGACGACATCGTGGCCGTCGCCGTGATCGGCTTCGTCTTCTCGGAGACGGTCCACCTGCGGCCGCTGCTGGTCGCGCTCGCCCTGTGCGTGGCCCTGGCCGGGCTGACCCGCCTCGGTGTGTGGCGCACGGCCCCGTACGTGCTGATCGTTCTCGCGCTGTGGCTCGCCACCTTCCAAGCCGGCCTCCACGCCTCCATCGCGGGCATGCTCGGCGGTCTCCTCATCCCCGCCCACACCCCCGCACGCCAGGCCGTGGAACGGGCCGTCCGGCTCTTCCGGGCCTTCCGCCAGTCCCCCCGAGCGGACGTGGGCCTGACGGCACGCAGGGGACTCAAACGCGCCGTCTCCGTCAACGAGCGGCTGCAGACGGTACTCCACCCCTGGACGAGCTACCTCATCGTCCCGGTGTTCGCCCTGGCCAGCGCCGGCGTCGACCTGCGCGGCGGCGTCCTGGCCAACGCCCTGACCTCCAAGGTCACCTGGGCCGTCATCATCGGCCTCGTCGTCGGAAAGCTCCTGGGCATCGGAGGCGGCGCGCTGCTTCCCGCCCGCCTCGGCCTGGGCAAGCTCCCGCGCGGTGTCGGCCCGGGCCACGTGGTGGGCGGTGGCGTGCTGTCCGGGATCGGCTTCACGGTCTCCCTGCTGATCGCCGGACTCGCCTTCGAGGACCCGGTCCTACGCGCCCAGGCGACCGTCGGCGTCCTGCTGGCGGCCGTGTTCGCGACGGTCCTGGGACGGGTGGCCTTCCGCCTGGCCGCGGTCCTGCGCGGCGAGACGGACGCCGACCTGCCCCATACGCTCGACCGCCCCGTCGACCCGGCCACGGACCACGTCAAGGGTCCCGTGGACGCACCCCTGACCCTGGTGGAGTACGGCGACTACGAATGCCCCTTCTGCGCCCATGCCACCGGCGTCGCCCAGGAACTGCGGCAGCGGTTCGGCGACCGGCTCCGTTACGTCTACCGGCACCTGCCGCTGCCCGATGTGCACCCGAACGCCGAACTCGCCGCCCGGGCGGCGGTCGCCGCCGACGCGCAGGGACGCTTCTGGCAGATGCACGACCTGCTGTTCACCCAGCAGAACGAGCTCGAGTTCGACGACATCGTCGGGTATGCCGCCCAGGCCGGACTCGACGTCGAGCGGTTCCTGCGGGACCTCGACTCCGAGGAGACGGCCGCCCGGGTACGGGCCGACGCCGCCAGCGCCGAGGCGAGCGGGGCCAGTGGCGCCCCGACCTTCTTCATCGGCGACCGCCGGCACACCGGACCCTCCGACGCGGCGACCCTCGCCCGCGAACTCGAGGCGTCCACCGCCGCCGTGAGCTCGTTGCGGTAGCCCGGCAGTCCGGCCGACCGTCCCGCCCCAGCACACATGAGGGCCGGAGCGGTCGGCCGGCCGCCGTGGGCCTCGGCTCCCTCCGTCCTCCGGTCCTCACCGGCGGGTACGCCGTGCAGGCCCATGACCTGGTCGAGTGCTGCAGAGGCCGACGGCCGGCCGTCTCGCCTCGTCCAGATCCTCTTGTGCGGCCTCCCGCGCCGTTCGCGGAGCGACGAGGACCCGGTCGGCGACCGGGTTCCATGGAGGTCGCGATCATCGAACAGGCCGTCCACATGCGGGACTCCAAGGACGTGAACCGCCCGGCCTTCGCGGTTGGCCGCGAGGGCCGGGGGCGGTTCGTGCGGTTCGCGTCGGAGCGCTGAGCGGCTTGGGGGTGCGCCGTCCGCCGCGCCGGGTGCTGGACGGCGGACGACACGCCTTCATCGCTCCTGAGGTCCTCTGGTCTCATCAACGGGGGCGAAGCCGAGGGCCTCGCGGTTGATGAAACGGTCGCCGAGGCCGGAAGTCCGGGTGGGCTTCGGCTTCTGATCGTCCTCCTCGCGGTGCTCTCGATGCGCCTGATCCAAGCCTCGATCTCCGAGCCCGGCGGCGATGCGCGCGTGGCGGCGCAGCAACCCCCTTCCAGATCCGCACCAGCGCAGGTCAGAGGGGGCCGACGGCATCGGACGATCAGATGTCCCGGAAGAGACCAGCCAGCGTTGGGACCTGCAGCGATGGACGGAAAGGTGCCGCTGACCTGCGCGAATGGTCTTTCGGTTGTTTCACGCTGTTGCCCGTTGATGCAGCCGGAAGTCCCAGAAAAGTCCCAGGGATCCCCCAGTGCCAGCGGACACTCTTTCCGCCTTGTGCGGGCCGTGCGGACGCGTGCACTGCGGCCTTGCGACGGCTACGCGGGACGGAGGCAGGGTGCTGAGGGTGTCGTGCACTCACGCAGTCAAGTGATGCCGCATTCGTCGTCACCCGGAGCCGAACTTACGTCGGGCGGCGGGGCGGTCATCTTGGGGGCGAGCACGATGGTCAGCGTGACTGCGTTGTGGACGTGAAGCTGGTCGGCTCCGCTCTGCTGTGCGATCGAGCGGGCGTCGGTGGCGAGCAGCGCCCGAATGTTGGGGGCGGGGTCCTCGTCGAGGGCGAGGG
>NZ_POTZ01000239.1 GCF_003236365.1 Streptomyces sp. NTH33
GGGCGGGGCGCAACGGTGTGACGTACTACCCGGATACGGAGTGATGCCCGAAATGAGGCGTTATGCGGCTTTCCTGTGCTGCTCGGGGCGGTCCGGCCTCTACGACGCCCGTTAGGAAGTGATCTGGCTCCTATGGGTGGCATCACACCGATCGGCCCCATCGGGGCCGCCGTCCGGTCCTTGGCGGCGCACCGGCCCCGGGCAGGGAGAGGGCGTTCTCCCCGATCCAAAGATTCCCTTTGATGTTCTCAAAGTACAGGTGTTAACGTTTTGGCTGTGAAGACAGCAGCCGCGTACCGCGCAGACGCCCCCCGGGGCGTCTGCCGCGTCGTGACGGGCGTACCGCTCGTGGCGCGCCTGCACGTCGACCTCTGCCGCTGCCTGTCCGCGGCGTGTCGCGCCTGACCGCGAACTCTTCGATGCAGCGGCGCCGTTGACGTCTCTTCACGGGCGCCGCTCTCGTACGTCCCCGCTCGAACCCTCTTTCCCGTGCGTCCCTACTGGAGTGTGTCCGTGTCCGCGAACACCGCCGATCCGAAGCCCCCGACGTCCGGCTTCCGGATACCCGTCCCCTTCTGGGCCCAGGTCCTGCTCGGCCTCGCCGTCGGCCTGGTCCTCGGCTTCGTCGCCCGCACCTACGACGTGTCCTGGCTCGCCACCACCCTCGACAAGGTGGGCGGCATCTTCGTGCAGCTGCTGAAGCTGGCCGTGGCTCCGCTGGTCTTCTTCGCGATCATGGTGTCGATCACCAACCTGCGGAAGGTCAACAACGCGGCCCGCCTGGCCGGCCGCACCCTGCTCTGGTTCATGATCACCTCGCTGATCGCGGTCGTCATCGGCCTCGTCATCGGCCTGGTCTCCAACCCGGGCTCCGGCTCCTCCCTCACCCCGGCCGACGGCGGCAAGCCGGAGCACGCCGGCAGCTGGCTGGACTTCCTCACCGGTATCATCCCGACCGACGTCATCACGCCGTTCACCGAGCTCAACGTCCTGCAGATCGTCTTCATGGCGGTCGTCGCCGGTATCGCGGTCCTCAAGATCGGCCCGAAGGCCCAGCCGGTCCTCACCCTCTCCGAGTCCATCCTCCAGCTGCTGCAAAAGGCCCTGTGGTGGGTGATCCTGCTCGCCCCGATCGGCTCCGCGGGCCTCATCGGCCGCGCCATCGTCCAGTACGGCTGGAACCTGCTCGGCGACTACGCGACCTTCACCGCCGACATCTACATCGGCTGCGCCCTGGTCCTGTTCGGTGTCTACCCGCTGCTGCTCTTCACCGTCGGCAAGCTCAACCCGCTGCAGTTCTTCAAGGGAGCCTGGCCCGCCATCCAGCTGGCGTTCGTCTCCCGCTCCTCGGTGGGCACCATGCCGGTCACCCAGCAGTCGGCGATCCGCCTCGGTGTCCCCAAGGACTACGCCTCCTTCGCCGTGCCGTTCGGCGCGACGACCAAGATGGACGGCTGCGCGGCCATCTACCCGGCCATCTCCGCGATCTTCGTGGCGCAGATCTTCGACGTGCAGCTCGGCATCAAGGAGTACCTGCTCATCGCCTTCGTCTCGGTGATCGGCTCGGCGGCCACCGCCGGCCTGACGGGCGCGACCGTCATGCTGACGCTCACCCTGTCCACCCTCGGCCTGCCGATGGAGGGCGTGGGCCTGCTGCTCGCCATCGACCCGATCCTGGACATGATGCGTACCGCCACCAACGTCGCGGGCCAGGCCCTCGTCCCGGTGCTCGTCTCCGCCCGCGAGAAGATCCTGGACCGGACGAAGTACGACAACGCCTCGGCCTCCCCGGCCGCCGACCACGTGGAGAGCGTCTACGACGAGCCGCGGCCGGCCGCCCCGGCGTCCGCCTGACGCCCGTCTCGTTCCGGGCACACGACCTCCCCGCCCAGCCGGCCGACAGCCGGCAGGGCGGGGAGGTCGCGTGCATCCGGGCGCCCCTGTGCGGAGGTGCCGGGACCAAGGAGGCCGGACATGATGGGGGTGCAGGCGGGTTCTGTGAGGAGGAGTACGGCATGGCCGGGTCGGGCTCTGGCGGTTCCGGGGGTGTGACAGGCGGCAAGTCGCGGTTCGACGACATCTACGACCGGCCGGACCCACGCGCGTACTTCAGCCGGCTGGCCCCACTGGAGTACGAGATCCCGCACCATGCCCAGCCGGTCTTCCGGCAGGTCGCCGCCGAACGGGCCGCGGTCGACGACGGCCGCCCCCGCAAGTCGGTGGTGCTGGACCTGTGCTGCTCGTACGGGATCAACGCCGCGCTGCTCAACCACGACGTGACGCTGGCGGAGATGTACGAGCGGTACACCTCCCGCACCGCCCGGACCATGTCGACAGCGGAACTCATCGCCTGGGACAAGGAGTTCTACGCTCAGCGGCGCCGACCGGACGCGGTCGCGGTGATCGGACTGGACGTCTCGGCGCCCGCCGTGCACTACGCGCTCGCGGTGGGTCTCCTGGACGCCGTGTTCACCGACGACCTGGAGCAGGGCCCGCCCAGCCCCCGGCTGAGCCGAGCGCTCGCGGAGGCCGGCCTCATCACGCTGACGGGGGGCGGAAGCTACGTCACCGCCCGGACGTTCGCCGCGCTGCTGGACAGCGTCCGACGGCCGATGTGGGTCAGCGCGTTCGTGCTGCGGACGGTTTCGTACGACCCGGTCGTGCGGACGCTGGCGGCGCATGGTCTGCGCACGACCGTCGATCCTTCCCGCACCTATCCGCAGCGGCGCTTCACCGACGTCCGGGAACAGCAGTACGCCATCGCGGCGGTACGGGCGCTGGGCGGCGACCCCGCCGGACGTGAGCAGGCCGGCCGCTTCCACACCCTGCGCTATGAATCCCGCCCCGATACATCCGGGTAGCCGGGGGCGGAAGCCGTCGGGGCCCGCCTTTGGACGGTGTCCCGCCGAGTGGTGCAGCAGTGATCAGTGCATTACCCCAGGCCATCGGGAGGCCATCGCGCACTTCCCTCAACAGCGAAGCTCGTTGAGAGAGGTGACGCGATCGAGGCCGAGGCCACCTCGTTCATCGGGGCGGAGCCCGGCGAGCACACCGAGACCCGCACCAACCCGCGCACAGGCTCGCACCGCCGACTGCCTCTGCTGATCAGGCCGGGCATCCCGGGATGCGGTGCCCGTACTGGCGCGTAACGTAGAAAAGAAGACGCAAGAGGCAGAGAAACCAGGCACCCCTTCTGTCACCGCCCCGAGTGCGCGGGCGGTGGCAGAAGGGGGGCGGGCGAGACGTGGCGGTGCTTCGGTGCCGCGCCGTCGCCCGCAGCCGGAAGGAGGGACTCTCGTGGGTGCAGCACCGGAGACCCCGCAGAAAGCCGAACTGACGGAAGAACAGGCGCACGACAGTGAGCGTCAGTGGTTCCTCGACGCCGAGACCGGGGAGCTGAAGCCGGAGGAGGACCCCCAGCGCGACCAGCAGGCCCGGCCGCGCCCGGTTCGAGTGGCCCGCTGGACCTTCGATTGACCGATCTGCCCGAGGACCGCGTCTGGGCTCGCCACCGTCGGCGTACGGGAGCGGTGCTGATCGTCGGCGCGGGAGCGGTCGGCGGATTTCTCGCCGAAGAGCTCGCACGGATCGGATTCAGCCCGCTCCGGCTGGTCGATCCCGACACGCTCGCGGTGGAAAACCTGATGCGGCACCCACTCGGTGCTCCGGCCCTGGGACAGCCCAAAGCCCCGGCACTGGCCGAGAAGATCCGTCGCGACTTCCCGCCCTGTGACGCCATCGGCCACCATGCGGACTTTCTCGAGTTGCCCGCCCACCAGCAGCGGTCGCTGGTGGGCGGCGCGGACGTGGTGGTGGCGGCGACCGACTCCGCCGCGTGCCAGCGCCACGTCAACCGCGTGGCCCTCGCGGTGGGCAAGCCCGCGGTGTATCCGGCGGTCTGGGTGGACCCCAGGATCCGTGACGCCGAGGTCGGCGAGATCCTGTGGGTGCTCCCCGGCAGGCGTACGCCCTGTTACGAGTGCGCGGCGGCGTTCCGGCGGGCGACGGCCGACACCCAGGCCGCCCGCGGCGCCCGGGTGGACATCCAGCTCGTCGCCCTGGCCACCGCGCAGGTCGTGACCGCGCTGGCGCACCCCGACGACGACCGCTCGGCGATCCTCGATCCGCAGCGCACCGCCATCTACCTCCACGGACTGACGCCCACCTCGCCGGGCGTCCGGGCCACCTTCCCCACCACGGGGCTGAGCAGCCAAAACGTCCGGGTCCCCTTTCCGTCCCCTCCCTGCCCTGCCTGCCGCGGCTGGCGCCATGTGGCCTCTTCCCCGGCATCGGCCACCGTGGGAACGGGTGGGCGGCCCGGTGACGACCGGGGATGCGGGTGGCCCGTCCTCGCTGCCATCGTGCTGTGCATCGTGGTCTTGTTCGTCGTCTCGCTCACCCACGGCACGCCCAGGTAGGCCCTGTCGGTGTCTTCGGAGCTGATACCGATCGCGTCCGGCCGGATCATGGACCGGCCGCGCGGGGGCTCGCGCCGAGTGGCGGCAGGCAACGAACTGACGCGTGTCCGTGCAGGCAGCGGATCCGGGCCGGCCGGAGAAGCAGCGTGCCGCGGAAGCCGGCTTCGCGGTCCTCGGCGCGCGGGATAGTCGTGCACTGCGGCGTCGGACGCGTTTTCGGCGTTCAACGCCCGCCGTTTGCGTACCTCATACCTCCCGGTCTGCCGCCGTGCCTGGAGGGAGCCTCCAGGATCAGCCCCAGCCAGACTCCAAGACACCGAAGTGAGTAGACACTCCCGCAGTTCACCGGGCTTTCCCGCGCCGGAGGGAGAGGGAGGGGTTTTGAGCCGGGTCGATGTTAGCAGGGGTGTTCCGGGGCGCTACCCCCGGCGGGGTTTTATGGTGCGGGTCACTTCTACGGTGTGCTCGGCGCGTTGGGAACAGGCCGGGCGGGGCATGAGCAGCCGGTCGTCGAGCTGATGCGGTCGCCGGGATTTCCGGACGAAGTCTCAGCACATGTGCCGGGTTGTGTGTGTGGAGGGGGAAAGTCGGCAGCGTGCCAACAGGTCGGTTTCATTCCGGACCCAACTTGTTCGATTCGCGCGCCTCTGGTTACAGTCGGCCGCCATGACCGCAGACCTCTCGCTGATCCGGAGCAGCTTCGCGGCTGTTCAGCCCCACGGCTCGCAGGTGACCGCGTACTTCTACGACCACCTGTTCGCCCACCATCCCGGTGTGCGCCCCCTGTTCGCCACTCACCTCGACGAGCAGCGCGACCGCCTGTGGGCGGCTCTCGGCGCCCTGGTGGTCAACCTGGAGAACACCGACACGCTGACAGGCATGCTGCAGAACCTGGGGCGGCGCCATGCGGGATACGGCGCGCTGGCCGAGCACTATCCGGCCGTGGGGGCCAGCCTGATCGCCACTTTGCGCCACTACGCGGGCGATGCGTGGACACCGGCCGCCGAGGAGTCCTGGGCGGCGGTCTACGACGTGATCAGCAGCACCATGATCGAGGCCGGCAAAGCCGCCTCGAACTGAGGCAGCCGCCGGCCGGCTCCCCATTGTTTGGAGGTCACCCCTGATGTCAGCCACTGGAGGGCGGACGTGAGCGATTCCCAGGTGCTGAGAGATTCCTTCGCCCTGGTCGGCAAGTCGGGGGACGAGGTGCCGCGGTACTTCTACTCCTACCTGTTCCTCATCGCGCCGGAGGTCCGGCCGATGTTCCCGGTGGCCATGGGGGCGCAGCGCGACCGCCTCGTCGCCGCCCTGGGCCGGATCGTCGCGGAAGCGGACGACCCGGACCGGCTCGTTCCTTACCTGCAGCAGCTGGGCCGCGACCACCGCAGGTTCCAGGTGGTGACGCACCACTACGAGGCGGTGGGGCAAGCGCTGCTGGCCACGCTGGCCTACTTCCTGGGCGATGCGTGGACCCCGGAACTGCAGCGCCGCTGGACCGAGGCCTACACCCTGGTGGCCCACACCATGATCCAGGCCGCCGACGCCGACAGCGCGGTGAATCCGGCGTGGTGGAACGCCGAGGTGGTGCGGCATGAGCAACGCGGCTTCGACATCGCGGTCCTCACACTGCGCCTGGACCAGCCGATGGCGTACCTGGCCGGGCAGTCCGTGATGGTGGAAGTCCCGACGCTGCCGAGCACCTGGCGGTCCTTCACCCCGGCCAACGCGCCGCGCGCCGACGGGACCGTCGAGCTGCACGTGCGCGCCGTCGACGGCGGCCTGGTCAGCCCGGCCCTGGTGTACGGGCTGCGACAAGGCGACGTGCTGCGTCTTGGAGCCCCGGTCGGCAACAGGCTCACGCTCCGGCCGTCCCGCGGCCGGGACCTGGTGCTGATCGCCGGGGGCACCGGCCTGGCCCCGCTGCGCGCCCTGGTCGAAGAGATCGCCCAGCACGGTCCTCAGCGCCGGGTGGACCTGTTCGTCGGGGCACGCGACACCCACGGCCTGTACGACCTGCCCGCGCTCAGGCAACTGGCCCAGGCCCACCCGTGGCTTCGAGTCACGCCGCTGGTCGGCGCGGACGCCGGCACCTTCGACAACCGCAGCCTCGCCGGCCCGGTCCTGCGCGCCGCCGCGTGGAGGGGATGCTCCTTCTACGTCTGCGGCTCGCCGGCCATGGTTTCCGCGACCGTGCGCGATCTGGCGGACGCGGGCATTCCCCACGACCTGCTGCATTTCGAAGACGCTCGGTGATGGGAGACACGTGAACGAGACAGGAGCACACCATCCGGAGGAGCACCGGGTGACGCCCGAGGCACTGCGGTCCATGACCTTCCCCCGCGCCCCCCTGACCCGTCGCGGCTACAACGAGGAGGCGGTGCACGACGCCCTGCGCCGTTGCGCGGCGACTCTGACCGCGCTGGCGGAGGAGAACAACCGGCTGCGGACGGACATGCAGCGCCACCGGGACTGGATCCGGGCGAACAACATCGGCGACAGCAGCGGCCCCACCGGGGTGCCGACCGTGGACGCCGTACTGCAGCAGGCCCGCGCCCAGCAGTCGGCCGAGCAGACCGTCTCCGCGGCCCGCGAACAGGCCCGCAACATGGTGCGGGCCGCCAGGGCACAGGCCGAGGCGATCCTGCAGCAGAGGTGGGAACAGGCCACCGAGGAAACCGAAGGCAACCCGGAAGAGACCGAGCGGCTCATCTCCTATCTGCGCCAGGTCGCGCAGTCACTGACCGCCACCGCGGACCAGTACGCCACCAAACAAGCCCAGACCCCTTCCTCCCCGGCCACTGCCGCCACCCCGCACGGCACCTGACCGGCACCCCCGGACCGGGTCTGCCGCCAGCACGGGGCGCCCACCAGGCGAGCTGCTCCACGGGAACGGTCACGAGCAGGCGGCCGCCGCGTACGCGGGCGAACCGGTGACGCCACGAGGTGAGGTGCCCGAGGGCACCTCCTCCGCGAGGAGGGCCTCCTGGCCGTGTGCAGACCGGGGGAGGGGGAGGCGACGTACTCCGCGTCACCGGTTCCACAGCCGACTGCGCCGTTCACCAAGGGCGATCGTGAGTGCCTCGCGCAGTTCGCGGTTCTCCGCCTCCAGCTGGCGTTTGCGCTCCATGGCGGTCGCCCGGCGCCGCCGGGACGGGGCGGTATCGGGCTCGAAGGCGTTCGATCCGGGCTCTCGGGCCCGGCCGGTCGTGGAGCCGGGCCCGGGAGACTCCCGTCTCGCGGGCGACGGTCTCGCTCCGCGGGTCTGGACAGCGGTCGCGGCCGAAGAACGGATCCGCAACGGGTGACGACTACCTGGTACTTGATCGGACCGCCGGTGCACGGGGACGGCAGGGACGTTCGGCGGCTCGCCGGACCGGCTGTGTCACACAGGAGGCGACGGGTACCAGGGGCGGGCCAGGAGTCCCCGCCGACACCCGGGAGGGAAGACACATGCTCTCCGACAAGTCCCGTCCCGTCATCACCGCCACGCTCCCTGTGGTCGCCGACCGCATCGGTGAGATCGCCCAGCGCTTCTACCAGCACATGTTCTCCGCGCATCCCGAACTCCTCGACGGCGTCTTCAACCGCGGTAACCAAGCGCACGGTCATCAGCAGCAGGCCCTGGCCGGCTCGGTGGCCGCGTTCGCGACGACCCTGGTGGAGACACCGGAGCGGGTGCCGGAGCAACTGCTGCGCCGGATCGCCCACAAGCACGCCTCGCTCGGCATCCGCCCGGACCAGTACCGGATCGTCCACGACCACCTGATGTGGGCGATCGGCGACGTCCTGGGCGATGCGGTCACCGAGGAGGTCGCCGCGGCCTGGGACGAGGTGTACTGGCTGATGGCCAACGCCCTGATCAACCAGGAGCGCGGCCTCTACAGCGCCCGCGGGGTCCGGCCGGAGACGGTCTGGCGGGACTGGCGGGTGGAGCGGAGGATCAAGGAGACCGACGATGTGGTCACCTTCGTCGTCGAGCGGATCGACGACCGCCTGGTGAAGACCTCATTGCCGGGCCAGTACGTCACCGTCCGGATGCGGATGCCCGACGGGAAGCTCCAGCCGCGCCAGTACAGCCTGACCCGCGCCGACGACGGCGAGCACCGCCAGTTCTCGGTGAAGCGGGTGCGCGGCGAGGCCGGCGACCCCGACGGCGAGATGTCGGCGCTGCTGCACGACTCCGTCGGAGTGGGCGACGTCCTGACGCTGTCGCTGCCGTACGGCGACGTGGTGCTCGACGACTCGGGACGGCCGGTGGTCTTCGCCAGCGCGGGCATCGGGATCTCCCCCATGGCGGGCATGCTGTCGCACCTGGTCGCGGCCGACTCCGGGCTGTCGATCACCGTTCTCCACGCCGACCTCGACGAGGCGTCCTTCCCGCTGCGGCGGCAAGTGGTCAACGACGTGCTGGCGCTGCGGAACGCGCGGATGTACGTCTGGTACGAAAAGGACGCGCACAGCCTCGAACCGGTGGACGGGGTCTTCGAAGGACTGATGGACCCGACCGCCGCCGGCATCCCGGACAATGCCCTTTACTACCTGTGCGGGCCAGGCCGTACGGAGCCGGCTGATCGAGCACGGGGTCGCCCCGCACGACATCCAGTACGAGGTCTTCGGCCCCGACCTGTGGCAGGCCGACCTGGACTGACCGTCGTGGCCACGAGACCACGACCACGACTCTTCCGCGTTCTGCACGAGGCACCGGCCCGCGGCCACATCCGCCCCGGTATCCGGATCGCGTCGTCCACCCACCCGTCCCGCGCCGGCACCAGGGCATGGCCCCGCCACTCACGGCCCCTTGCCTCGTCTTGCCCGGGCGGCGGGGTGCGTACGAACTCTTCGGCCGGGTTGCGGGTGGAACCCCCACTCGTCCTGCGGGAACTCGTCCCGTTCGCCGCCGGGCGAGCGGCCCGGGTCAGGAGCGGCGCAGCAGGATCATGAACCCGTAGTCCATGTGGAGCTGCTGGTGGCAGTGGAACAGGGACAGCCCCGGCTGGTCGGCGGTGAAGTCGAAGTCGAGGGCCTGGTAGCCGCCGAGCATGACGACGTCCTTGTGCAGGCCGTGGGTGGGGGTGCCGGCGATGTGGGTGACTTCGAAGGTGTGGCGGTGCAGGTGGAGGGGATGGATGTCGTCGGTGGCGTTGCGGAACCGCATCCGGTAGCGCCTGCCGCGGTCGAGGTCCAGCACCGGCTTGTCGGTGGCCATGGAGAAGGGCACGCCGTTGAGGGCCCAGATGTTGAATCCCCTGTCGGCGGCGTTGCGTTTCTCCACCAGCAGGTCGAAGGTGCGGTCGGGCCGCCGGCCGGTGGCACCCGCACGGGCGAAGGCGCGGTAGTCCCAGGTGGATGTGGGCGGTGCGGTCCATCGGGGGGAACCGCCGCGGCCGGCGTACTCCACCACCGTGCCCATGCCGTTCTTCCGGTCGTCGTCGGACAGGTCCCCCAGGACCCACACGCCCGGATGGTTCATCTCCACCAGGGCCGAGACGCGTTCGGCGGTGCCGATCCACAGCACCGGCACGTCGGCGGGGCGGGGTACCGGGTTGCCGTCGAGGGCGACCACTTTGAAGGTGTGTCCGGGCAGGGCCAGGCTGCGGATCTCGGTGGCGCTGGCGTTGAGGACGTGGAACAGCACGCGCTGACCGGACTTGACCCTGATCGGCGGGCCGTGGCCCAGTTTGCGGCCGTTGACACTGAAGGCGGTGTAGCCGACCTCGTAGCCGTGCGGCATTCCCCGTGCCAGCGAGTCGGCCATCGCCCTCTCACCCCTGCGCTTCAGGCCCGGCACCTCGGAGCCGGCCAGGAAGTCCTGGGCCATGTCCCCGCCCCGGCTGAAGGCGGGCCCGAACTCCTTCAGCACCAGGAAGACCTCCTGGTCGTAGGCGCCGGGGTGGGCTTTCGGCTCGATGTAGACCGGGCCTGCCTGACCGGTGTAGGTACCCAGGGTCAGGTCGTCATGTGCTGCCACATGGGTGTGGTAGAAGCGGAAACCGGCCGGTCCGGGCGTGAACGACAGGCGCCGCATCCCGTGCGCGGGGATGTACGGGGTGCCCTCCTCCGCGGCCCCGTCCACTTCGGCGGGAACCCGCTGGCCATGCCAGTGCAGCAGCTCGGGGGTGCCGGTGTCGTTGTGGACGTCGACCACGACCGTGCGGCCCTCGGTGAACCGCAGCAGGGGACCGGGGAACCGCCCGTTGTACGTCGTGGTGGACACGATCGTGTCCGGCGCGAGCTCGACGAGTCCGGTCGCGATCCGCACCGTGTAATCCGCCTTGCCCGTGGCATCGGGCAAGACGGACGGCGCCGTGGAGGCGTGGGCGGAGGCGGGGGCCGGCCTGGCGCCGCCCCCGGTCAGCAGAGCCAGGCCACCGAGCTTGAGGACATCGCGACGGGTGATCTGCACGGCCTGCTCCCTTCCTGGTCCTGGTCCGGGTCCTGGTCAGGACCCGAACAAGCATCGGTCCCGGAGTTCACCCCCCTTTGCGACCAGTGTCCGCCTCCGCGGTATCGGCAAGCGACATCGAGAATTCATCCCCGGGCCAGGCC
>NZ_POTZ01000023.1 GCF_003236365.1 Streptomyces sp. NTH33
CAATCGGGGCATGGCCTTCACCGCTGACCGGGACGGATGCCGTGCACGAGCGGCTGCTGGGCGATCTGCTCGCCGTCGGGGTGCCGTACGGCCTGGTGCCGGCCGGCGCCGCTACTTCCCACCGGCCCGAGCGGGCCTTGAGCTCGGTCTCGTAGGCCAGCGGTCAGCGCCCGTCCTTGCCCCGGGCTTCCACCTGCGCGTGGATGCGGACCGTGGTTCCGTCGGCGGGAACCTGCTCGGCGGCCGCGGCCTGTTCGGCGGCGAGGCCCTGCTGGACGGTGACCGTCGTGTACGGGACGGGGGAGACCGGCGGCAGGTTCACCCCGGGCGCGCCGGCCACCGTGAACGAGCCGCCGCCGGCGTCGGAGGCCACGGGGACGACGAAGTAGCGCACCGATGCGTCGGTGTACTGCGCAGCCACCGTCACCGCCCATCCGTCGGCCCCGCGCCGCGCACTGCAGTCATCGACTGAAGCCGCGATTGCGCATCGGCGGCCGGGTCGGGCAGATCGACGTCCGGCGCCATTGACGGCGCAAGCCGCGCCTGCGCACTCGTGGAGTCGTCGGCGCGTGGCTGCGCAGCCACGCGCCGACGAATAGCTGCGCATAGCCCGCCGGGCCGGCGGCGGCCGCCGTGGTGCGCACGGCCGTGGGCTTGGCCGAGGGGGTGACCGCAACCGTGGTCGGGCCGGATGTCACCGCGATCGCCGAGCTGATCGAGATGCACGAGTGCCGCACCGTCCGCCGGTCGAGCGCCCTGGTCGGGTGGGTGCTGCCGGTGTGACCGGACCGTGCACTCAGTCCGCGCGGCGTGCGGTGAACAGCAGGTACTCCCATTCCAGGGCCAGGTTTCCCACGCCCGTGCCCTGATCGTGGCGACCGGCGAGTTCGGCCAAGTCGGTGTCCAGCGAGGCGATGCGCTCGGGGTCGTCGGCGATCGACTTGTAGACGCTGATCGTCGGGCCGTAGCGCTGCTTGAAGTAGTCCTGGAACGCCTCCGGCGTCGCGAAGCGGTCGACCACGACCGTCCGGCGTTCGGCGGTCACGTCGGTGACGCGGTCCCCGAAGAGCGCCCGGACATGCTCCGGGTCCCCCCACAAAGGGGGCGGCTGTGCTCCGGGTGGGGGCGGCGGTGCGTACGGCTTCATCCCGGCCAGCATCCGGCCGATGAACCCGTCGGGCGTCCAGCTCAGCACACCGAGGGTGCCACCCGGCCGGCAGACCCTGAGGAGTTCATCGGCGGCCGTCCGGTGATGCGGGGCGAACATGACCCCGACGCAGGACAGCACGGTGTCGAAGGCGGCGTCGTCGAAGGGCAGCGCCTCGGCGTCGGCCTCCTGCCACCGCAGTCGCGCCCCCCGTTCCCCGGCCAGCCGCCGCCTGGTCTCCAGCAGCTCGGGCGCCAGATCGGTGGCCACCACGTCCGCCCCGGCCAGTGCCGCCGGGATCGCCGCGTTGCCGGTGCCCGCCGCGACGTCCAGCACCCGGTCACCAGGGCGCACCCCGCACGCCTCCACCAGGATCTTCCCCAGCCCTGGAATGAGCTCGGCGGCCACGGACGGGTAGTCGCCCTGGGCCCACATCGCCCGGTGCCTGGCCTTCAGCGCACGGTCGGCCTCCGCCGTGTCGATCGCGTTCGTCATGACTGCGCTCCTCGAGAGTTCCTCGCGCGGTTTCGTCGCCGCGTCATCGAGCCTAGGAACGCGGTGGCACCCCGCCCTAGTACAGGATCTGTACCGGCGGACGGTCGCCGCGGACCGTTGCCCCTCACCTGGGTGGTCCGGCGCGAACCCCCGGCCTAATCTGCTGCCATGGGGACCACGTACGGCCAGTTCTGTCCTGTCGCCAAGGCGATGGAGCTGCTCGACGAGCGCTGGACACTGCTCATCGTGCGGGAGATGGTCACCGGGAGCCGCCACTTCAATGAGCTGCGCCGCGGGGTACCGCGGATGTCCCCCACGCTGCTGTCCAAGCGGCTGCACCGGCTGGTACGGGCCGGCATCGCGGAGAAGTGGACCGAGGGCAAGGACGTGAGTTACGTCCTGACGCCGGCCGGTGAGGAGCTGCGGCCCGTGGTGGAGGCCCTGGGCGTCTGGGGCACCCGCTGGATCGGTGAGCTCGGGGACGAGGATCTCGACCCCAAACTGCTGCTGTGGGACATGCACCGCAGGATCGACTTCGACACGGTCCCCGAGGGCCGCACGGTGGTCCTGTTCGACTTCCCGGACATGCCCGCGCATGCGCGGAACTGGTGGCTGGTCATCACCCCCGGCGAGGCCGACGTCTGCGACATCGACCCCGGCCACGCGGTGACGGTCACGTTCACGGCGAGCCTGATCAGCCTCGTCCGGGTGTGGCGGGGCGACCTCGGCTGGTCCGACGCACTGCGCGCGGGAACGGTCAGGGTCGATGGTCCTGAGAGGCTCCGCCGGGCCGCCCCCGGCTGGTTCACCCTGTCCACGTTCGCGTCCGTGCCGCGCCCTGCTTGGTAACACCGGCGTGTGGGACACCCCCACAACTGGTCGGCAGTGGAATCCCGAGGCTCTGGCCGCGCTCCCTGGCAGGATCAGCGCATGCTCGCCGGCGCTCGAAGTGGGTTGTGATCCGACTGCGGGTGCACAGGGTGTCGATGTGGGAACATCGCGGGTCATGCGACTACCGCGCTGGCTGCGGTCCGACCGGGCACAAGGGGACGGACTGCACGATGCAGGGATGCGTCTTCGCGGGGCAGCCACGGCAGAGCGCCGCGCAGCGGTTCGTGCGACAGGTCACGCTCTCCGAGGCCCGCGAGATCGTGCAGGCTCGTGTCGAGGAGACCGCCGGCGGCCCGTACCCGATCGCGCTGCTGACCGGCCAGCCGTATCACGAGCGCCCGTGGTGCTTCGTGTTCAGCGGGGAGACCTGATTCTCCCTGCAGACCGGGCAGGAGCGCGACCGGCCCGTGGGGCCGGGCCGGTCGTGGTCAACCGTGACGGCAGCCTGCTGGACGCCTGTACGTCCTGGACATTGTCCGGCTCGGCCAGGCTGTTTCGTTTGGATCATCGAGCCCGGTTGCATCAAGATGCCACGCTGCCGGTTGAGGCGGGTTATGCACCGCTCGGCGCTGTTGCGCTGCCGGTAGGTCTCGCGGTCGGGCACGCGTGGGGCTCCCCGGTGCGGTCCGGACGGCCGGGACCGCCGGGAGGGGCGGGCGGCGACCGATGAGTTTCTTCGTGATACGCAGTCAGAGGTCATGGTTGGTGCGCTGCAGCCGCGAGTGCGTGCGGAGCGTGCACCGACTGAACCTGCTGGAACCGGACATGAGAGACCGAGGAACCTTAAGATGCGTACCCTGATCAGCACCGCCTTCATCTCGCTCGACGGCGTCGTGGAAGCCCCGGGCGGTGAGCCCGGCTACCGGAACTCGGGGTGGACGTTCAAGGACGTCGACTTCCTCCCCGAGGCGTACGGCATCAAGGGCCGGGAGCAGAAGGAAGCCACCGCGATGCTGATGGGCCGGGTCAGCTACGAGGCGTTCAGCCCGGTGTGGCCGGACATGGAGGATTTCGCCGGCTACAAGGTGATGCCGAAGTACGTCGTCTCCACCACCCTCACCGAGGACGACCTGGTGTCGAACTGGGGCAAGACCACGATCCTGCGCTCGCTCGACGAGGTCGCCGCACTGAAGGAGACCGAGGGCGGCCCGATCGTCGTCCACGGCAGCGCTGCCCTGAACCAGAGCCTTTCGGACGCCGGCCTGATCGACCGCTACCACCTGCTCGTCTTCCCGCTCCTGCTCGGCGCGGGCAAGCGTCTGTTCAGTACCACGGACAAGGACACCCAGAAGCTGAAGCTGGTCGAGCACGAGGTCTACCCCAACGGCCTGCAGAAGAACGTCTTCGACGTCGTCCGCTGACAAGGCCCCCGCACCCGCCCCGCCGTCGCCTCCCGGACGCGGCACTCGCCACAAGGGCCTTGCGCTTGCCGAATACCTCATCCGTGCTGGTCAGGCCGCATGTTGGTACGCGTGGAGGGTGCCGCCGAGCCGCGCTCGTCGTCGTATGTCCAGACGGGAGATCCGGTCCGGGTCCTCGATCGGAGCGGGCAGCAGGTGGAGGGGCAGCAGGTGGGGGGCGGGCGTTCGCAAGGCCCTGGCGCGGCCTGTGCTCGTTGTAGAACATCTCGAACTCGCGCAGTGCGTACAGGAGATGACGCTGGCCCCAGAACACCATGCGGTCCAGCAGTTCTCGCCGGCAGGTCCGCACCCACCGCTCCATGATCGAGTTCATTCTCGGCATCCGGACGCCGCTGAGCACGACCTCGATAACCTCATCCTGGAGCACCTCGTCGAACAACCTCGGGAACTTCCCGTCCCGGTCCCTGATCAGACAGCGCGCCCGGCCGCCGGTGCCCTCGAGGTCCATGAGGGGATAGGCCGGCCCGAGGACGAAGCGGTCGAAGAACGTGACGATGTCGTTCGCGAACACAGGACGTCGCTCGTTTCGTCCGGGTGCTTGTACAGGTGGATGTAGTCGTCGATGTCGCAGTAGTAGACGTCCCCGTCGTCCAGGTCCAGCCATATGCCGGAGCCGCACTCGAGGTCCTCCGGGGCGCGGTGGCGCTCGCAGCCGATGGCCAGGGGACTGCCCAGCGGGCAGTCCGGAACGGTCGCCCGGGCCGCCCACGTGGCCGGGCCCTGGATCTCGTCGAGTTGAAAGAAGCGGAAGTGGTCGGCGCCCAGCCGGGAGAAGAGGCCGAACACCTCGGTGACCCCCTGCGGCAGCTCCGGAACGGGCTCCGGGTTCCTCGCCCCCTCGATGATCACCCCGAAGCCGTGCTCGGCCTCCACCCGCCTGATCAGCTCAAGCTTGGAGCGGATCCGCTCCAGCCCTTCCCGGTGCCCCTCGTCCATCGGACATCCCCCTGTTCTCGTCATCTCGGCCTGAGGAACACGGTGGAGTGGGGAGCATGCTGAGCCGGGCAGCCGTCCTGTCCGACATCCACAGAGTGCTCCCCGCCCTGGAGGCGGTGCTCGCCGAGCCGGATGTGTGCGCCGCCGACCGTATCGTGCTCACCGGTGACAGCACGGCCGGCCCGCAGCCGGCCCAGGTCCTCGATCAGTGCTGTCACGTTGCCTGACCAGGTGGGATGATCTTCTGGTTGGTCATGCCGGAGAAGAGCCGTCCATGGACAGCGCGCCGCCGCCGCACTCAGTTCCCTTCCGGGGGCGGGGCCCGCCCGGCTCATCCGTCGTTCAGTCGCAGCAGTCGCAACAACACTTGCACGGGTTGCAGCAGCCACCGCCACCGCAGCAGCCGTCACCCGAGCCACCGCCGGAACCACCAGAGCCACCAGAGCCACCGGACCCAAGATCGCCGCCGCCCGAACCGCCGTGGGAACCGTCCGAGTTGCCGCCGCCCCCGGAACCGTCCCGGCCGGAACCGTCCTGGTTCGAGCCGCCGCTGCGGTTGCCGTCGCCGAACTGCCAGGGCTCTCCGTCATCCTCGGTGCAGATGCAGCAGTTGGAGCACACCCCGCAGCCGCCGCACAACCGGCGCCACTGGCCGCACCGCCGGCACTGCCCCTCCGGCGGCCGGCCCGACGCCATCGAGGCGCCCTCCGGGGCCGCGCCCGCAAGTCCCCCGACGCCGCAGGCCGTGTCGGTCTCCGAAGGTGTTTCCGTTGCCGTACGGCGTCCCAGCCAGGGCAGCATGCGTGGGCCCCGCGCCTGGTGGCGGTGCTGGTGGTGACGATGCCGGGGGTCGAAGACGCGGTCAACGGCACGCTCCAACTCATCGCCCAGAAGCACCCGTACCAGCTGCCCATCAACGAACTCGGCTTCGGACAGGGCGAGTCGGATCCCATGGACGGCGTCGTCACAGAGCCGGCGCACCTCGGCGCGGTCCGCGCCGGTCACGGCGATCAGGTTCCACGCACCGGACGCCTCGTCCGCGTCCAGGTCCTCCATCGCGTCCAACAGATGCGCCAGCCGACCGAACAGACGCCCGGCCTCCGCCAGCGGTTCGGCGTTGCCCGGGCGGTCGGCGAGCACCGCGGTGTGCGCGAAGGCGGCGGCGGTTGCCGTCTCCGTGGGCTCCGTGACCGTCAGCAGCGAGCCTCCGGGACCGGTCAACCGCTCAATTTCCGGTTGGCGTTCGACCGCGCCGAGCAGCACCGCGGTGTCGAAGCCGAGCCGTTCGCCGCCCGCGGCGCTCGCACGGTCCCAGCCGTGGGCGATCCGGCGTGCCGCCAGCGTTACCGGGCGATGCCCCAACAGGCCGTCGCCGTCGGCCACATGGTCACGTATCTTCGCCGCGGCCAGCACCAGCGACACCGTCGCCGCCAGCCGTGCGCCCTCGCCCTGCGCCACGTCCGCCGACCGCATCCCGCGCAGCGGGCACGGACCGGCACCTCGCCGCCAGTCGCCGGTACGCTCCGACTGCGCCTCGGTCAGCACCGAGACGATCAGGCCGTCGTAGTTGGTGGCCACCCGTGCGAACTGCCCGTACTCGCCGCGCAGCGCCAGGCACAGCCCACACAGATGCGCCATCCACTCGGTACGCATGCCCTCGCCCAGGCGATGACGGCATGGCTTGATGATTCCGAACACCGAAGTTCTCCCCCGTAGATACAGCTACCCGGACAAAGCCGGATGGACGGCTCATGGACGCACGACCGCGCGTGACGTCAACCGCATGTGACGTCTACGCGCGGCCGACATCCTAGATGCAATACCAGTGACCTTGCAGGCGCTTCGAGGCTCTGACGTGCGGAAATGTTGTCGCCCAGGGCCGTCCGCGGTCTGCGATGTATCGGGTTCGTGTCAGTGGAGTGGTGGGCAGTCGCTGTCGGCTGCTTTCCGCCGTCTTTTCGCTGGTCGCGGTGGGGGCGTGACTGTCCGCTGCTGACATGGGGGTGACACGGACACCGGGGTTCACTGTCACGACGCGGTATATCCCATGGTGGTCCACTCGACACGAGGCCGAGATATCGCACGTCCCGGTCCGACCTGGCGTGAGTTGCTCACCGCCCGGGCCGAAGGCATCATCGCGGCGGACTTCTTCCCCATGATGCCGCGCTCGGCAGGCGGCTCCATGCGCCGGCCTTCTGCGAGCACGGCACCCGGCGTCTGCACATCACCGGCGTCACCGTCCATCCGACGCGGGAGTGGACGGTGCAGCAGGCAAGGAATCTCGCCGCCGGCCTCGGGATACGCATGGAGTTCCTGCGGTTTCTGCTGCGCGATCGAGACGGCAGGTACGGCGAGGCGTTCGACGCGGTCTTCGAGGCAGAGGAACTGGACGTGATCAAGAGTGCACCGCGGGCGCCTGGGATGAACGCCCACTGCGAGCGCGTCATCGGCAGCCTCCGCCGCGAGGTACTCGACCACATCCTCGTCATGGGAGAGGCGCATGCCCGGCAGGTGCTTGCGGTCCACCAGAGGCACCACAACGGGCATCGGCCCCACCAGGCGCGCAACCAGCTACCACCCGATGCCCGCAAACAGCCCACCGCGATAGACAGCGGCGCCCACAAGCTGCTGCGCACCCGGATCCTCGGCGGCCTCATCAGCGAGTACAGATACGCCGCGTGAGCTGCGACGACGACTTTTCGAGCAGCACACGTTCCGATCGCCGCACTCGAACTGCGCCACCGCCAGCGCGCGAGGGCCAAGGACCGCATCCGAAACGCCCGCGCCATCGGCCTGCGCAACCTCCCCCTCCACGACACTGCGCAGAACCAGATCTGGCTGGAGATCGTCCAGATCGCCCTCGACCTGTTGGCATGGATGCCCATGCTCGCCCTGACCGGCGAAATCCGCAGGTGGGAGCCCCGCCGCCTCCGGCTCCGCCTCTTCTCCACCGCCGCCCAGATCGTCACCACCGCACGCAGCCGCCACCTCCGCCTCGCGGCGCACTGGCCCTGGACCGACGTGATCACCACCGCCCTGGCACGACTCCGCACTCTTCCGAACCCCGGCTGACCAGCCAGCCCCCGTCCTTACGAGCAGCACCACCTCGACCGGAGCCGTGGAACCCGGAGCCCACCCGACGCGACAGCCGGGCCATCAGCCCGCCCACCACCAGCCCGAACAACCGAAACGGCCCACCGAAGAACCGACGGGCCGTCACGAAAGTCATCCAGACCTCTGGCAACGACACCCTGGAGCCGTGAAAATCGGGGTGGGCGGCCGCCCGGCCGACGTCGTTCGATCTTGGTGCCGATTCGAGCCTGTACGAAAGTCTGGAGCTGAGGACCTGGCGCAGGCACCCCGAAGTGTTGCCACGAGCACGCAGAGCAGATTCTTCCCTCCTGCCGGATCCTCGCCGGGCGGTCGTCCGCTGCGGGTCGAGGCGGCTATCCGCAGGGCGTCGAAGACGCAGGCCAGGGTGGCCATCTGCTTGCGGTGCGGCTTCTTGCCCGGTGTGAGGCGGGTGCGTAAGGCGTTTGGCACGAGATCATCGATCACGCGCGTGGATGTGCTCGATGCGGGCGAGCTCACGTTCGTGAGCCGGCGGGCGCCTACGCGTGACACACGCCGTGGTTGATCATCTGGGTGTGGCGTGCGACCACCGGGCGCGCGCTCTTGGCCAGGGACTTCACGAGCGGGTTGGTGCCCGAGGCGATCTGCTTGTCGATGAGTGCGAGGGTCTGCACGTGGGCGGGGTACTGGGCCTTGAGCCATGCGGCATCGTACGCGGGCGTCCCGGCGAGGGACTTGAGGGCGGTGGTTTGCCGCAGCTGCGCGCCCGTCTGCCCGGACGGCAGTGCCACGCCGAGTCGTGCCGCGGTCTTGACGACACCGGCATCAAGGACGCGGTGGTCGCGGATGAAGTCGGCGCCGACCCGCTTGACGCAGGCGGTGGTCGCGGCGCTCTGAGCTTGCTGACTGGTCGTGATCTCCCACAGGTTTCCCTGGTGGGCCGCGGTCAGGAACTGCCTGTCCAGGGTGGAGACCGCCGACGGCGAGGACGACGACGAAGCGAGGGCCGGGAACGACATGGCGCCCATGACGCACAGGGTGGCGGCGCAGACGGCGGCGGAACGGGCACGGGATCGAGTCGTGTACATGAGTCCTCCACAGGTCGCACGTGCAGGCCTTGGCGAAACCCCATCCTCATTGCTCGAAGCGTGAGAAGCCGTACCTATGTCATGGTCCACCCGGTTGAGGTCCTCGGCAACCGAGGACCCGGGCGTCTCTACCAGCTTCGGTGGGTGATCGGGCGTCGATCCTCGGCGGCCGACCGTACGACCTTCGGTACACCTGCATCACCATATGGCTGAACGCAGGAATGTCCGCGCCTGAGGCGCCACGGCGAGCGACTTGATCGGTGCCTCGGAAGTACAGCCGGCGGCACTTTACCAAGACCGTGTCCTACATGGTCAGCTTGAGGAGTCGCTGGCAGCAGCAGAGTGCAGCTGCCAGCCCGAGAAAGACCAGGTAGTTGCCTGGTTCCCGTTCGCAGCAGTGGTTGAGGCGCCGGTAGCAGGTCAGCCAGGACAGGGTGCGTCCGATGCCCCGTCGCCGGCGGCCGAGTCGCTCGCTGGAGTCAACGCCCTTGCGGGCGATGCGGATGACGCCGTCGGAGTACGACGTGGCGACCGAGCATCGTGGAGCCGAGACGGCCCGTGAATTCAACAAGTTCATGCCCCAAGAGCTGGCGCGAGAGCGGGCTCATCAGGGCACAGCTCAGTTCCTCCTGGACGGGCTCGACACGGCTGGTCATCATCTTCGAGCAGGGAACCCCCATCGAGAGTGCCCCCGCGCCGTGCGATCGCACGCACCAGATGCCGCGGGGCCTGTCCTTCGTGCGGACGGGAATACGACGACACGGCCTACGGGTTACGGCCTCAGCACAGCCCGGTGGGACTGGACGCCCGGCAGGAGTTGCGGGCGAAGGTGTTGCCGCTCTTGGTGCTCTCCTGGTTGACCAGGTCGGCGGGGGAGTTGTCCTGCAGCGAGTTGTCCCTGACCCGGTTGTTGTCGCTGGTTGCTCCGACGAAGCTCTTGAAGAGCATGATGCCGCCCGACAGCGGGGACGTGCCGGAGTTCCCGGTCACCTCGTTGCCGGTGACGTCGGTCTTCTCGACGCCGGTCAGGATGATGCCCGAGCCCTGCAGGAAGGGCAGCCGTTCGGTCTTGGCGCAGTACTTGTTGTTCTTCACGACTTGGTTGCCGCGCACGGTCAGCGCGCCGGTCTTCGGCTTGTTCTCGTCGCCGACGACGAAGACGCCCGCGCAGTTGCCGGTGACGTTGTTGCTGGTGACGGTCAGGTTGCGCAGCCGGCGGACGGTGACGCCGATCCGGTTGCTCTCCAGGCGGTTGCCGGTGATCAGCGTGCCCTTGGCGTCGGCGGCACCCTGTTCGGCTGTGATGGTGTTGGCCAGGAAGATGCCCGCGTCCCCGTTGTTCCGGGCGGCGTTCGCCCGGTACGTGCTGTGCTCGGAGCGCTCTTCGGCGAGGCCCCACACGGCGTTCTTCTCGGCGGTCACGCCCTGCACGGTCAGGTCGTCGGTGGCTACGGAGATCACCCCGGTGTGGGAGAAGCCGGTCACCTTCAGGTCGGAGATGGTGACACCCTTGAGCCGCTTGGTCTTGGTGCCAGACACGCAGATGCCGTTGCCGCGCTTGCCGCAGTCGTCCGCGGCCTTCGCCGCCGGCTTGATGACGGTGGCGGTGCCCTTGCCACGCAGGGTCAGGCCGGGCGTCGTCACCTTGACGCTCTCGTGGTAGGTGCCGGGCAGCACCTGCACGGTGTCACCTGCCTTGGCAGAGTCCACCGCCTTCTGGATTGATTCCCCCGGGTGCACGAGGTGCGTCCGCTGTGCCGAGTCTGGTGATGCGGCAGCGGCGCAGGAGGCGACGAGCCCTGCCGTGCTCAGGAGAAAAGAGATGTGGCGTTTCTTCACATTCCATACGTTATGACCAGGCGATCTTCCGGCTGCCGGATGGGCCGTCCGAGGGCATGTCACGGGCGCGTGCGGGCGTTGACCGCGGCTATGACCACGACAAGTACCGCCGACTGGTCCGGGACCTCGGCGTGAAGCCACTGAGTGCCTGCCGCGGCACCGGGCACGGCTTCGGCCTGGGCACCCAACGCTGGTTCGTGGAGCGGGCGTTCACCCATCTGTACTGGTTCCGTCGGCTGCGGATCCGTTGGGAGGTCCGCGACGACATCCACGAAGCCTTCCCTGTCCTGGCCTGCGCGCTCACCAGCCGGAGCTGAGCTAAGCGGATGGCCTGAAGTTCTGCGCGGAACCCGGGGCGGCGTCGGCTGGGCGCGACGGCCCCGATGGCGCGAAAACCTCGCCGGGTGTTGCATCGACGTTGACCAAAACGTGGCAAACCCGGCGAGGTCAAGGTCAGTATGCGTCCGGCATCCGTGTTCGCCAACTCTTCCGGTCCGGCGTACCAGCACCTGTACCACCTGCTGCATCACCGCTGGCGGGAGGCCGCCCGTACGGTGATGGTGCTGCTGTCCGCGGCCGGGCTGACCGCGGGCGAGATCGGTGAGCTGCTCGGCTGCCATCCGGCCACGGTGCGCCGCTGGATCCACCGCTACCACGCCGACGGCCCGGCAGCCCTGGCCGACCGCCTCCGCTCGGGGCGGCCCCGCGCCGGCGGGCCGCACCTGGGCGAGCGCATCCGCCGCCTGCTGACCCGCCCCGGGCCGTGGACCGTCCGCCGGATCCGGCGCCGCCTGGGCCAACCGAAGATCAGTCCGCGCACCGTCTACCGGCGCACGCGTGAGCAGGCGGCCTGGCGGCGGCCCCGTCTGACGGCCAGGGGCGACCCGAACCGGCGGCGTACCCTGGCCGCCCTGCACCGGCAACTGCGGGCCCTGCCCGGCGGGTCGGTGGTCCTGGCCGAGGACGAGACCCACCTGCATCTGCTGTCGCACATCCGGGCGAGCTGGATCCCGCGCGGGACGCGGCAGCAGGTGGCCACCCCGGGCAAGAACCGGCAGGCGACCCTGTTCGGTGCCCTGGAGATGACCACCGGAACGTGGCATTACACCCTGCGCCGCCGCACCGCCGCCGCGTTCACCGCCTTCCTCCAGACGCTACTCGCCGCCCACCCCACCGCCCCGGCCGTCGCGGTGCTCTGCGACGACGACAGCATCCACCACGCGAAGGCGGTGACCGCCTACCTGGCCGACCACCCCCGCATACGCCTGTTGTTCGGCGCCCGCTACAGCCCGCACGACAACCCGGTCGAGCGCATCTGGGCCGCCCTGAAGGCCCACCTCGCCAACACCGCCGTCACCTGGCCGGGCCGCCGGCGCCAGGCCCACGCCTTCTTCCGACAACGCTCACCCACCCAGATGCTCACCACCGCCGCACCCTGGGCCTCACCCTGGTTGCCGAGGAATTACGCACAGAACTTCAGGACATCCGCTTAGTCGCGGTTCAGCGACGCCACTCGTAGGCGTCCGGTGACGTTTGGAGGACTTCGCTCGGCCACTCCCGCCGCACCAGCTGGAGCAGCTTCCGTTGGCCGTCGATCCATCCATCCTCAAGGCGCAGAGGAAGGAACACAGAGATGCTGGAGCGAGCCACGTCCTCAACGTGCACGGCGGGCGTCTCGTGTTCTTCGTTGAGTGCTTGGCCCCGGATCTCAGGGCTGTGGTCGTCGTCCATCCAGCAGACATCGCGTCCGGTGGCAAGCACATCCAGGGCGTGTGACCAGCCATCCAGGTCGCCGGGGAACAGGGACAGGTCCAGTCGTCCGCTCACCTCATATTCCCAACCCATCAACGGTCACGGCCCATCGTGTCGGTCGAGCTCTTCCACCACCACCGAGTTGCCCGGGCGTCGTTCTGCCAGGAGTTCTCACGGAAGAAGGACAGACGCAGTGACTCACCCGGCTATCCCCTCATACGACCCAATGCTCACCAGCTGGTCCAGATGCCGGGCCCGGGGCACACCTCCCCCCTGTTCTTTCACCGGTGCGCGGAGCCGACGGCCACCTTCATTCGGGCCATTCGGGAGCCCGTTTCTCGAGGAAGGAGGCGATGCCTTCGCGAGCTGCCGAGGACTGGGAGGAGACGGCCATGACCTCACCGGCGATCTCGTAGGCGTCGGTCTCCGGGCGGTCCAGCTGAGCGTAGAGGGCCTGTTTGCCCAGTGCCTTGCTGGCCGGGCTGCCGCGGGTGGCGCGGACCAGCAGTTCTTCGACGGCCGCGTCCAGCTCCCCGTCGGGGACCGCTCGATTGATCAGTCCCCAGTCGGCGGCGGTACGAGCGTCGATCACGTCGCCGGTGAGGGCCATCTCCATGAGCCTCTTGCGTCCGATCGAGCGGGCCACCGGAACGGCGGGCGTATGGCAGAACCAGCCTCCCCTGCCCCCGGGGAGTGCGAACCCGGCAGACTCTCCGGCCACCGCCAGGTCGCAGGTCGCCACCAATTGGCATCCGGCGGCCACGGCCAGTGCGTGTACCCGGGCCACCACGACCTGCGGCACGGAATGGATCAGCCGCATCACGCCGGTGCACAGCTCCAGCAGCTCCCGGATGTCGTCGGTGTCCGCGGCGAGGACGTCGGCGAAGTCGTGCCCGGAGCAGAAGACCGGCCCACGTGCTGCCAGTACGACGCCCGTGGCCGAAGAACCAGCCACTTCGGTGAGGGCCTTGTGCAGGTCTCGGAGCATGCCCCAGCTCAGGGCATTTCTGCGTTCGGAGTGATTCAGGGTGACCCAGGCGAATCCTCCTCGAGCCGCCACAGTGAGGTGCTCGTACGCAGCCATAACCCCACCCTACGCCCGGTAAATGCGCCGCGCCCCGGCTCCTCATCCCCAGTGAAAGGCCGGGACTTCCGGTGCCTGCACCGTGCCCGGCGGGTCCGGCGGCCCTTGGGTTGCGGCGGCGTTCATCACCGAGAGATCCTCGGCAGAAGTGGGGCTGTCACCTGGATGGGAGAGCTCCGGCGAAGAGCGCGTCACCCTGAAAGCCGGTGACCCGGACGTCGACGAGCCGCCTGCCGCGCGATGAACGGGTCCGCGTCCAAGCCGGGGGACAGGAGCCGGATCGTGAATGACACCACCTCCACGAGCATGCTCATCGTCGGCGCCGGCCCGTTCGGCCTGTCCGCGGCCGCGCTCGCCCGAGAGCACGGCATCGACACGGTCACGGTCGGCCGGCCCATGGGCTTTTGGCGCGAGCACATGCCCGACGGACTGCTCCTGCGCTCGGGCCCCGACTGGCACCTGGACGCCACCGAGGAGCACACCCTGCGGGCCTACCTGCACGAACGGCGCCTTACCACCCATGAGGTCGACCCGATCCCCGTCACCGTCTTCCTCGACTACGCCGACTGGTTCCGCGACGCCAAGCAGGTAGAGGTCCGGGAGGAGCTCGTCACGGGTATCACCCGGCACGACGGCGGATTCGAGGCCGAACTCTCCGGAGGCGGACGCGTGTGCAGCGACGTGGTGCTCGCCGCCCCCGGCGTCGGCTATTTCGGGGCGCTCCCGGGCTGGGCCGCCGAGGTGGCGCCTGGCCGCGCCGCCCACAGCGGTGATCTGGTCTCCTTCGAGATGCTGTCGGGACGGCGTGTTCTGATCGTGGGAGGCCGGCAGAGCGCGTACGAGTGGGCGGCGCTGATCAGTGAGCACGGTGCGGAGCGCATCGACGTTGTGCACCGCCATCCTGCACCCCGCTTCGAGGCCGTGAGCTGGGATTTCTTCGACGACTACGTGGAGAGCACGCTGCGCGTGGAGGGCTGGTGGCGTCGGCTGACGTCCACGGAGCAAGCCGTGATCGTCGCCCGGTGTTGGCAGGCTGGACGGGCGACGCTGGAGCCATGGTTGCCGCCGCGCCTGAGCTCTTCCGCCGTCCACGTCTGGCCGCAATGCCAGGTGGTACGCGTGGACAGCGGTGGAAGCGGTGGAAGCGGTGGAAGCGGTGGAAGCGGCGGCTGCGTGCGGATCACTCTGTCGAACAGCGAAACCCTGCAGGTCGACCAGGTAGTGTTCGCCACCGGATACGCCCCTGCCCTCGCACGCGTCCCCTACTTGGCCGGCCTCCTTGACCAGATCGTCACCCGCAACGGCTTCCCGGTTCTCGACGAGGGCTTCCAGACCACGGTGCCGGGCCTTTACCTCACCGGCTTCGCCGCCACACAGGACTTCGGCCCCTTCTTCGGGTTCGTCAAAGCCGCGCCGGCCTCCTCCACTGTTCTCCTGCGGGCGCTCCAGTCACGCTGGAGCTGACGACACGCTCCTGGTGCCGGCCATGCATCGACGAGGCCATGCCTGCTCCCATGGGCCGTACTCCGCCTCACCCTGGAAGTCGTCAAACGCGGCGACGACACGCGCGGCTTCACCGTGCTGCCCCGACGCTGGTGCGTAGAACGCACTTTGAGCCGGCTGATGCGCTCGCGCCGCCTGGCCCGCGACTACGAGACGCGGCCCGCCACCAGCGAAGCCGTCGTGCAATGGTCGATGGCCACGTTCATGAGCCGCCGTCTCGCCCGCCGCTCCGGCGGCTCACTCCGCCGGGCACCGCAGGGTGAACAGACCCGGCCTCCCCTCGGCCGGCCGGCCCCGCGCCACCAGCCGCTCCGCCTTCACCCGAACACCCTCGATCTTCGTCGGCACCAGCCACCGGAAGCGGATCCGGCGCTCACGAGCACCGCCGGGTGGCGCTCCGGCCGGAGCCGGCAGTACGCCGCTCCAGCCTGTCGGCGCGTTGATCCGGACGCCGCTCACGGATCTGCCGGCGCCCCTCGGACCAGTCCACCGGCGAACTGTGAGCTCGACGTACGGGGAAGGGCTCCGATGATGGCCGGGTGAGGACAAAGAACGGCGAGTCGGTTCTCACGTGGGTCGTACGGCTCTTCGAGGCGTTTACACCCTAGGAGTCGGCTCTGACCGTCTCCGAGATCTCCCGGCGCACGGGGCTGCACGTGGCGACCGCGTCGCGGCTGGTGGCCGAGCTGGTCTCGTACGGGTTCCTGACCCGGGACACCGACCGCCGGGTGCGGATCGGGATGCGCCTGTGGGAGCTGGCGACCCGTGCCTCGCCCTCGTGCGCCTTCGCCGCCCGTACCCGGGAACCGGTCGGGCCGGCCTCGCCCGAGGAGATGGTCCTGTCCAGCCGGCGCAAGCACTACCCGGGCATCGGACTGCCCACCGACGAGGAATAAGGGATACCAGCGCACGAGTTCCCTGATCAACGCGGGCGAGAGCAGCCACGAGACCGAGTTCGTGCGGCTGGAGGACATCGACCAGCTCGACCACGTCCGCCAGGGCCTGGACCGGCTGCCCACCCGCGAGGGACGGCCCGCCCACCACCGCGACGGCATCCCCGACGGCCTGTGCGCCAAGAGCGCTCCCGTCGAAGCCGCCGACGCCCGAGCCCTCGAACCCCGAGTCAAGGGCTGCAGGACCGAACGCTCCGAAGGCGGCCCACTGGCCGACCGCACGGTCAAAGGCGACAGCTTCTGACTCCGGCGCCGAGTGCTGCGGAGAACCCCGGCCCGCGCGAGGGGCGGGGCAGGCCGCTTGCGGGCGTTGGGTCATGCCTTGCAGCGGGCCGGGGCTGTGGTGGTGCGGAGCGCGGGGTCGTTGCGCAGGCGCAGGAAGGTGACGAGGAGGGTGAGCGCCTGCACCAGGGCGCAGGCGCCGATGAGGCCGTCCAGGTACGGCGGTGGGGTGAGGGCGAGCAGGAGGCCGGCGAGGGGGAAGGGCAGCAGCAGGAGCAGGATGGTCAGGGAGAGGGTGGTGCCGAAGGCCGCGGCTGGGATGACCTGCGAGCGGAGGGTGCGCAGGACGACGGTGAGCCCTCCGTCGGCGGCTATGAAGAGGGCCACGAGGGCCACGTAGCCGGTGTAGGAGGGGGCCTGGGGCACGGCGAGGCAGGCGGCGGCCGCGACGGCCGCGCTGATGACGCCGATCCCCCACAGGCCGAGCCGGTCGAGGCCGGCCCGGCAGCAGGCGACCGCGACCAGGGTGGCGGCCGCGGCGATGGACCAGAGTGCGCCGGCGGCGGCCGCGGAGTGGCCGAAGCGGTGCTCCACGAGGATGGGGCTGGCCGCCTGCAACAGCCCGAGCATGAGGTTGGAGCAGGCCAGTCCGGCCACCAGCCGTCGCAGGGACGGCAGGGAGCGCAGGGTCTGCCATCCCTCCCGCAGACCGCCGCCCGGCGCCGATCCACCGGGGCGCGTGGCGCGCAGGGGTGTGGACGGAGTCTGCAGGGCGAGCAAGGCGGACAGGAAGGACAGCACGCTCAGGCACGCCAGCATGCGAGTCGGGCCGGTGAGCAGCAGGACACCACCCAGGGCCGGACCGATGAGGGTGGCCGTCTGGTCGATGCCGATCAGCACCGACTGCACCTTGTGAGCCTGCCCGTCGGTGCGACGGCTGACGATGGCACCGACCGCCTCGTTGGCGATGAAACTGAACTGTGTCAGCGCCCCGGTCACAGCCGCCAGTGCCATGACGGTGACGGTCTCGGCCGTACCCGGCTCCAGCACGACCAGCACGGCAGCGGCGCCCGCCACCAGCAGGGCGCGGGCGAGCGAGGCGAGGAAGCACACGATCGCCGCGCCGCTGCGGTCCACCAGGGCGCCGGCGAAGCCGAACGCGGCCACCCGGGGTATCCACTCCAGTGCGAAGGCCAGGCCGGTCAGGGACGCGGAGCCGGTGGTGGCCAGTACCACGAGTGGCATGGCATAGGTGGCCATGGAGTAGGCGAGGGCGTCGCAGGAGCGTGGCGCGTAGACACGGCGGAACAGGCTGCCGGCGGGGACGGCGGCGTGCCGGCCGGCCGGTTGGACCTCGTAGGGGGAGACGGTCACGAAGTGGGGGTCTTTCACTGAGCGGGGGGACGGACGGTCGGAGCGGTGCCGGACGCTCACGCGGACGAGAACGCCACAGGTGTACAGGTCATGGCCATGACGCAGTGTTAGGTCACGTGAACCCCGCTTCGAAACGTTGAAAAGTGCGCAGGGGCAGGCCCGTTACGGAGTAAAGGCATGGCCCTGCCTGACGCCGCTTGCGCACCTCCCCCGGAGAGCAGGCGGCGTGACCCCGCCAAGGGTCACTTACCTCAGCGTAGTTCGAGGAGGGAATGTCACCGGGGGCAGCCGATCCTTTCAAGATCAACACATTCATGGGGAGGGGGCTCGCTTGTCATGCGCGTCGCATACGATGTCTTCACACACCCGGCCACTCCTCTTTCGTGTGGTCCTTCTCGGACCCGGTCCGAGGGCAGGATCAATCGCTGGTGGCGAAGGAGTTGCCGCAGCACGAGGTTGCCGAGCATGAACGGCCCCACGTGCAGCCGTCATCAGCCCGGACGAGGGCGAGGTGCCGCTGGGCGCCCACCCCGACCACACGGTCCAGACCCGGGTCCTGCAGACCTGTCTGCGCCGGCACAACGCCGAGGAGCCGGCCCTTTTCCGGTCGCTTCGCTGCGGAACGTGTGTGCCGTGACGTGCCGGCTGCAGTTCCTTTGGCCCCTTGAGTGATGGGCCGGACGCTCTGCCAGGGCTCGGGCCGAACCCGAGAGTTACTTGGCAGGCAGGGCCTCCCGCATCGCCTTCGCGGTGGCGACCGGGTCGTAGTCCTCGGGGACGCCGGGGACCAGGATGATGTCGCCCTCGATGTGCCGCGAGCGCAGCGGTGCGATCTCCTGGTATGCGGGCGAGTCCCACCAGGCCCGCGCCTCGGCGATCCCGGGGAAGGAGATCACCACGACGTGCCCGGGCCAGCTGCCCTCCTTCACCTCGTGCTGCGTGGCGTGCACGAGGAAACGGCCACCATACGGCGCGAAGGTGGCGACGATGCGCTCGATGTACTCAGCGATCTCCGGGTGCGGAGCGGCTTCCTGCAAGTGCGCTATGGCGTAGGCGGGCATGGTGTCCTTCCGGTCGATCGGGCTCCGTACGCCGACGATCGTGGCATGCGGGTGTGCTGCGGTCGATGACCTGACAGGTAAGCGCCCTCGGCACGCGGCGCTGACCTGCCACCTCGGAGCGCACCGGAGCCCTGCGGCCCGGGGAGAACACCGGTACCGCCATGAGCGGTGAGACTGATCTTGGACGTTCGCCGCAAGTCGTGGCGCCTGCGAGCCCCCTGGTCCCGGGGGTGCGTTGGACGGTTTCGTAACGGGGCCGGTCACACCGGGGTTTCGCCCGTTCGTCGGCCGCATGTCATCGTGGTGGTTATGGCGATCGGAGTGGATGTGGCCGTGCTGGTCGGGCTGCAGGCTTCCGGGAAGTCCACCTTCTACGCGCGGTGCCTGTCCGGCCGGTACGCGCTGGTCAGCAAGGACCTGTTTCCGCGGGGCGCCAGGAACAAGCAGCAGCGGCAGATGCGGCTGGTGGCGGAGCACCTGGCGGCCGGGCGGCCGGTGGCGGTGGACAACACCAATCCGTCGCCGCAGGAGTGGGGCCCGCTGGTGGAGCTGGCCCACATCCACGGGGCGACGGTGACGGCCTACTGGTTCCCGCCGGACGTGGCCGGCTCGCTGCGACGCAACGCCGCCCGTGAGGGCCGTGAGCGTGTCCCGGACGTCGGCGTCCTGACCACGCTGAAGCGGCTGCGCAAGCCGTCACCGGCGGATGGATTCGACGAGGTCCGGCAGGTGCGGTTCGACGGTCGGGGCGGCTTCGAAGCGCGTGGGTGAGGGACGAGGCGGGGCGGCCGCGACCGGGGACCAGAGCCGTTGCGGAGATACGGCGCCCGTCGCGATCGCGGTGTCGGCGCGAGCACGGACGACCCGTCGGATGCCGTTGGTGTCGCCGTTTGCCTCGAGCAGGCGTCGTGCGGGGGCACTGTGGGTGGCTACGGACATCCCCAGGCCGAGGTGGCTGCACAGGCGGTGTGCGCGGAGGACGGTCCTCGGTACTGGTGGGCTCGCCCATCCAACCCTCGCCAGTTCCTCGCGGTGTCCGGCCCTCTGGTGGCCGTGTGTGATCGCTGGGGCGTATCGGCTCCAGGTTCCTCCGGCCTCAGCGGCGAGGCGGACCGTGGCGACGTGATGGTGGCCGAGGGCGTCGGCGGTGACGGGGCCGGCATCTCCAGGACCTGCCGGCGGATCGCCGCGGCTCGGCCGGCGGTCGTGGGGACGCCGAGGTCGTTGATCAGTTCGGCGAGGGTGACGGCAGTCGGAAGCACCGGGTGAGCCTGGTGGTCTGGCACCTCCTGGGCCGGGTACTCCTCGGCGTCCAGGAGGCTGGTCGGCGGGCGCCACGGCTCGGTGCGCCGGGTGACGTCCGCCGGAGCGGCGGTGATTCATGCCTCGATCACGCGGACCTCAAGCCGTCCGTGGCCTGGCCCGGTAGGTGGCGGCGCTGAGGAAGGTGAGGCAGGAGCCGTCGGGAAGGGGGGGCGGCGGATGGTGGGCCGTCGCTTCCTCGTCGAGCGCAGCAGGAAGGCGGCGCCGGTGTCGGACACGGCGGTCAGGAAGCCCATCGCGTCGCAGGAGGCGCTGGCCAGGGGGACCATCGACACGTCCAGGTGCCTCAACAGGCGGTGAACATAAGGAGAGTTCACCCGTCCTGTCCGGGCCGGAAGCTGCGGCGATCACCGTGCGTGTTCCGCACTCGATGAGGGTCACCGGACGCACCAGGGGGTGGCCGAACTCGACTACGACGCCCGTGTGCTTGGGGAAGTGCCAGGTCAGTGACCCGAACTCGTTCGCCGACCCCGACTCGTACGACTTCTCGATCGTCCACTACACCGACACGCAGTACCTCTCCGAGGGCGCGGTCGAGCAGGAGGCGCCCGAGGAGCGCGCGGTCTGGGAGAAGGCGTACGGGGACATCTCCCGCTGGATCGTGGCCAACAAGGACAAGCGGAAGATCGCCTACGTCACCCACACCGGCGACATCATCGAGAACAACATCCGCAAGCCCGCCGACGAGGCCACGCAGAAGCAGGTCGTCGGCGAGATGGAGGTGTCCTCCAGGCAGCAGAGGATCCTGGACGACGCGGGCATCCCGAACGGTGTGATCGCGGGCAATCACGACAACCAGTCGGGCACCGAGAACGGCCCGGACGCCCTCTACAACCAGTACTACGGTTTCGACCGCTACCAGTCGCTGTCGCGGGGCTGGAAGCACACCGGCTACGGAGGCCCCTGGCGTGCGGGCGACAACCAGAACCACTACGACCTGTTCTCCGCCGGCGGCCAGGACTTCGTCGTGGTCGGTCTGTCCTACGGCGTGACGCGCGAGGAGGCCGAATGGGCCGACTCGATCTTCAAGCGCTTCCCCGACCGCAACGGCATCCTGCTCTCGCACGACTACCTCGCGCCGAGCGGCAACCCCGACGGCCGCGGGGCCCCGTTCTCCGCGCCCGACGGCTCGATGCTGTACAAGACGGTGGTCCAGGACAACCCGAACGTGTTCCTGATCCTCGCCGGCCACGAGCACGGCGTGGGCACCACAATGTGAAGCCGAGGGTCGGCCGGATCAGCCACGACGTGGTCGAGCTGCTCGCGGACTACCAGTTCTACACGGTGCGCGCGGACCGGCTCGGGCTCACCGAGATCGGCGGCTACAAGCCCGACGACCAGCTCCAGTTCGGCGCGAGCTTCTTCCGGATGCTCCCATTCGACGTGGAACGCTCGGAGCTGACCGTCGACACGTACTCGCCGCTGCTCGACGAGTTCGGTGCCACCGAGTACGACACCAACCATCGCTACAACGGCACCGAGGACAACATGGTGCTGCCGATCGACCTCAAGAGTCGCAAGACGACCTTCGAGACCGACTCGGTCGCGTTGTACAACCCGGTCAGCGTCATCGGGCGGACCAAGGTCAAGTCCGGTGCGGTCGCCTCGGTGACGTGGAAGAACCTCAAGCCCGGCTCCACCCACGCGTGGTTCGTCACGGCCCGCTCCAGCGGCGGCGGTGTCACCGCCTCCGAGCCGAGCGTCTTCGTGACGAAGGACGCCCAGGGCCGGCCCGGCAAGTGGGGTCCGGACACGCCCTACTACGAGTGGTTCAACCAGCCGAAGGGCCGGCACTGACCGGCACCGGCACCCGGCAGCAGTCATCCGGCCGGCGAACCCCTCCTCCACTCCGTGCGGGGTGTTCCGCCACCGGACGGCCCGTCGGCCCGGACCCGACCGGTCCGGGCCGGCGGGCCCATGCCGTCCATCCCCGCTCAGACCACGGTCACCGGCGTGATCACAGCCACGAGAACCGAGCCCGCCATGCATCCCACAGCCACAGCCCCCGCTGCCGCGTTCCGGTCCGGCCGGCTGCGCGGTGCCCTGCTCACCGTCCTCGCCGCCCTGGCCGCGGTGCTCGGCGCCGGCCTGGTCCGGGCAGCCCCCGCCGCCGCGCACGACGCCACCTCGACCGCCTACGCCGAGGTCACCGGCAGCGCGGCCCGCCCCGTGGCCGCCCTCGGCCTCGAGTACGACCTGCTGATGAAGTCGGCCTGGCTGTAAGCCGAAGCGTACGACGCGAAGGGCCGCGCCGAGCAGTTGCGCCAGCTCAAGCTGAACGCGGACGCGGTGTCCGAGTACGTCACCCGGCGCTTCGCGATCACTCGCGACGACACGGCCTGCACCGCCCGCACCGAGGGTGACGCGGACATCCGGACCCGAGGCGAGCGCCCGTACGCCGTGCTCACCCTCGCCTACACCTGCCCCGCCGGAGCCGCCGGACCGGTCACCATCAGCAGCGCGCCGTTCCTCGACGCCGAGAGCTTCGTGCACTCCACGAAGACGATCGTGCACTACGACGTCGACGGGCAGCGGGGCTCCCAGATCCTCACCCTCGCCGAACCCTCCGTGGCCGTCGCCGCGGGCGACGGCCAGAAGCCCCACCAGGCCCGGCAGTTCTTCCTGCTGGGCACCGAACACCTGCTGTTCGGCCTGGACCACATCCTGTTCCTGTTGTCGCTGCTCATCGGCGCCCGCGGCCTGCGCGACATCGTGCTCACCGCGACCACGTTCACCGCCGCGCACAGCATCACGTTCCTCCTGGCCGCGTGCGGCGTCGTCGACGTGCCCGCGGCGGTCGTGGAACCGGTGATCGCCGCGTCCGTCGTCGTCGCCGTCGCCGGCTTCGTGCTGCGCGACCGCACGGACAACGCACGCTGGCGGCTGCCCACCGTCTTCACCTTCGGTCTCGTCCACGGCCTCGGCTTCGCGGGAACGCTCGGCATCGACGAAAGCTGGTCCTGGGAACTGCTGTTGTCACTGCTCAGCTTCAACATCGGTATCGAAGCGGTGCAGTTGGGCATCATCGCCGTGGTGTTCCCGCTGCTGCTCCTGCTGCGCCGGTCGCCGTTCCACCGGTGGGCGCTGCCGACGCTGACGGTGCCCATCGTCGTCGTCAGCCTCTACTGGTTGTGGGACCGGGTGACGGTCAGCGCCTGACACCGGGCGGGTGTCGCGGTCGGCCGACGCGGGGTCACCCCGGTGGTGCGGGGGAGCGGCAAGGGCTCCGGCCGCATCTCCCCGGCCGTCGTGGTGTGCTGCCGCCCGGCCGCGCGTACCCGGCTGGTCTGCCGCATGCCGACCCGCCACCCCACCGCAGGGGCGAGAAGACCGGCTTCGAGGAGCCGGACCTCGCCGCCCTGCTGGACGCCGCCCACCAGCAGCCCGGCCGTCGGCCGGGTCCGGGAGCTGGCGCCGCACGGGGTGGACGCGGCGCTGGACGCGGCGAGCGCGGACGGCCTGAGGGCCGCGGTGGAACTGGTCAAGGACAAGGACCGGGTCGGCACGATCACCTCCGTCGAGGCGTACGAACGGCTCGGCGCGCGCTGGATCGGGAGTCAGCGCTCCGCGAAGCGGCTGGACGCCCTGGTGTCCCTCCATGCGCAGGGGACGCTGCGGATCCATGTGCGGGCCACCTATCGGCTGGGGGAGGCGGCGCAGGCGCACCGCGACGTCGAGTCGGGTCACGGCAGGGGCAAGGTCGTCCTGTTGATCGGCTGAGCACGTCAACCGTCCTGGACGCGCGGCGCCCGGCATCTCGCCCTCCTTGAGTGCGTCCCCTCCGCTCTTCGGTGTCGGGCCGCCGCCAGGTGGGTCTGCGCGTCCATGATGACCTGTGCACGTTCGCCGAGGACCGGTAGGTGCGGGAGGAGGCCCCCGCCTGCCGGTTGCGGACTGGAATCACCGTTTTGTCCACGATCCACAACCGCTCCACCGTCTCCTGAGAGGTGCGAGCCGGCTCGAGCGCGAGCGGCTGCTGTGGAGCCATGCCGAAGACGTCAACCGCGTTCTGCTCGCATCCTCTCCGAGTGAGGCGGCGTCGAGCCGCCCGTCCGAGTCCCCTGGAGTGGGCGGCTCGACGCCGCCTCGTGCGCGGGAGGAGGTCATCCCTGCCGTGCTGTGCCGGCTGCTGTCACACCGTGTCGGCGGCGGGTGCCGTCCGTTGTGCCGGACGGACGGCCGGCGCCCGAATCCCTCAGTCCTCGGTGACCCGGATGATCGTCCGGCCGGCGATGCGCCGCTCAGGGGCGAAGGCAGCGGCCGTTTCGGCCAGCGGCCGCACCGCGCCGACCCGTGCTTTCAGCCGTCCGTCCCTGAGCCGCTGAGCGAGGTCGGCGAGGCGTGCACGGTCGGGTTCCACCACGAAGAAGAGCGCCCGCCCGTCCTTGGGCCGGACGGTGGGCGGATGGACGATGGTGACGAGCGTGCCGCCGGCGCGTACGAGTGCGGCCGAGCGGGCGAGGATGTCACCGCCGATCACGTCGAACACCACGTCGACCTCGCCGGCGTCCTCCAGTCGGTCGGCCACGAGGTCCAGGAACGCGTGTGCGCCCAGATCGAGGACGGTGCCTCGGTCGGCGGACCGGCCGGTGCCGATCACGCGGGCTCCCGCCTCGCGCGCGAGCTGGACGGCGATCGAGCCGACACCGCCCGCGGCGCCGTGGATCAGGACGGTCTGGCCGGTCGTGATCCACGCGTGGTCGAACAGACCCTGCCAGGCGGTCAGTCCGGAAATCGGCAGCGCGGCCGCCACCGTGTGGTCGATGTCCGCGGGCAGCGGAGCGAGGTTGCGGGCCTCCACGGCGACGTACTCGGCCAGCGAGCCGTTGCGGGTCCAGTCGGTCAGTCCGAAGACGCGCTGGCCGATGGTGAGGCCGGTGGTTCCGTAGCCGAGCTCCGCCACGACGCCCGAGACCTCGTGCCCCGGCACGCTCGGAGTGCGGTCGCGGCCGGCACGGTCGGACCACGTTCCGGGCCAGTCGAGCTCTCCGCGGGTGAATCCCGCGGCATGCACCCGTACGATCACATCGTTTTCGGCGGCGTGGGGATGGGGCAGGTCCTCCAGGGTCAGCCCGCTGACACCGGCGTCGCGGTTCCGGACAGTGATGGCTCGCATGCCTGTCCCTCTTTCTGGTTCTGTGCACGTGCGGGCGGCACCTTGCCGAGGGCCGCGACCGTCGCCCGCAACCCGTCGCCCAAGGGATCACCGCACCGCCCCTGGCTTCTTCGAGCTCATTTCAGCTTGGCCAGGGCGCCTCGGTGACACGCTCGACCATGGTCTTGCGGCGGAAGCCGGGAACGAAGTGCTCCAGCACGTCCGCATTGACGGTCCCGTAGGTGGTGTCCGGACGGTTTTTGAGTCCTTCGACGAATGTCTGCAGAAATTCCTTCTTGAATTCTCCGCGCGGATGTGCGGCAGTGATTTCGTCCACCAGGTCGCCGTTCAGCCTGTCCAGCCCCCAGCCGACCGCGTCGGTCAGGACACCGTAGCTGGTGGCAGCCGTCTCCGGACCCATCCGGCCAGGAATTCCTGGGGTCGTGTGCAGCGCGATCGCCGTCCAGACCACGTCGGCGGCGCTCTTCGGGAACCCGCGGTCGAGGAGGAACTTCCGCGCGTGGTCGGCGCCGTCGATTTCAAAGCGCTGCGCCATGGCGGAGTACGGGATCAAAAGACCGGTATCGTGAAACATCGCGGATATGTAGAGCAGTTCCGGGTCAGGTCGAATACCGAGTTCCTGCGCATGGAGGGAACCGAAGAGAAAAACACGCCGGGAGTGGTGGAAGATGAGGGGACTGGTCTTTTCCCGAAGAAAGCTCGTGGCCTCTGCCACTGCCGCGGTCTCGGGGATCTCCACCCCTGCGATGATGTCGGTCATGATGTCCGCGCCTCCGATGTGGTGTGTGGCAAGTGGACAGTGCGCCCGTCCTCCAGGGTGCCGACCGCGTGGTGTACGCGCAGCCTCGGCCCGGCCGTGAACCACTCGAATCCAGACGTCTGAGGAGAGAAACCGTGACCTCCGACACTCACCACCGGGTCGCGATCCTCGTCTACGGCGGGGTGAATCTCCTGGATATCACCGGTCCCGCAGAGGTGCCCGCGGAAGCGAAGCATCTCGGGCGGAGACCCGGTGAGCGTGCACCCGTTCATCGAGGCGGAGAAGCCGGGCGGCCACAGCGTCAAACGGGCGTGTGAGCTGCTGAAGGTCTCCCGTGCCGCTTTCTGCGCCCGTCGCACCGCCACCCCCGAGCCGCTGCCCGGCCGGTGCAGTCGTGTTCCACTCGGATCGCGGCTGCCAGCCAATACAGCAGCCGCGAATTCGCCGATGTCGCCCGCGAGTTCATCCTCCAGCTGTAGATCGTGATCTTCATGTCTGGGATGCGGCTTGCCGCCGGTAATGGCTGGTGCGTGATCGCTGCTGGTGGTGTCGTCGCCCATGTGACCAGCCGAGTCGGTGGGCCATGTCGTGGAGAGGTTGCACGGCGACAACCGTGAGCTCTTTCCATCCTCAGTCTGAGCTGGTCAGATGCAGGCAGAGGATGGCCTGAACGAGACTCGTGACGCGGGCGGTCGAGCACCGGAGCTTGCAGAGGAGCCGCCAGGACTTGAGGGCGGTCACGGTGTTCCTGTTCGACGACGCAGTGCCGATGGCCGGCGCCGGTCGGTGGAGCGGTCAGGGCTGTGACGGTGCCTTCCAGGCCAAGGCCCCTATCGAGACACGCTCCGCCGGCCCGGTGCCGGTACGCGCCGCTCCGACCGGGCCGACAGATGAAACACAAGGCACAAGCAGCCGGCCAGAGTACGAATCAAGCCACGGTCGGAACGGCACGACCATCATGCTCACGGCCGGAGTGGAAGGGCCCCGGTCGGCGGCGATCCGGTCGATGGGCAGCAGCATGCCGTCGAGCAGGACGACCGCCTTCAACGAGGCTGTCCGGACCGCCTCGGCGAGTGTCGGGGCGAGGTCGGCCGGGAGGCCGACAGTCTCGGTGATGTAGCGGTAGGCGGTGGTGGTGCCGACAACGGCGGCCACGATCGCGCGCGGACCGAAGAAGGCGCGGCCCGCCGCGCCGCACGGCTCGGCCTCGGGCGCCGCTCGGCGGCTGCCGGCCGTGCCTCCCATCTCGCCTCCGAACCGTCGCTGACCTGCGCAAACGCACCCCATCGAACCAGATGGGGCATCACTTCTGTCCAAAACTCTCGACGCCAAACGCAATATGACGCAGATCATGACGCCCCGCCTTTTTTGCGCAGGCCCGTGCTTGATACAAATTTCCTCGCGTTCCTGTCCGTCGACGGTCGCCATCCCCCCTTTTTCACCCCTCCCCCTGTCGTTTTCGCATGCCCTGGGAACGCCCGTGCCCTCCTCCGCGCCCGCGCTCTCGCGCGGTTCCTCCCGGCCCCTCGTCGCCCTTTTCATGGCGGGCTGCCTCGCGCCCTATTTGCTGCCCACCGTCGTCGGCCGCCTCGGTGACCGGCTGGGCCTCGGGCCCGCGCAGGCGGGGCTCGTTGGCAGTGCGCTGCTGCTGAGTTCGGCCACGGCGGGCTTCACGCTCGCGGCGCGCGTCGAGCGGTTCGGGTCACGGCCTCTGGCCCGTTCCGGGCTGCTGCTCGCGGTGCTCGGCTACGGCCGCTCGTCCCTGGTGCGGTCCGGCGCCGGGGCGGCGCCCCGGCCGCGGTCCTCACGGCCACGACGGGCACCGCGTCCGGCACGGTGCCCCAGGCGGGCGCCCCGGAACAGCCGGTCGTCGAGATCGAGGTGCCGGTCGCCGGACCGGCGCTGGACCGGCAGGCGTTCGGCACCGCGGGCCCTCGCGGACTCGCTCCCGCGGAGGCGGCCCCATGCATCCACTGAGGCGCCGGAGCCCTACTCTCCCCGGCCGTCTCGAAGTCGTACGCCTCGATCTCGGCGAGACAACGCGCACGGCACGCCTCGTCGTCGAGGAAGGACGCGTCGAAGGAGTTGCGGGCCAGGGTGCGCAGCTGCTCGTGGCTGAGCTCCAGGGCCTCGTGGACAGGCGGCGCTGCCCGCCATCCAGCTCCCCGACCTCGACGAGCTGCGGGTCCTGCGGCGTCCTCGGAGCCCAGCCTGCGGTACCCCGGAGCCCGCGACGCGCCCTCGGACCTGGCAGCCGCACGAACGAAGCCGCGCCCGGTTGCCTCGGCTGACCGATGGCTGCACCCCGGTGCCACTCGACCGGCCCTGAGCCGGAAGCGGGGACGCCTCGTGCCGCATCCCGGTCTCCTGCTCATGGGGTCTGGGGAACTTGCCGGCGGCCGTGGCACGCAGCCTGCCGGCGAGCCCGAGGCCCCTGTCCGTGGCCGGAAGTCCCCAGTACCATGCCTTGTCCGGCAGATGCGCCGACGCTGTCCCGCCGCTTCCACTGGGGTGCCGCCTCTCCGTCACGGCACCCTGGGCATGCGCTTTCCTCGTGTTTTCTGCAGAGGGGGGCGCGGCTGTCCTCTGGTGGGTCTGGCTTCCCGCCCGGAGACCTCAGCCGAGGGGACCGTTCGCAACGCCCGGGCGACATTCTCAGGGTCGGCGGTGGTGGCCAGGAGGGTCTGATGCTCTGCCACACGGCCGCGAGGATCACCTGGCACGTCGGTCCTCAGCAGTCCTCCACCCCGCATCTCCCCCTGCCGTAGGCACCGCACCGACGCCAGAGAGCGCGCACGGCCCCGTGCGAAGGAAGCGCGCACGGCCGGCCTGAGAGCAGGCGGTACGGCAATACGACCAGCTGTCAGGGGGTGTCCGCTGTTGCGGGCGCCCCCTGACGTGCGAGTGGCCTGCCATCGAAGATCCGCCCACCCTGCGAATGGTCAACGACCCGTGCGGGGAACGGTGTTCCGCGCTTCAGGCCGCTTGACGCAGTTAGTGATTGAGTACTAACTTCCTTGCATGGTCAGGATGAGCGCAGAAGAGAGGCGCGAGAGCGTCATCCGCGCGGCGATAGCCGAGTTCGCGCAGAAGGGCTACTACGGCACCTCCACCGAGGCGATCGCCAAGCGTGTGGGCGTCTCGCAGCCGTACCTCTTCCGGCTCTTCCCGGGCAAGAAGGCGATCTTCGCCGCCGCCTCACGCCGGTGCATCGAGGACGCGCGTCGGGTCTTCGAGGAGGCCGCCGAGGGGCTGGACGGCGAGGAAGCCCTGCACGCCATGGCGAACGCGTACACACGGCTGATCGCGGAACACCCCGAGAAGCTCCAGATGCAGATGCAGACGTACATCACCGTGGCGGCCGTCGAGGCGGAGGGCGACCACGAGTTCGGCGAGGCGGTCCGCGCCGGATGGATGAGGCTCTGGGAGACGGTACACCTGCCGCTGGGTGCCGACGTGAACGGCACCACAACGTTCATGGCGTACGGAATGCTGGTCAACACCCTTGCAGCCATGGGGTTTCCGCCGGAGCACCCGGTCTGGCAGGGGATGTACCCGTCGGCCCGGCTCGAGGGTCGGCTGGAGAAGTAGCGAAGCAGAGGCGAAGGGCTCCTTCGGCGGCCTTTTCGCGTCTCGGAAAGTTAGTCAGCAATAACTAATAATCGAGCGACGCATCCGCTGGGGGAGCGATGTCACAGCAGCAGACAGTACGACGCGGGGGAGCGGCCTGGGCCCTCGTGATCACCGGTGTCGCCGGATTCATGGCGGCCCTCGACAACCTCGTCGTCACCACCGCCCTGCCCTCCATCCGCGAGGACCTCGGAGGCGCACTGGACGACCTGGAGTGGACCGTGAGCGCGTACACGCTCACCTTCGCGGTCCTGCTCATGTTCGGCGCGGCCCTCGGCGACCGGTTCGGCCGTCGGCGGCTCTTCCTCGCCGGGCTCGGCGTTTTCACCGCCGCCTCCGCGGCCGCGGCCATGGCGCCCGGTATCGACTCCCTGATCGCGGCCCGCGCGGCGCAGGGCGTCGGCGCGGCCATCATGATGCCGCTCACCCTGACCCTGCTGACCGCCGCTGTTCCGGTCGAGAAGCGCGGGATGGCATACGGGATCTGGGGCGCCGTCAACGGACTCGCGGTCGCCTCCGGGCCCCTCATCGGCGGCAGCCTCACCGAACATGTGTCCTGGCACTGGATCTTCTGGCTGAACGTCCCCTTGGGCCTGGCCGTGATGCCTCTCGCCCGCCTCCGCCTCGCCGAGTCGTACGGCAGCGGCGCCCCGCTCGACATCTCCGGCACCCTGCTCGTCAGCGGCGGTCTCTTCGGGATCGTGTACGGGCTGGTACGCGGCCCGGCCGACGGCTGGACCAGCCCCCTCGTGCTGACCGGCCTGTTCGGGGGCACCGCACTGCTTGCCGGCTTCGTCCACCACGGTATCCGCCACAAGAACCCCATGCTCCCCATGCGGCTCTTCCGTTCCCGCGCCTTCTCCGGCATCAACGCCGCGAGCCTGCTGATGTTCCTGGGGATGTTCGGCTCGATCTTCCTGCTCAGCCAGTATCTGCAGGGCGTGCTGGGCTACTCGCCGACCCAGGCGGGCCTGCGGATGCTGCCCTGGACGGGCATGCCCATGCTGATCGCGCCGGTCGCCGGATACCTCTCCGACCGCATCGGCGGACGTCCGGTCGTCGCCGCCGGGCTCTTCCTGCAGGCCACCGGGCTCGCCTACTACGCCTTCGTGGTCGCCACCGACGCCTCGTACGCGGCCCAGCTGCCCGCACTGATCACCAGCGGCGTCGGGATGTCCCTCTACTTCGCCCCGGCCTCCGGTCTGGTCATGTCCAGCGTCCGGTCCCAGGAGCAGGGCATCGCGTCCGGCGCGAACAACGCCCTGCGCGAGGTCGGCGGAGCACTCGGCATCGCGGTCATGTCGTCGATCTTCATGGCGCAGGGCGGCTACGAGACCGCACAGCGCTTCGTGGACGGGCTGCGGCCGGCGCTGGTGGTGGGGGCTGCGGTGGTGGCCCTGGCCGGAGTCGCGGCCCTGCTGATCCCGACCCTGCGGCGCACCGCAGGGGACCCGGCCGAGGCCCGGCAGGCCCCGGCCCTGGAGACGGCCGCCCCC
>NZ_POTZ01000240.1 GCF_003236365.1 Streptomyces sp. NTH33
ACCTGGCCCTGGTGAACACGGCGCTCGCCTACTGGCTCTGGTTCCGCGGCATCGGCCGCCTCAGCGCCACCCAGGTCACCTTCCTCGGCCCCCTGTCCCCGCTCACCGCCGCCGTACTCGGCTGGGCCGCCCTCGGCCAGTCCCTCACACCTCTCCAGCTGACCGGCATGGCACTGGCGTTCGGGGCCACGGTGGCCGGCCAGTCGGCCACGGCCCGCCGCCCACCCGCTCCGGCCACCGCGCCGCACCCGCCCACCGGCCGGCCCCGCGGGCACGCCCGCGAGGGGGAGCCGGCGAGCCGGGTGCCGCACCCGTAGCGCCGCCGCACACGCCAAGGGGCGCCCGGCACCGGGCGCCCCTGCTTGCCGTACGGGCGGCGTTACGGCCGGGCGGCCGCCGTGTCCGCCGCCTGGGCCCTCAGGGCGCGCTCGACGCCCGCCCGCGCCTCCGAGACCAGCCGGCGCAGGGCGGCGTTCGGCTCGGCCGAGGCCAGCCATTCGTCGGTCCTGCGCAGGGTGTCCTCGGACACCTGGACCGACGGGTACAGCCCGACGGCGATCTGCTGCGCCATCTCGTACGAGCGGGACTCCCAGACGTCCTTGACCACCTCGAAGTACTTCTCGGCGTACGGCGCGAGCAGCTCGCGCTGGTCGGTCTGGACGAAGCCCGCGATGACCGCCTCCTGGACGGCGTTCGGCAGCTTGTCGGAGTCGACGACCGACGCCCAGGCCTCCGCCTTGGCCTCCGGCGTCGGACGGGCCGCACGCGCGGTGGCCGCGTGCCGCTCACCGGCCGCGGTCCTGTCCCGCTCGTACTCGCCGGCGATCTCCGCCTCGTCGAACCGGCCCACGGCCGCCAGCCGCTCCACGAACGCCCAGCGCAGCTCGGTGTCCACGACCAGGCCCTCGACCGTGTGCGAGCCGTCCAGCAGGGACTCGAGCAGGTCCAGCTGCTCCGGCGTGCGCGCGGTCGCCGCGAAGGCGCGCGCCCACGCCAGCTGGTGGTCGCTGCCCGCCTCCGCCGCGCGCAGGTGCGCCAGCGTGGCGTCCGTCCAGCGGGTGAGCAGGGCATCGCGGGTGGCCGGGTCGGAGTACAGGTCGACGGCCAGCTTCACCTGGCGGTGCAGCGACTGCACGACACCGATGTCGGACTCCTTGCCGATGCCGGACAGCACCAGCGACAGGTAGTCGCGGGTCGCGAGCTCCGCGTCCCGGGTCATGTCCCAGGCCGACGCCCAGCACAGGGCGCGCGGCAGCGAGGACTCGAAGTCGCCCAGGTGCTCCGTGACGACCGCCAGCGACTCCTCGTCCAGGCGGACCTTGGCGTACGACAGGTCGTCGTCGTTGAGCAGGATCACCGCCGGACGGCGCCGGCCGGCCAGCTGCGGCACGGCGGTCAGCTCGCCGTCCACGTCCAGCTCGATCCGGCCGTCGGCGGCGCGCACCAGCTTGCCGCTCGCCTCGTCGAGGTCGTACAGGCCGACCGCGATCCGGTGCGGGCGCAGGGTCGCCTCGCCCTTGGCGCCGGCGGGCAGGGCGGGGGCCTCCTGGCGGATCGCGAAGGAGGTGATGACCCCGGCCCCGTCCTCACCGTCTGTCTCGATCTCCGGACGCAGGACGTTGATGCCGGCCGTCTCCAGCCACTTCTTCGACCAGGTCCTCAGGTCGCGCCCGGAGGTCTCCTCCAGCGCGCCCAGCAGGTCGGACAGGCGCGTGTTGCCGTACGCGTGCCGCTTGAAGTACGCCTGCACGCCCCGGAAGAACTCGTCCATGCCGACGTACGCCACCAGCTGCTTGAGCACGCTGGCGCCCTTGGCGTAGGTGATGCCGTCGAAGTTGACGAGCACGTCGTCCAGGTCGCGGATGTCCGCCATGATCGGGTGGGTGGAGGGCAGCTGGTCCTGCCGGTACGCCCAGGTCTTCATCTGGTTGGCGAACGTGGTCCACGAGTGCGGCCACTTCGAGCCGGGGGCGTACGCCATGCAGGCGGCCTCGGCGTAGGTGGCGAACGACTCGTTCAGCCACAGGTCGTTCCACCACTCCATGGTGACCAGGTCGCCGAACCACATGTGGGCCAGCTCGTGCAGGATCGTGGTGGCCCGCGCCTCGTACGCCGCGTCGGTCACCTTCGAGCGGAAGACGTACTGGTCGCGGATGGTCACCGCGCCCGCGTTCTCCATCGCGCCCGCGTTGAACTCGGGCACGAAGAGCTGGTCGTACTTCTTGAACGGGTAGGGGTAGTCGAACTTCTCCTGGAACCAGTCGAAGCCCTGCCGGGTCACCTCGAAGATCGCGTCCGCGTCGAGGAACTCGGCGAGCGAGGGCCGGCAGTAGATGCCGAGCGGCACCGACTGGCCGTCCTTCTCGTACACGCTGTGCACGCTGTGGTACGGCCCGACGATCAGCGCCGTGATGTACGTCGAGATGCGCGGCGTCGGCTCGAACACCCAGACGTTGCTCTCGGGCTCGGGGGTCGGCGAGTTGGACACGACCGTCCAGCCCTCGGGCGCCCTGACCGTGAACTGGAAGGTGGCCTTCAGGTCCGGCTGCTCGAAGCTGGCGAAGACCCGGCGGGCGTCCGGCACCTCGAACTGGGTGTACAGGTACGCCTGGTCGTCGACCGGGTCGACGAAGCGGTGCAGGCCCTCGCCGGTGTTGGTGTAGGCGCAGTCGGCGACGACCCGCAGGACGTTGCGGCCCTGGAGCAGGCCCGGCAGGGCGATCCGGGAGTCCTCGAAGACCTCGGCCGGGTTCAGCGCGTCGCCGTTGAGGGTCACCTCGTGGACGGCCGGGGCGACCAGGTCGATGAAGGAGGCGGCGCCGGTCTCGGCGACGTCGAAGCGCACCGTGGTCACGGACCGGTAGGTCCCGCCCTCCTGCGCGCCGGAGAGGTCGAGATCGATCTCGTACGAGTCAACGGTGAGCAGCTTCGCCCGCTGCCGCGCCTCTTCGCGAGTCAGGTTTGTGCCAGGCACGCGGTCATCTCCTCGTGATGTGTGGGTGCGGTCATCCTTCCACGTCGCGCCCCCTGTGAACGGGCGGTCACCGACTCCGGCGACCGCCCGCCCGCACCACGTACCCGAACGGGTCCTACGCGCTCAGCTCCGCCGCCACCAGTTCCGCGAGCTGGACCGTGTTCAGGGCCGCGCCCTTGCGGAGGTTGTCGTTGGAGATGAACAGCGCGAGGCCGTTCTCCACCGTCTCGTCGCGGCGGATGCGGCCGACGTACGACGGGTCCTGGCCGGCCGCCTGGAGCGGGGTCGGGATGTCGGAGAGGGCGACGCCGGGGGCGCCGGCCAGCAGCTCGGTGGCGCGCTCCACGCTGATCGGACGCTCGAAACGGGCGTTGACCTGCAGGGAGTGGCCGGAGAACACGGGCACGCGCACACAGGTGCCGGAGACCTTCAGGTCCGGGATCTCCAGGATCTTGCGGGACTCGTTGCGCAGCTTCTGCTCCTCGTCGGTCTCGTTCAGGCCGTCGTCGACGAGGTTGCCCGCGAAGGGCAGCACGTTGAAGGCGATCGGGCGCTTGTAGACGGACGGCTCGGGGAAGTCCACCGCCGCGCCGTCGTGGGTCAGCCGGTCGGCGTCCGCGATCACCTTCTGCGCCTGGCCGTGCAGCTCGGCGACGCCCGCGACGCCCGAGCCGGACACGGCCTGGTAGGTGGCGACGACCAGCGCCTGGAGGCCCGCCTCCCGGTGCAGCGGCTCGAGGACCGGCATCGCGGCCATCGTCGTGCAGTTCGGGTTGGCGATGATGCCCTTGGGGCGGCTCGCGATCGCGTGCGGGTTCACCTCGGACACCACCAGCGGCACGTCCGGGTCCTTGCGCCACGCCGAGGAGTTGTCGATCACCACGGCGCCCTGCGAGGCGACCTTCTCGGCCAGGGCCTTCGAGGTCGCGCCGCCCGCCGAGAACAGCACGATGTCCAGGCCGGTGTAGTCCGCGGTGGCCGCGTCCTCCACGGTCACGCCGTCCAGGACGGTCCCCGCCGAGCGGGCCGAGGCGAACAGGCGCAGCTCGGTGACCGGGAAGTCGCGCTCCGTGAGGATCCCGCGCATGACCGTGCCGACCTGACCGGTGGCTCCGACGATTCCGACCCTCACGGCGACTCCCTACTACGTGTTCCTGTGTGTGCGGCCTCATCCATCATGCGGCCGCCTCCGGCCTACCTGTCCAATTCTTTGCGCGCCATGCCCGAAGGGTGGGACGCCCCGTCCCGCCCACCGGTTGCGGAACTCCCGTCCGTACCCCCGCTGAGCTGGAGGAATTCACCCCGGAGGTGCCTGGTGCCGCAAGCTGTGCTGCCACGCGCGGCGGTGTGACGTACGCCTCTGGACGTTTTCCCGAGCCTCCGCCGAACGTTTCCGCGCGCCGGGGCGTCGTAGAGGTAACGCGGTGAGGGGGTGGCTTGTGCTGCGCAGGAAGGCCCGCCGCGTCCAGGAGGGCGACGATCCTCTGGACGCGGCTCAGGAGCGCCGGGTGCGGGCGGTGCTCGCGCTGGGCGGGGTGCCGCAGGTGGACCTGCCGGACGGGGTGCAACAGGTCCGCCTGCGGCTGCTGGAGCGGGCCGCGAGCGGCAGGGAGGCGCCGCGCGACGTGTCCGCGTGGGCGGCCGTCGTCGCCTCCAACCTGGCCATGGACTGGCACCGCGCCAAACGCCGCCAGGAGCGGCTGGGGGAGCGCCTGGCCGCCCTGCGCCGGCAGGAACACCCCTCCGGCGAGGACACCAGCGTGCTGTCCCTGGCCGTCGCCCAGGGCCTGGACGAACTGCCCGACTCCCAGCGCCAGGTCGTCGTCCTGCGTTTCTACGCCGACCTGCCGGTCCGCTCGATCGCCGACGAACTCGGCATCCCGGAGGGCACGGTCAAGAGCAGGCTCCACACGGCGGTACGGGCCCTGCGCGTCCGCTTGCACCAGAACGAGGTGGTGTGACGTGACCGCCGAGCGCGACGGCGCCGACGCGCTGATGGCCGCGATCACCGGCGAGCCGCTGCCGGACGAGGCCCGCGCGGACGCCGCCTTCCTGGCCGGGCACCGCGCGGCCGAGGCCGACGTGGCGCTGCTGCGGCAGCAGCTGGGGGTCATCGGGGACGCGCTGGCCGGAGACACCCGGCCGCGGCGGAAGCCGGTGCCTGCGGCACGGAACCGGCGCCGGGTGCGCACCGCCGCCCTCGGCGCCCTCGCCGCGGCCGCCGCCGCGACCGTGCTGTCGGGGACGGCCTGGCTGGTGACGCAGTCCGGCGGCGTGGCCGACTCCGGGGCGAGCGCCGCCTCCGGGACGAGCGCCGACAAGGAGTCGGGTGCCAAGGCCGACTCCTCCGCCGGCTCCCCCTTCGCCAGTCCCGGCTACCTCGCCTGCGCCCGTCTGGTCGCCGAGGGCGAGGTCACGGACGTGGAGCGGGTGCCGGGCGCCGCCGGCCGGGAGCGGATCACCCTGCACGTCACCCGCTCCTACAAACCCGCGAAGACCGCCGGGGAGATCACCTTCGTCCTCGGCGAGTCCGCCGGCCCGAAGTCCCTCCACAAGTCCGACCACGTCCTCGTCGCCCTTCCGCGGCACGCGGCGTCCCCGGACCACGCGGACCACGCGGACCACGTGGTCGTCGGTGACGCGCCGATCGCCCGCGAACGGGACCGGATCGCCCGGGCGCTGCCCGAGGCGCGCGAACTCGGCTGCGAGTGACGGTCGAACGATCCGCGGCACTCCCGCGTCACAGGAGAAACACGACGGAGGGGGAGCACCGTTGCCGATCAGGAGACCGCGGGGTGCGGAGGCGGATCCGCTGGACGCGGCGCAGGCCGACCGGGTCCGCGCCGTCCTGGCCCTCGGCGGGGTCCCGCAGAACGACCTGCAGGACGGGCTCCAGCAGGTGCGGCTGCGTCTGCTGGAGCGCCGGGCGCGGGGCGAGGACCCGCCGCGGGACGTGGGAGCCTGGGCCGCGGTGGTGGCCTCGAACCTCGCGGTGGACTGGCACCGGACCCGGCACCGGCAGGAGCGGGTCAGCGCGCGGCTCGGCCTGCTGAGCGCACCGGACGACCGGATCCAGGACGGCACGGAGAACAGCCTGCGGGCCCTGGCCGTCGCCGAGGGGCTCGACGCCCTGCCCGCCGCCCACCGGCAGGTCCTCGTCCTGCGCCACTACGCGGACCTGTCGGTGCCGCAGATCGCCGAGCAACTCGGCGTCCCCCTGGGAACGGTGAAGAGCAGGCTGTACGCGGCGGCGAAACTCCTGCGCGAACGGCTGCACGCGGAAGAGGCGGTGTGAGGGTGGAGAAGGACGACGAGCTGATGGCGGTCCTGCTGGGTGAACCCTCACCTGCGCGGGCGGGGGACTCGGCCGGCCGGTACGCGGACGCGGAACGCGACATGGCCGCCGTACGGGAACAGCTGCGGTGGATCGGGGACGGGCTGGCCCGGAAGGCCCCCGGGCGGGAGGAATCCGCCCCGGTGCGCAGCCGGCGGCGCGGTCGCCGGCTGCTGTTCGCCCTCGCGGCGTCCGTGGCCGTGGCGCTGCTGGGCACGGGCACGGCGTACCTCGTGGCGCACAACGGGACAGTGGAGGGCGGGTCCGCCGCCAAGCTCACGTACGAGGGGCTCATCGCCTGCTCCAGCACCGTTGCCGAGGGCACGGTGGAGCGGGTCGAGCCGGCGGGCGGGCACGACCGGTACCAAATCGTGCTGGACGTGGACCGCTCCTACAAGCCGGCGGGCGGTGAGCGGCGGCTGTCCTTCACCGACGAGGGCGCGAACGTCCCGGCGTACTACAGGACCGGGGAGCGCATCCTCGTCCTGGTGTCGAGCATTCCCGGGGAGGGCCCCCATATCTACCGCGCAGGCGATCCGCCCTACGGCAAGTACCCCGAGAGCCTCCCCGGGGGCGCCCGCGACGCCCTGGAGGAAGGGCGCCGGCGCGTGGAGCGGGCGCTGCCAGGAGCCCAGGGCCTCGAGTGCCCCGGCGCCGGATGACCGCGCACACGGGGGACGCTCCGGGCCGGCGGCTGGCGGCCGTCGTCCGGGAAGCCGCGACGACGTCGGCATCGGCGGGATCGGGACCTGGCTCCGGCGGACGACGGCGGGGCGGGTGCTCGTGGTGAGCGCCCGCCCCGCCTGCGTCGCAGCGGTCCTCCGTTACGGGGTGACCTTGCCGATCTTCACGCTGCCGACGCCCGCGGCGGTGCCCCGGGTGTTCAGCACGTGGACCTCACCGAAGAACTCGCGGCCCGCGGGGGCCGGCTCGTTCGCGACGACGTCCGCGGAGATCCGCGCCGTGCCGTTCGGGGCGAGCGGGTACACCTTCGAGTCGTCGACGGTGACCGAGCCGAGCGCCGCCGAGTAGTACACGTCCCGGTAGTCGTAGGCCGTGGAGCCGGCCGGCACCGAGTAGGCGTGGATCTCGATGGTGTACGTGCCCGGGGCGGGCCTGGTGAGGGAGACGGACTCCTCCGAGCCGCCCGCCGCCGAGGACGCGACCTGCTGACCCGCGGCGTTGCGCACGTACAGGTCCAGGTCGGCCGCCGCGTCCGAGACGTTGCCGATGGCGACGTCCAGTCGCTCGGCACCGGCCGGCACGACGACGGTCGTGGTCTGCCGCTCACCGTTGCCGATGGTGGGGCGGTCCGACTTCGACGAGCCCAGCGAGCCGCCCCTCAGCTTGGCGTCCAGCCCGGCGAACCCGTTTGTCAGCGTCCAGGAGACGGAGGCCGGCGTACCGGCCTTCGCCTCGTCGACCGTCTGCACCGCCGGGCTGAAGTCCAGCCCGTACACCGCCGCGTTCAGCGTGAACGGGTTGTCGAGCAGCGGCGACGTACGACGCGACTCGACCTCGATCTCCCAGACTCCCGGCATCGGCTTGGCGTACGAACGCACGTCCGGACGGCAGGTGTTGGCCGGGTTGTTGTAGTTCGGGTAGCAGTTCACGGTCGAGGTGGGGTCCACCGGCGTGCCGTAGGGGTGGATCGTGACGAAGCGGGTCTGGCTGGTGTCCTTCAGCCCGCTCATCGAGACCTCGAGGGTCTTCGCGCCCTCCGGGACCGTCACGAAGTACGACTGGGTGCTGTTGCGCTGGGCGACACCCGACACCGAGTGGGTGAAGGACGGCTTGGCGAGGTCCGTGGCGACCACCACGGTCAGCATGATCTGCTTGTCCACGCCCTCGGTGCGGCGGTCGTCGGCCTCGAGGACCGCGCTGTGCACACCGGCGGAGGCGGGACGCGCCTCGATCCTCACCGTCACCGGCTTGTTCAGCGGCAGCGAGACCTCGTCGTCGCCGACGATCCTGAAGGTGCCGTCGCCGTTCTTCAGGCTCAGCTTGTGCTTGACCGGACCGGCCGGACCCGTCGTGCGGGTGACCTGGACGTCGTAGGTCTTCTTCTGGCCCTTCTTCAGACCGCCCTCGCGGTCGTACAGGCCGGTGCCGAAGCCGGGGGTCTTCAGCGCCCAGGACAGCGAGGTGCTGACCGGGGCCTTGACCGCGTACTCGTGCGCCGAGGCGCCCTTCTCGATCGACTTCCAGGCCTTGACGACGTCGATCAGGCCCGCGCCCTCGCTGTGCGGCTGCTCGCCCTTGATGTGCTGAGCGGTCGAGGTCAGCGCGGTGCGCAGCTTCGCCGGGGTGAGGTCGATGCGCTTCTGCTTGGCCGCCGACAGCAGCAGCGCGGACGCGCCGGCCGCCTGCGGGGACGCCATCGAGGTGCCCTGGAGCATCGAGTAGCCGGCCGGGAGCGAGTAGCCGGCCTCGGCGACCGGGCCGCCGGGCAGCCAGGTCTGCGTGGTGTTGATGGCCGCGCCGGGCGCCGAGATGATCGGCGTGAAGCCGCCGTCCTCACGCGGACCGCGCGAGGAGAACGGCATCATGGCGTACGACCTGCTCACCGCGGAGCCGTAGTTGGCCGCCCAGGTCTCCTTGGAGATGGACGCGCCGACCGAGAGGACCTTGTCGGCGAGGCTGGGGTCGCCGATGGTGTTCAGGCCCGGGCCGCTGTTGCCCGCCGAGATGACGAGCTGCACGCCGTAGGTGTCGATGAGCCGCGTGTACAGCTCCGCGCGGGCGTTGTTGCCGTCGTTGAGCGCCGGCAGGCCGCCGATGGACATGTTGACGATGTCCACGCCGCGGTTGACGACGAGGTCGATCATGCCCTCGGTGAGCGCGACGCTGGTGCAGCCACCGCTCCAGGTGCAGGCACGGGAGGAGACGACCTTCGCGCCCGGGGCCGCGCCGTTCATCTTCCCGCCGAACAGGCTGTTGGCGGCGGTGATGCCGGCGACGTGCGTGCCGTGCGAGCCCTGGATGAGGCCGATGTTGACGAAGTCGGCCTTCTGGCCGACCCAGGACCCGCCGTAGGGGTCCATCTTCACGTCCTTGCGGATCTCCACCACGAACGGCTGCCGCTCGACGACGTCCGTCTTCGGGTCGTCGGTGCCGAAGTAGCCGATCTGGAAGCCGTCCTTGTACGGCTTCATCGGCTCGTCGTCGGTGAAGTCGTTGTTGTTGTTCAGGTCGACGCGGACCGTGCCGGCCGCCGCGTCGTACAGCACGCCCCACGAGTCGGTGGTGTCGCCGTCGCGGTTCGCGTCGCCCGCGGCGTCACCGCCGACGGTGTACGACTCCTTGAAGGTGCTGATCTGGTAGGAGCCCGCGGGCGCCTTCCAGGTCTTGCCGTCGTAGGTGAAGGCGGCCCCGGAGACCGGGTTGACCATCGGACGCCAGGTCTGGTCGCTGTCGACGATCGGGTCCGTCGCGGTCACCCAGTCGACGATCTTGCGCTCGCCGGTGGTGGTCTTCTGCAGCGCCGGGTGGGCGAGGTCCACGCCGGTGTCGAGGACGCCGATGGTGACGCCCCGGCCGTCCGCCTTCGGGTTCTTCTTCACGAAGTCGACGGCGCCCGTCTCGTGGGACGGGTTGTACGGGTTCTCGGCGGGAGTGCTCTTGTCCGGCGCCGGGTAGGTGGCGGAGCCCTTGCCACCCTTGCCGCTCTTGGCGGCGCCCGCGTCCGGCCTCGGGTCGTCGAGCGGGATGTCCTGCTTGAGGTCGATGGCCTGCACGGAGGACAGCTTCGCGGCGGCGGCGATCGCCGAGTCCGCCCTGTCCGTCGGCACGGTGGCGCGGACGTAGCCGAGCTTGTCGTAGGTGAGGCCCACGGCGCCGCCCTTGACCGCGTCCAGCTGCCTGGCGACCTGCTCGGTCTGCCCGGGCGCGGTGGCGATCATCATCGTGACGTTCTTGGCGCCCTCGGCCTTGGCCTCGGCGAGCAGTTCGGCGTCGGCCGAACCGAGTTTGTCGTCCGCCGGCTTGACGGCCGGGTCGGCGGGCGTCGGGCCGTCCTGGGCGACGGCCATGGGTATCGGCCCTGCCATGGAGAGCGCGGCCACCACACCGGCCGCCATGGCGATGCGGGCCAGGCGTCTGGTGCCGGTGCGCGGTGCGCGCTGGGGGTCGGAGGTCATTGGCATCCCTGTAGGTAAAGGAACCAGGTGAGGATGCGATCGAATCCGATCGCGACCGTCCGGATTTCGGAGCCGGACGGTCGCTCAGGTCTATCTAAAGAAAAGTAGTTTGACGAGAGTTGACCATGGGGAGACGCGTTCATGGCGTACTTCCGCCATGCGCCACCCGGGAGATAGCCGCCCAAACCGTGCCGGTTCACCGGTGTTGGGGCGCCCTCTCCGGACTACCCCGTAACGTCCACCCATGCACAAGGAGTTGAGGGTGGCGGCCTACGCCGTATGCGTAAGGGACGGACGGCTGCTGATGGCCCGCTGGGTGGCCGGTGACGGCACCCGCCGCTGGACCCTGCCCGGTGGCGGCATGGAGCACGGCGAGGATCCCTACGACACCGTCGTGCGCGAGGCCGAGGAGGAGACCGGCTACACCGTCGAACCGGTCGCCCTCCTGGGCCTGGACTCCGTCCGCCGCGCCTACCCGCGCCGCCTGGGCACCCACGCCGACTTCCACGGCCTGC
>NZ_POTZ01000241.1 GCF_003236365.1 Streptomyces sp. NTH33
CCGCCACGGCGGTCCGCCGGGCCCGCCGGCCGGTGCGCCGGGGCCACGACCACCCGCCCCGCGGCCCACCCGGGCCGGCCACCGGAACACACCGTCCCGGCGGACCCGCGGTCAGCCCAGGGCCGCGACCTTGTCGCGATAGGTGCGCACCGGGGTGGCGTCCTTGTACGGCTCCAGACGGCGTTCGAAGTCCCTGACGTACTCCAGAGCCCGGACCGAGCGCATGTCCGCCGCCTGGGCCGCCGCCTCGGCGCCCAGGCGGCAGGCCTGGTCCAGGTCGCCGAGGCCGAGCCGGGCGGTCGCGAGGACCACCCGGCAGAACAGGCGGCTGCGGGCGTGCGCCGGGGCGCGCAGCTGGAGCGAGCGCTCGGCGTGCTGGGCGGCGGCGCGGTACTGCTGCAGGTCCCGGTGACAGTGCCCGAACTCGTGGGCCAGCTGCGCCTCGTCGAAGGACCGCGCCCAGAACGGCACCTCGTCCCCGGGCCGGGCGGCCTCCAGACAGCGCTCGGCCCGCGCCAGGGACGCGGTGCAGGCGCGCACCTCGCCGAGTACGCCGTGCCCGCGCGCCTCTGCGGCGTACAGCAGCGCCTGCACGGCGGCCGGGGCCGAGCTGCCGAGCCCCTGCTGGGCCACCCGCACGAGCTGCACCGCCTCCCGCCCGTGCCCCAGGTAGACGGCCTGCCGGCTCATGGTGACGAGGGTGTAGGCACCGTAGGGCCGGTCCCCGGCGGCCTGGGACAGCCGCAGCGCCTGGACGAAGTAGCGCTGGGCGAGCCCGTGCGCGCCGATGTCGTACGACGTCCAGCCCGCGAGCCGGGTCAGGTCGGCGGCCGCCCCGAACAGCCGGCGCCCGGTCTGCTCGCCGTAGGTGCCGCGCAGCATCGGCTCGCAGTCGTGCTCCAGGTAGCGCACCAGGGCCTGGCGGGCGTGGCCACCGCCGTACAGGTCGTCCAGGGTGCGGAACAGCTCGCCCACCGAGCGCAGCGCGGCGATGTCCCCGGCGGTGACCTTCTGGCCCGTCTCGCGCTCGGCCGGGCCCGGCGTGCCCCGGCCGCGCTGCCGGGGCATCACGGGCACCGTCGGGTCGGGCGCGAGCGCCGGCCCGGCGGCGGGCCGCCCCTGCGCGGGGCCCCGGGCGCCGGGCGCCTCGAGCCGGGCCACCCGGTCGTCGGCCCGCCCGATCAGCCAGTCCCGGCTGGGCACGACCAGCCCCGCCGGGGTGAAGGCGATCCTGCGCAGCTCGGCGTGGCTGCCGGAGTCCTTGCGCCACAGCCCGCCGACGATGTCCACGGCCTCCTGGGGCGTGGCGGCGAACTCCAGCCCCGCGTACACCGGCGCACAGGCGTCCAGGCCCAGGTCCTGGGCGGTCAGACGGCGGCCCAGGCGCCGGGTGAAGACCTCCGCGATGAGGGCGGGCGTGGTGCCCCGCGGCTGCTGGCCGCGCAGCCAGCGGGTGACCGACGTCTTGTCGTATCTCAGGTCGAGCCCGTGTTCGAGGCCGAGCTGGTCCACACGGCGGGCCAGACCCGCGTTGGAGAATCCCGCTTCTGCGATGAGCGCGGCGAGCTGGCGGTTGGGCGTGCGCGGCGCGGGTCGTTCCGTCATCTGCGGTGCGGTCTCCTGCCTTTCGGGCACCCACGTCGCCGCGTGGATGCCCGGAGATTGCCTGTGAGCAGCCTTTACGGCCCCATGGACGGCGCGAATGTAGCGGAGAGTGAGCAGCTGGTCGCAGCCTTCGCCAGCCATTCATCCGATCGTGTGAGGATTGCCCGCAAGGCTGACGCCCGTCGGCCGGACGTACAGTGGCGTGGGTGCATTTCGCGCCTTACGACCTTCCAGGGAGGCACTTGCCGTGAGTGGGTTGCGGTTCATCCGCAGGGGATTCGGTACCGGGGCCGTGGACTACCAGGTGGCCTGGGACGAGCAGCGCCGGGTGCACGCCGCCCGGTTCGCGGACGAGGTCCCCGACACCGTGCTGCTCCTGGAACACCCGCCGGTCTACACGGCCGGCCGGCGCACCGAGGACAGCGAGCGCCCGCTCGACGGCACACCCGTGATCGACGTGGACCGCGGCGGCAAGATCACCTGGCACGGCCCCGGCCAGCTGGTCGGCTACCCGATCCAGAAGCTGCCCCGCCCGGTGGACGTGGTGGCCCACGTACGCCGCCTCGAGGAGGCCCTGATCCGCACCTGCGCGGAGTTCGGCCTGGAGACCACCCGGGTCGAGGGCCGCAGCGGGGTGTGGGTCCTCGGCGACCCGGTCGAGCAGCGGCCGTCGCCGGGCGGCCTGGCGCTGGACTTCGACCCGCGGCTGACCGACGACGAGTTCGACCCGCGGCTCAACGGCCCGGAGTACGCCCCCTCCAACGCCGGCCAGCGCCGCGAGGACCGCAAGATCGCCGCGATCGGCATCCGGGTCGCCAAGGGCGTCACGATGCACGGCTTCGCCCTGAACGTGAACCCCGACAACAAGTGGTTCGACAAGATCATCCCCTGCGGGATCCGCGACGCGGGCGTCGCCTCCCTGGCGGGCGAGCTGGGCCGGGACGTGACGATCGAGGAGGTCCTGCCGGTGGTCGAGCGGCACCTGAGGGACGTACTGGAGAACGCGGAGCTGAAGCCGCGGGAGATCGAGAGGACGCCGGCGCAGGCCGGCCCGTCCGGAGCCTGAGGCCGAGGCCGTCAGGACCGGAGCGGGGGGCCGGGGGCACAGCCCCCGGGACGGGAAGGGTAGGGGCGGCGGGGGCGGAAAACCCCCGGCGTACCCTGGGGGACACCGAAGAATCAATCGCTAGGGAGCCGGTCGTGTCCGCAGTCGCACCCGACGGACGCAAGATGCTGCGCCTGGAGGTCCGCAACAGCCAGACCCCCATCGAGCGCAAGCCCGAGTGGATCAAGACCCGGGCGAAAATGGGTCCCGAGTACACGAAGATGCAGAACCTCGTGAAGAGCGAGGGCCTGCACACGGTCTGCCAGGAAGCCGGCTGCCCGAACATCTACGAGTGCTGGGAGGACCGCGAGGCCACCTTCCTCATCGGCGGCGACCAGTGCACCCGGCGCTGCGACTTCTGCCAGATCGACACCGGCAAGCCCGAGGCCCTGGACCGCGACGAGCCGCGACGCGTGGGCGAGTCCGTGGTCACCATGGACCTGAACTACGCCACGATCACCGGCGTCGCCCGCGACGACCTGGAGGACGGCGGCGCCTGGCTGTACGCCGAGACCGTGCGCCAGATCCACCGGCAGACCGCGGAGCGCGAGAGCGGCCGGACCAAGGTCGAGCTGCTCGCCCCCGACTTCAACGCCGTCCCCGAGCAGCTCGCGGAGGTCTTCTCCGCCCGCCCCGAGGTCTTCGCGCACAACGTCGAGACCGTGCCCCGGATCTTCAAGCGGATCCGCCCCGGCTTCCGCTACGAGCGCTCCCTGAAGGTCATCACCGAGGCCCGCGACTTCGGCCTGGTCACCAAGTCCAACCTCATCCTCGGCATGGGCGAGACCCGCGAGGAGGTCGGCGAGGCGCTCAGGCAGCTGCACGACGCGGGCTGCGAGCTGGTCACCATCACCCAGTACCTGCGCCCGTCGGTGCGCCACCACCCGGTGGAGCGCTGGGTCAAGCCGCAGGAGTTCGTGGAGCTGAAGGAGGAAGCCGAGCAGATCGGCTTCTCGGGCGTGATGTCCGGTCCGCTGGTACGGTCCTCCTACCGCGCCGGGCGCCTGTACCAGATGGCCGTCGAGAAGCGGGGCGCCTACATCGCCGCCCAGGCGGTCTGACGGCGGGTGACACTCCGTCACCGCCCCTGCCCCGCAGGCGGGCGGGCAAGCGTGTGAAATCGGGCACAGGAATCTACTGCCCGGTAATGGCCGATACGACGCGGTCCCGACCGTCGCCGCAGATGAGGGCGTCCGTCGGGGCCGCGTCCCCCTTCCGGCCCGCGACTTCGAGGCTTCATCGGTGTTTGACCGGTCGGTCACGCCCTGGTAACACCAGTCAGTGACCCTGAACTCACGCCACGTACCCCGGCAGCCGCTACGAGGGGGGACCTCCACCATGCAGGCCGCGCCTGTTCGCGCCACCGCGATCCCGTCCTTCACCGACGCACTGCGTGCGGTCGAGTCCCTGCTCATGAGCAGGGGCCAGCGCACCGCCCGCCGCAACGCCTGGACCTCCGTCCTGGAGGACCGACGCCGCGCCAAGGACCGCGTCGAGGCCCAGCGCGTCCTCGACCAGTTCCCCGCCGTCCGCCCCTGACCGCACGGGCCGCACGGGCCGCACGGGCACTGCCGTCGTCGGCCGCTCGTGGAGCCACGTAGACTTCGTGGCATGGCGAGGAAGGACAGCGCAGCCACGGCTGCCAACCCCGGGCGACTGAAGCAGATCGCCCTGACCTACAAGATGACCCGCAAGGCCGACAGCAGGATCGGTCTGGTACTCGCGGGGGTCTTCATCATCACCTTCGGTGTCCTCCTCGGGATCGGCTTCGCGATCGGACACCCGGTCTACCTCGGCATCCTGGGCCTGCTGCTCGCCTTCCTCGCGACGGCGATCGTCTTCGGACGCCGGGCCGAGCGTGCCGCCTTCGGGCAGATGGAGGGCCAGCCGGGCGCCGCCGCGGCGGTCCTGGACAACATCGGCCGCGGCTGGACCACCACCCCGGCGGTCGCCATGAACCGCAACCAGGACGTGGTGCACCGCGCGGTCGGCAAGGCCGGCATCGTGCTGGTCGCCGAGGGCAACCCGAACCGGGTGAAGACCCTGCTCGCCGCCGAGAAGAAGAAGATGAACCGCATCGTCGCGGACGTCCCGGTGCACGACCTGATCGTCGGCACCGGCGAGGGCCAGGTCCCGCTGAAGAAGCTGCGCACCACCATGCTGAAGTACCCGCGCGTGCTGACCGGCCCGCAGGTCACCGTCACCAACGACCGGCTGCGCGCCCTGGGCGACCTGATGAGCAACATGCCGCTGCCGAAGGGGCCGATGCCGAAGGGCATGCGCATGCCGAAGGGCGGCCCGAAGGCCCGCTGACGCCGCGCACGCGAAGGCCACGACGATGGGGGCGCCCGGACCACACTCCGGGCGCCCCCATCGTCGTGGGAACTCAGATCCGCACCTCCACCGTGCCCGCCAGCCGGTCGTGCAGGCCGCGGCCGTCGCGGTCCCAGATCAGGGCGGGGATGGCGAGGCACAGCAGCACCGTGCGCAGCACGGCGCGCAGCGGCTGCACGCGGCCGGTGCCCAGGGCGAGGACGCGCAGGCCGAACAGGCGCTTGCCCGGGGTGAAGCCGACCGAGCCGACCGTGAGGATGCCGAGCGCCAGGAAGACGAGCAGCGCCCAGTTGCCGGTGGCCTGGCTGTACCCGCGGGTGATCAGGCCGTCCGCGACCAGCAGGCACAGCGCCCAGTCGACGGCGAGGGCCCCGAGACGCCGGCCCGGGCGGGCGATCGAACCCGACCCCTCTTCCGGCAGCCCCAGCCGTTCGCCCGGGTAACCGAAGTCGGCACCGGCGTCCTCCATGGCCGCGCGCGGCCCCGACAGCCATGATCCCATTGCTTGCCTGTTGTCCACCCGTCCACCGTACTGCGAGGCTCGGCGGAGAGGGGCCGGCGGGGTGTCCACGGCGTGACCCGCGCCCGGGCCGGTTAACTTCTGCGAAACAAACGGGTCACGCCCGGGAAATCACCCACGCCTAGGGTCGTAGTGTGTGCCACCGCACCGGCAGCACGAACGATCTACCACCCCGGCGGGACGGTCGGGAGCAGGAGGAGCTGAATGTTCCAGAACGCCGACGAGGCCAAGAAGTTCATCGCGGACGAGGACGTCAAGTTCGTCGACGTCCGCTTCTGCGACCTGCCGGGCGTCATGCAGCACTTCACGGTGCCCGCCGAAGCGTTCGACCCCGACGAGGAGCAGGCGTTCGACGGATCCTCGATCCGCGGCTTCCAGGCCATTCACGAGTCCGACATGGCCCTGCGCGCCGACCTGTCCACCGCGCGCCTGGACCCGTTCCGCCGGGACAAGACCCTCAACATCAACTTCTTCATCCACGACCCGATCACGGGCGAGCAGTACTCCCGTGACCCGCGCAACGTGGCGAAGAAGGCCGAGGCGTACCTGACCTCCACCGGAATCGCCGACACCGCGTACTTCGGTCCCGAGGCCGAGTTCTACGTCTTCGACTCCGTCCGCTTCCGGACCGCCGAGAACGAGGCCTACTACCACATCGACTCCGAGGCCGGCGCCTGGAACACCGGCGCGCTGGAGGACAACCGCGGCTACAAGGTGCGGTACAAGGGCGGCTACTTCCCGGTCCCGCCGGTCGACCACTTCGCCGACCTGCGCGCCGAGATCTCCCTGGAGCTGGAGAAGAACGGCCTGAAGGTGGAGCGCCAGCACCACGAGGTGGGCACCGCCGGCCAGGCCGAGATCAACTACAGGTTCAACACGCTGCTCGCCGCCGCCGACGACCTGCAGCTGTTCAAGTACATCGTGAAGAACGTCGCCTGGCGCAACGGCAAGACGGCGACCTTCATGCCGAAGCCGATCTTCGGCGACAACGGCTCGGGCATGCACGTGCACCAGTCGCTGTGGAGCGACGGCGAGCCGCTGTTCTACGACGAGGCCGGCTACGCGGGCCTGTCGGACACCGCCCGCTACTACATCGGCGGCATCCTCAAGCACGCTCCGGCGCTGCTGGCCTTCACCAACCCGACGGTGAACTCGTACCACCGCCTGGTGCCGGGCTTCGAGGCCCCGGTGAACCTGGTGTACTCGCAGCGCAACCGCTCCGCCGCGATGCGCATCCCGATCACCGGCTCCAACCCGAAGGCCAAGCGCGTGGAGTTCCGCGCCCCGGACGCCTCCGGCAACCCGTACCTGGCCTTCGCGTCGCTGCTGCTCGCGGGCCTGGACGGCGTCAAGAACAAGATCGAGCCGGCCGAGCCGATCGACAAGGACCTCTACGAGCTGGCGCCCGAGGAGCACGCGGGCGTCGCCCAGGTCCCGACCTCGCTGGAGGCCGTCCTCCGGGCGCTGGAGGAGGACCACGAGTTCCTGTTCCAGGGCGACGTGTTCACGCCCGACCTGATCGAGACGTGGGTCGACCTCAAGCGCACGGGCGAGATCGCCCCGCTGCAGCTGCGTCCGCACCCGCACGAGTTCGAGATGTACTTCGACGTCTGAGAAGCGGGGCCGGGCGACCTGGGCGGAAGTCCTGTGCACCGGGTGTGCACCGCCCGGCCACTTCTCTGACTTCGTGTCAGAAATGCTGCGAGGGCCGCTGCCCCATGGCCGGGGAAGCGGCCCTCGCCGGTTCGTCCAGGCTCTGTGTGCGGCAGCCTTCTTGGTCTCCTGGTAATGGGACGGTGTCCTGCGGACTGTGTGCGGGCTGCTGTCCCGTCCGGGGTCGGACGTGGCTGGTGCCGGACCGCTGGGGGCCGGAGCGCACCTCCGTCGACCCCGGTCATCCGCTCTCAAGGACATGCTGAGCGCAAGGACTGGCTCTGCCCCGGCGCGCCACTGGGCGCCGGGGACCAGGTTCCGAGGCAGGAAAATACCTGGTCATCCACGGCCTCTTGGGTCAACGGGCGGAGTAGTGTGGAGGCACCGGGAGTTCTTCGCGCACCGGCTCCGCTGCGGGTGCCGTTTCCGGCGATCGACAACGCCGGGCCGCCCTTACGAGCCCGGGGGCAGGTCCGCGCCATGTCCGTGACCATCGACCGTACGGCATCGAGCAGGCGCGTGCCGTCGCTGCCGGTTCGTCTGTGCCTGACGCCCGCGCCGGGCGGGCTGGACGGCATGTGGTGGCCTCGCTCCCGCGCCCTCACCCGCGAGCTGCCACCCTTGACAGCCGCACTGGGCGCCCTCTGGGGCCGCATCACAGGTATCGCGGTGAACCCGGACCACTGGCCCGTCATCCCGCGCTGGGTGTCCGTCGCCGGGCGCACCGTACACGTGGGCTGGTCCACCGAGGAGCAGGATCCTCACAGGCTGACCCTTTTCTCCGCCGGTGGCCGCCGGGCCATGCTGGTGATTCCGCCGGAAACCAGTGCGGATGCCGCCGCACGGCTGATGGCCGGTGACGGCATCGATGCCCCGGGCCGGGAGGAAGCAGCGGACAGGATCGATGCCCGAAGCCGGGAAGAAGCGTGGGAGACCGACGGCGGGGCAGGTCCGCCGTCGTCCCTGCCCCGGCCCATCGGCTCGACAGAGCGTTCGCCCGCCGGCCGACGGAGGTGAGAGGACCATGACTGTCATCGCCGTGGCCGCGCTGCTCGTCCTGATCGCCGTCGGACTCGTACTGATCCACCGGCTCAATGCTCAGCACGACAAACGGATCGCCGCCTTCCACTACAGCGATGCTCTGCCGGGGATCGGTCGTCGGCCCCGGAGGCACCGCCGGCCGGTGGTGAACGCGACCGCCCCGACACGCCCCACCGCGACAGCGACCGCGGATGACATCGACTTCGGCTCGACCGGGGGCGGTAGGGGACGGCGCGTCATGGCGATACTGCGCGAGCGGAAGATGCACCGCGAGAAGATCATGCGGGCTCTGTACCAAGCCGCCGAGGGCAATCGACTCCTGGGCGTCGACGGGGCGAAGCTCCGCACCGACCTCGGCATCTCTGAGCGAGATCTGGCCGCTGCCTGTACGTATCTGGCGAGCGAAGGCCGGGTCGTCGTCGACTGGGCGAGGGGTGGCACGCCCGCGATGATCACGCCGACGCACCAGGGGATCCGGCAGCTGGAGACAGAAGAGGAAGAACGCGGCTGAGCCGCGTCCACAGAGACAGTGCGGCCGCAACGCGTGCGACCGGCATACGAAGGGCGGGCGGACACCATGACCGACTCCGGCACCCCCGACACTCCCAGGCTGCTGCCGGACGCCGTCCACCAGTCGATGAGCCCCGGGACGGCTCTGTTGAGGCTGGAGACGACACACGCGCGCGAGGGAATCCTGGACGGTGCCTGGTGGCCGCGGTCCCGGGACATCGGTGCCGAGCTCCCCTCGCTGATCACCGCGTTGGCCGAGCATCTCGGACCAGTCACCCGCGTAGGTCTGGACGCCAGTGCCTGGGACGCACTGCCGACACGGCTGGTGATCGACGGCCGAGTCGTGCACATCGACTCCTACCCGGTCGGTGACGACACCGTCCTCGTCACCCGGGGCGACCGGGACCATTTCTCCTTGCTGGTAGTCCCGCCGGACACGATGCCTGACGCGGCACGCGCCGCGATGGCCAGGGCCGTCCGGGCCGACAACGTCACCGGGGCCGGACAGATCCTCATCGACATCGACGCCGGCAGCGACACGCCGTCTCCGCCGAACTGACACCTCCGTCGCAGACCGGTTTTCCGGAAGCGGGCCCGTCGCCCGACAGGGGCACGAGCCGGACCTGACCATAGTCCTGCAAGAAGACCGAGGGCTCGCGACCACCGAGCCTGCCGACCTGCCGCGCGACGAGCGGACCGAGCAGATGCGGCGGCACCTCGTGCCCCCGGTCCGGCAGAGCCCCCAGAAGCTCCTCACCGAACCCCTCCGACCGGTCCGTTCCTCCTCCACTGCCCTGCCGCTCACCGTCCGTCATCGCCGTGGCCACGGTGGACGCTCTGATGGCTCCTCACGAAGAAACTGTGCACGCGAACTCCCGACGCGGCCTGACCGACCGGAGCAGCGGGCAACTGCCGCCCGATTCAACCGGGCCATTGCTCCCGTCCCGTCGCCACGACCGGGCCACCAACCCGTGGTCGCCGGCCCTGCTCTCGTTCGGCGAGAGCTGACACATCCTCCACCACGCCGACCCCACCTGTGCCCGGCACGGCGTCGACCGCGGTCGGATCGACCTCTCCGCCGCGTTCATCCGCCTCCTCGAACGCCTCGGCTGGGTCCACGACGTGCACCTGCCGACTTCGGCCCGCGTCGCCGCTCGCCGGACCCGGCCCCGATCACCAGTAGTGGCGTCGACCGGCGACGGCGTGTCCCATCGCGCCGAGGACCCACAGGATGGCCCCGACGACAGCCAGGACGATCCCGATGGTCCACAGGATGGCTATCCCGGTGACGAAGCCGACGACGAGCAGAATGATGCCCAGGATGATCATGATCTCTCCCTTGGGGAGCAGTGCCGGTTCCCCTGTGAACTGCGAAAGACCGCAAGGAGGCGGACACGGGAAGGGCCGGTCTCCTCCTTACTCCGCGCGGTGTGGTTTGTGGCGGGCGACCTGTAGGCGGACCTCGGTGGGCATGTGCGGGCAGCCGGTGGACCGATGGGCGGTTCGGAGCGGGCCTTCGCAGAGGGCACCGAGGGCGGCGCCGGGCGCCGCCTGAGGGGTGAGGGTGAGCCTGACGCGGGTACGGGGGTGGGCAGGTCGGCCAGTGATGCGTACGGCCGCATGCTCAACCCCCGGTAGGGCACCGGCTTCAGCGGCGATCGCGTCGCCGAGCGCTTGGTCGCGCAGTTCGACGCCTTCCTGCGGGGGTGTGCCGCCGACGGGCAGCGCTCCGGGGCGGCGCCGGCGCAGTTGGGCGAGCAGCCACCACAGGGCGAGCAGGGCGACGAGGACGAGGGCGGCGATGACGGCGGGCCACCACCACCAGCCCTGGCTGCTCCAGCGGGCCCGGTCGGCGGAGCCGAGCAGGACGTCGTTCGCGGCGGTCAGCGGCCAGCCGACGGGCGGGACCAGATCGTGTCGCCGGTAGACGTCGAACCCGGCGAAGAGGATCAGCAGACCGCCGCCGAGCAGGACCAGTCCGGCGAGGGCCAGCAGACTGCGGTTGAGTGCGGGGCGCGGCGTCATGGTGCGGGCTCCGGGTCTGGGGTTTTTCGGTCAGTCGGTGCGTTGCCGCAGCCGTACGACGATGCGGGGAGGGCGGGCGAGGGCGAGCCGGTCGCGCTCCTCGTCGAGGACGGCGGTGAGGTC
>NZ_POTZ01000242.1 GCF_003236365.1 Streptomyces sp. NTH33
CCACGGGCCCGCCCACCGGCGTCCTCGCCGCCGCCCTCACCGAACTGGGCTTCACCGCCACGGCCCTGTCGACCGGCACCGCCCCCTCGGCGGCGGCCATCGACCAGGCGGCCGCCGCGGCGCGGGAGGCGGACGCGGTGGTGGTCGGGACGTACAACGTCACGGCGGGCAGCTCCCAGAAGACCCTGGTGCAGCGGCTCCTCGCCACCGGCCGCCCGGTGATCGCGGTCGCGATCCGCAATCCCTACGACGTCGCCCACCTGCCCTCCGTCCCGGCCCACTTGGCGGCCTACTCCTGGACCGACGTCGAACTGCGCGCCGCCGCACGGGTGATCGCCGGCCGGGTGAAGCCGCGAGGGAGGCTGCCGGTGCCGGTGCAGCGGGCCGACGATCCGGTGAAGGTCCTCTACCCCGTCGGATACGGCCTGTCGTACTGACCGGGCTCGCGCATCGGACGTACGGCGCGTACGCCGTGCACCCGGCCCACCGCCCCCGACTGGCCCAAAGCGTCCCCGCACGTCTGGCGTGGCCCCGCCGCGACGGGCCACGCTGGTCGGGGGTGGACCGGGGATGGCGATGCGCGGGAAACGGCCGACGGGGCCGGAATGGGCCCTGCCGGCGCTGCTCACGGCCCTGCTGGCAACCCTGCTGACGGGCTGCCGGCAGACGTCCGGTTCCGTGGAGTTCGGGGCACCGCCCGGCGGTATGCCGACGCAGCCCTCCGGCTACGGCACGGTGTTCCTCGGCGTCGACGAGTGCAGTTCCTTCGGCACGACGAGCTTCACCGAGGTGCCGTGCACCGGCGAACGGGCGGCGGCCCGCGTGATCGCCCGCCACGACGGCAGGCCGGCCGACGGGCCGCCGTGCCCGCCGGCCACCGACTTCGTGCTGCACATCGGCGCCCAGCCCGCCGCCGACGGCGAAGGCGTGATCCCGCAGGGCTACGCCTGCATGCGCAACCTGCAGCCGCCGCACCCCGGCGATCCCGGCGGCGGGGGCGGGCCGCGCACCGTCGTCGGCGACTGCGTCTACGGCGCGGGCCCCGGCGAGGTGCGGGAGACCGCGTGCGACGGCTCGGGGAAGAGGAAGCCGGAGTACCAGGTGGTGCGGGCCGTGCGCAGTCGCGCCCGGTGCCCGGCGTCGACCGCCCTGTACGTGCGGCTGGGCGGGGACGAACCGGTGGGCTGCGCCCGGAGGCTGTGAAGCCGTGCGTCCGGACGCAGCCTCAGCGGCTTACGGCCTGAGCGCCGGCTCGCGCTCCACGTCACGCACGTCCAGCTTGGCGTCGTAGCGGGCCAGCGGCTTGGCCACCGACGGGTTCGCCTGGACCGTCGAGGTGGCGACTCCGGCCCACTCGAGGATCCTGGCCGTGGCGAGCGCCTTCTCCTCCGGGACGAGACCGGCGACGTTCGCGCCGTGGTTCATGCCCGGCGCGGTGAGGACGTAGGAGTCGCGTGCCCCGTGGCCGAGGCGGAACGGCTCCGCGCCCCACGGGTCGTTCTCCCCGTAGACGAAGAGCATCTGGTGGGCGTGCCGGCGCACCCAGTTGTCCACGTCACGCATCGCCGACGGCTGGAACTTCATCGGGATGGAGCGCGGCACGTAGTTCCGCGGCGGCTGGTAGCCGTAGCGGATCAGCTTCTTCTCGATGTGCGGGAAGTGGACGGTCGGCGCTCCCAGCTGCGTGCCCGCCTGGTAGTAGTACGCCGTGTAGGGCTCCAGGCCCTGGTCGGTGTAGAAGGAGAACCCGGCGATGTCGTCGACGGAGTCCCAGATCTGCTGGTCGGTGGCGTTCTTGGCGTCGCCCGGGATGGTGGCGCAGTCCGTCAGCCGGCCGTACTGCCAGAAGCCCCACACGTAGTCGAGGACGACGGCCTCGTACGCCCTGTCGAGGCTGCCGACGGTGGTGAAGGTGTAGCCGTTGTCGGCGGCGTACTGGGCGTACTTGTTCTTCAGCGTCTCCCGGCGCACCAGCGCCTCGCGCTGCACGCCGTTCAGCCGGTCGCGGCAGTCCTTGGTGCTGACGGTGGCGAAGAAGCGGTCGTAGGCGGAGTCCTCCTTGTCGACCACGTCGTTGGGGGCGACGTAGGCGACCACACCGTCCATGTCACCGGGGTAGAAGCGCTTGTAGTAGGTGGCCGTCATGCCGCCCTTGGAGCCGCCGGTGGCGATCCAGTTGTGGGAGTAGACCGGCTTCAGGGCCTGGAAGATGCGGTGCTGGTCGCTGGCGGCCTGCCAGATGTCCAGCTTGGACCAGTCGGCCGGGGCCGGCCGGGACGGGGTGAAGAAACGGTACTCCATGGAGACCTGGTTGCCGTCCACGATCTGGGTCGGCTCGCGGCGGCTCGGCGTCGTGGAGACGTTGTACCCACCGGTGTAGAAGACCGTCGGACGGTCGACATCCTTGTGCAGCACGGTGATCCGCTGCTCGAAGGTGCCCTTCGACGGGTTCCGGTGGTCGACCGGCTGGGTGTAGTTGAGGACGAAGAAGCGGTAGCCGGTGTAGGGCCTCTCCTGGATCAGGCTCATGCCCGGTATGGCCAGCAGCCGGTCCTTGATGTCGGTGTCCGTGCTGCTTGCGGTCCCGTTCACGGCTTCCGGCTGGGCCGCGGTGGCCGTCCCCGCCGTGCTCACGGTGCCGATGAGCACCGTGAGCGCGAGCAGCCATCTGAGCGCCTTGCGCATGCGCCCTCCCTTTCAGACAGGTGTTCGCCGGAAGCTATCGGAGCAACTCGGGTGCACACCAGAGGTGTAGGGGAAAACCCTCTACGGTGTCAGGGATTCGTCGCGCGCTCAGCACAGGATCCAGTCGCTGCGCACCGACTTCGACCCCACCGATCCGGCGACGCGCACGCACCGGCGGCCGGCGTGCACGGTGACCGGGCCGGCGTGCCGGGAATAGCGGCCCTTGTCGGTGACCGGACGGTTGCCGCGGGCCTGCACGGTGACCGACATCTTCCGCTTGGGGCCCGGCTTCTTGGCGCGGGTGAGGGCACAGACGTAGCCGTCGCGCTTGTAGACGTGGACGGAACCGGTGGCGAACGGGAGCGTCCCGACCTGACGGCCCGCGCAGGTGGACTCGGCCGCCTGTGCGGTGCCGGGCGCGGTGAGCGCCAGCAGCCCGGCCACGGTCAGTACGACGACGCCGAGCGCCGGCCACCGGCGTATCGCACCACTGTCCACATCCGCCCCCCTCGCGACAGTTACTGAAGCGTACAGATGTACGGACGCGGCACATACGCCGGATGGTTGCGCTCCGCCGGTCGTACCTCGCGCTCAACGGGACGCGCTGACCGGCTCCTCCGGCTCGGGGGCGCCGACGAAGGTCCGCCACAGTGCGGCGTACCGCCCGCCGCGGGCCAGGAGTTCGTCGTGCGTGCCGTCCTCGGCGACCCGGCCGTGGTCCATCACCACCACCCGGTCCGCGCGGGCGGCCGTCGTCAGCCGGTGGGCGACCACCAGCGTGGTGCGGCGGCCCGCGAGCCGGTCGGTGGCCTGGTTGACCTGGGCCTCGGTGGCCAGGTCGAGCGCGGCGGTCGCCTCGTCGAGCAGCAGGATGTCGGGGTCGACGAGCTCGGCGCGGGCCAGCGCGATGAGCTGGCGCTGACCGGCCGACAGGTTGCGTCCGCGCTCGGCGACCTCGTGCAGGTAGCCGCCCTCCAGCAGGGCGATCATCTCGTGCGCGCCGACGGCCCGCGCGGCGGCCTCGACCTCGGCGTCGGTGGCGTCGGGGCGGCCGTAGGCGATGGCGTCGCGGACGGTGCCCGGGAAGAGGTACGCCTCCTGCGGGACGACCCCGAGCCGGTGCCGGTACGCCGTGAGGTCCAGCGCCCTGAGGTCCGTGCCGTCCACCGTCACCCGGCCACCGGTCGGGTCGTAGAACCGGGCCACCAGCTTCACCAGGGTCGACTTTCCCGCACCGGTCTCGCCGACGAACGCGACGGTCTGCCCGGCGGGGATGCGCAGGTCGATGCCACTCAGCGCCGCATTCCCCTCGTCGGCGGCGCCGTACGCGAAGTGCACGTCCTCGAAGGCGATCTCCCCGCGCAGGGCGGGCACGTCGAGGGGCTCGGCGGCGGACTTCGTGGACGTCGGTTCCCGCAGCAGCTCCTGGATGCGGCCGAGGGAGACGGACGCCTGCTGGTAGCCGTCGAAGACCTGGGAGAGCTGCTGGACGGGCGCGAAGAACAGGTCGATGTAGAGCAGGTACGCCACCAGGGCGCCCGTGGTCAGCGTCGCCGCCTCCACCCGGCCCGCCCCCGCGATCAGCACCGAGGCCGCCGCGACCGAGGACAGGAGCTGCACGAACGGGAAGTAGACCGAGATCAGCCACTGTCCCCGGATGCGGGCCCTGCGGTAGCCGTCGCTGCGCTCGGCGAACCGCCGCCCGCCGTCCCGCTCGCGCCGGAACGCCTGCACGATCCGCAGCCCCGCCACCGACTCCTGCAGGTCGGCGTTGACCACCGACACCCGCTCACGGGCCAGCTCGTACGCCTTCACGCTCGCCCGGCGGAAGAAGAAGGTGGCGACGATCAGCGGCGGCATCGTCGCGAAGACGACCAGCGCCAGCTGTACGTCGATCACCAGCAGGACGACCATGATGCCGAAGAAGGTGACCACGGAGACGAACGCCGTGACCAGACCCGTCTGCAGAAATGTCGACAAAGCGTCGACATCGGTCGTCATCCGGGTCATGATCCGCCCGGTCAGCTCGCGCTCGTAGTAGTCCAGCCCGAGCCGCTGGAGCTGGGCGAAGATCTTCAGGCGCAGCGAGTACAGCACGCGCTCGCCCGTGCGTCCGGTCATCCGGGTCTCGCCGATCTGCGCCGCCCACTGCAGCAGGACGGCGAGCAGCGCGAGCAGGGAGGCCGCCCAGACCGCGCCGAGGGCCAGCCGGGTGACGCCCTGGTCGATGCCGTGCCGGATCAGGACGGGCAGCAGCAGGCCCATGCCGGCGTCCACGGCGACGAGGCCGAGGCTGATCAGGAGCGGCGGGCCGAACCCGCGCAGGAGGCGGCGCAGGCCGTAGGACTTCTCCGGGCGGACCGCCTGCCGCTCGTCGATGCCGGGGGTGTCGGTCGCGGGCGGCAGGGCCTCGACCTGGGCGAGGAGCTCGGGGGTGGCCGGGCTGCCCGACAGGGCGGTGTCCTTCGGTTCCCGGTCGCCGGTCCACAGCCGCGGCGTCACCCCGCGCTCCGCGTCGAACTCGGCGTCCAGCTCTTCCCTTACGGAGGTGTCCTCCTGCGGTGCGGCGGGCCGCGCGTGGCCCGGGGAGACGCCGCCGAGCTCGTCGGGGTCGGTGAGCAGGCGCCGGTAGAGGGCGCAGCGCTCCTGGAGCTCGTCGTGCGTGCCGATGTCGGCGAGGCGGCCCTGGTCGAGGACGGCGATGCGGTCGGCGAGGTTCAGGGTGGAACGGCGGTGGGCGATCAGGAGGGTCGCACGGCCCTCCATGACCTGCCGCAGGGCCTCGTGGATCTCGTGCTCGACGCGGGCGTCCACGGCGGAGGTGGCGTCGTCCAGCACGAGCAGGCGCGGGTCGGTGAGGATCGCGCGGGCGAGCGCGATGCGCTGGCGCTGGCCTCCGGAGAGCGTCAGACCGTGCTCGCCGACCGTGGTGTCGTACCCCTCGGGCAGCTCGGCGATGAAACGGTCGGCCTGGGCGGCGCGGGCGGCCGCCTCGATCTGCTCCTGGGTGGCGTCGGGGCGGCCGTAGGCGATGTTGTTGCGGACCGTGTCGGAGAACAGGAAGGAGTCCTCGGGCACCAGCCCGATCGCGGCCCGGAGCGAGTCCAGGGTCAGCTCGCGCACGTCGTGGCCGCCGACCAGGACGGCGCCGTGGGTGACGTCGTAGAAGCGCGGCAGCAGCAGGGAGACCGTGGACTTCCCGGAACCGGAGGAGCCGACGACGGCCAGCGTCTCACCGGGGCGGATCTCGAAGGACAGGCCCTTCAGTACGGACCGGCCGTCCGCGTACCCGAACGACACGTCGTCGAACTCGACGGTGGCGGACACGTCGGCGGGCAGCTCCTTGGTGCCGTCGGCGAGCGTGGGCTCGGTGTCGATCAGCTCCAGGACGCGCTCGGTGCCCGCCCGGGCCTGCTGGCCGACCGTGAGGACCACGGCGAGCATCCGGACCGGGCCGACGAGCTGGGCGAGGTAGGTGGAGAAGGCGACGAAGGTGCCGAGCGTGATGTGCCCGCGCACCGCCAGCCAGCCGCCGAGGGCCAGCATGGCGACCTGGCCGAGCGCCGGCACCGCCTGCAGCGCCGGGGTGAACCTCGCGTTCAGCCGGATCGTGCGCAGCCGCCCGGCGAACAGCCGCCGGCCGACCTCCCGCAGCTTGGCGGTCTCCTGCTCCTCCTGCCCGAAGCCCTTCACCACGCGCACGCCGCTCACCGCGCCGTCGACCACTCCCGCCACGGCCGCGGCCTGGGCCTGCGCGTACCAGGTGGCGGGGTGCAGCTTCGTCCGGCTGCGTCTGGCGATCCAGCCGAGGGCCGGGGCGACGGCGAGGGCCACCAGGGTCAGCGGCAGCGACAGCCAGGCCATGATCATCAGGGAGATCAGGAAGAGCAGGACGTTGCCGATGGTCATCGGCAGCATGAAGAGCAGGCCCTGGATCAGCTGCAGGTCACTGGTGGCGCGGCCGACCACCTGTCCGGTGGACAGCTCGTCCTGACGGCGGCCGTCGAGCCGGGTGATCGTCCCGTACATCTCCGTCCGCAGGTCGTGCTGGACGTCGAGGGCGAGCCGGCCGCCGTAGTAGCGGCGGATGTAGGTGAGGACGTAGACGACGAGCGCGGCGCCGATCAGGGCGCCGGCCCAGGGGGCCATACGGCGGCTGTGGCTGCCGATCACGTCGTCGATGATCACCTTGGTGATCAGCGGGACGACGGCCATGACCGCCATACCGGCGAGGGATGCGCCGAGGGCGAGGACGACGTCCTTCGGATACCGCCAGGCGTACGAGGCCAGCCTTCGCGCCCACCCTCGTGCTTCCGCCGGTTGCGCTGCCACGTCGGTGCCTCCCTGACGACCTGATCTTCCGCAAGGCACCAACGCGGGCGGGAGCGGATTTCATCCCGCCGCGACGATCCGCCCCGCGGGCGCCAGCCGCTCGGCGGAACCGCCACGAACGCCTCCTTGGGTGCGGTGGTCGGTGTGTAACGCGCTGTGCCCGCCGTCGTGGGGACCAGATCCTTGTGGATGGCCTTGGCGATGTTCTGGATGGTGGTGACGCCGTAGTTCATGGTGCTGTTGTCCTGGGTGAGCACCGTGATCATGTAGTCGCGGCCGGCGCCGTCGAAGGTGCCGACGCTGTGCACCCGCCAGCCGTGGGTGGAGCGCTGCAGCCAGCCGTTCTTGACGTGGATGGCCACGGAGGACGGCGCTCCGGCGGGCGTGCCCCAGCGCTGGGAGGAGACGACCTGGCCCATGAGCTTGAGGAGGTAGGCGCGGGAGTTGTCGCTCAGCACGGAGTTCTTCGCCGTGATCAGTGCGAGCAGCTTCTGTTCGTCGCGCACGGTGATCCGGGTCAGACCCCAGTAGCCGTTCGCGCCCGGCTTGGTCTGGGTCATGCCGGCCGCCTTGAGGAAGCCCTTCACCTTCGTCACGCCCAGCTGCTTCCACAGGGTGGAGGTCGCGCTGTTGTCCGACTTGGTGATCATCGCCTTGGCGAGGGTGGACTCGCGGGTGGTGAGGTAGCGGTTGTGCTTCTTGGCGTCCCACAGCAGGGTTGCGAGGACGGTGACCTTGACCACGCTGGCGGAGTCGTAGGCCGTCGACCCCCTGAGCGTGCAGGTCGTCTTCGTGGTGCGGTCGAGCAGACCGACCGCGACGGTGCCCTTGCGGCCCTTCATGGCCGCGGTGATGTCCTTCTGCAACTTGGCGGCCAGCCCCGCCTTGCCGGACGTGCAGCTGACCGTCGGAGCGGCGGCCGCCGCGGGCGTCGCGGCCGCCGTACAGGGAATCAGCATCCCGGCTCCGACCCCCGCCGCGAGCACTCTGGCGCGTCTGGATATCCAGTGAGTCATGCACAGTTGACGCGCGGCTTCAGGGGAATGGTTGTGCGAACGGGCCAGGAATTGACCGGTCGTTATCAAACGTGCTCAGGAATCGGTGTCCTCGGGGAGGTGAGAACCGTCCGGGTCGTCGTGTGCGGACGCGGCCAGGCGGGCACCCCGGCTCTCCGCGATCCGGTGCACGTCGGTCAGCGCCTCGTGCATGCGCGCGAGCAGAAAGCGGAGTTGGGCGGGGGTCGCACGGTGGTCGGCGAACATGTCGGCGGCGTGGCCGAGGAGTTCACCCGCCATGCCGAGCTGCACGGCTTCGATGGCGTCGGCTCTCCGGGAGAGGTGGCCGGTTCCGTCGGTGAGGAGGTAGCAGGGCTTGCCCTCCGGCCCCGTCCAGGGCAGCAGGCGTGCGGCCCCGACACCGCGCCTCACGCCGTCACCTCTGCTCCGTGAAGGACACGCGGCCCTGCACCGGTGCCGTGGACGGCGAGCCACAGCGCGCGGCGGCGGGCCTGTTGCCGCCTGGCTTCCTCGCGACGCTCATGGGCCACGAGGTAAGGGCGGACCAGGGCGTTGTCCTCACCTCGGAGCGGAAAGGCGCCGGCCTGCCGGGAGGTCGGCGCTTCGGCCCGAGGGGTGAACGGCCTGCGGCTGGACGGCGCGGCGGCGCGGCGGCGCCGCCCGCGGCCCGGCAGCAGGAGCCGTAGCAACGGCTCGAAGAGACGGGCGGTACGAGAACTCACCTCGTCGACTCCTTGGATTTCGGTTTCGTCGATGACCACGTCCCGGACCGGTCGCACGGTCACGGAGGTCTCGCTTTGTGTAGCGACCCACTCACAGCGTGCGACGATTCGGGCTAGGCTCGCCAGAGGGAAGTCGGTGACAGAGCTCTTGTCACAAGGGGGCTGGCGGTTTGGGCAACACCTACGGCGACTGGCTCAAGGCACAGCGCGAGGCGGCGGGCCTTACGCAGCAGCAGCTCGCCGACATGACGATCGTGACGCGCTCGTACATCGCGCACATCGAGGGAGGCCGACGGATCCCGTCCAAGCAGGACGCACGCCGGCTCGACACGGCTCTGAACACGGGGAACGTGCTGAGCAGTTTCCTGCCGGAGCAGGACGCGGCGGTCGCCGACTACTTCGAGGCGGCGCGGCTTCTTGAACAACAGGCGGTGATGATCCGTGAGTTCGCCCTGTCGTTCGTGCCGGGCATCCTCCAGACAAAAAGGTACGCGCGTGCGGTCCTGAGCACGGCATTCCCTCCGGTGGGTGATGAGGAACGTGACAGGCGCCTTGTCACACGCCTTGAGCGCGCGAAGATTCTCGACGATCCGGTGACACCGGTGGTATGGGCGCTGCTGGACGAGGCGGTGTTACGCCGCCGGATCGGCGGACCGGATGTCATGGCGGAGCAGATTCATCATCTCGTGCGCTTCGCCGAGGTCGGCCGGATCCAGGTGTACGTCCTGCCGTTCGCGTTGGGTGTCCACCCGCTCCTGAGCAACATGCTCACGCTGATGTGGTTCGAGGACCAGCCGCCCATGGCCTACGGCGAGGGCCTGCACATGGGCAAGATTCACGATGCCCCGTCCGTGGTCCAGGAGCTGCAGCATCGCTACGATTTCGCGCTGGGCAATGCACTGCCGCTCAAGGAGTCACTGGCTCTGCTCAAGGCGACAGCAAGGGACTACGAACGCCATGACTGACCGACCCATTGCGAACGGGGCCGCATTGCGGGGCTGGCGGAAGTCATCACACAGCAACGACCAGGGCGGTAGCTGCCTGGAGGTCCTCGATGGCCATGCTTCCGGGGTTCCCGTGCGGGACTCCAAGGTTCCGCGGGGTCCGGTGCTGGTCTTCTCGGTGTCCGGCTGGTCGTCGTTCATCGCCGCCGTCAAGGAAGTCCCCCCTCCACCTGAAACGGTGAGCATCCGAGCCACCACTGTCCCTCCATCGCTCATTTGAGTGCACAGGTGGCATTCACCCACCAGGTGCTCACGCTTTTTCGCAGAGTGGGTGGGATGAGCCAGGGATTCGCATACGGTCACCACCCGCACAGCACAGGACATGTGATCTCCACGGTGCGCACACTGATGCGCACCGACGGCCTGGCCGTACCCCTGGCCACCATCGCTCGCCACTGCGGAACGTCACGCAACTTCCTCTACGCCAACTGGAGGACCGTCTCCGCGCTGCACCTGCTCGCGCTGAAGGCCGAACTCTCGCACGCCTTCGACACGGCGGACCGCACACGCCCCAGCGACGGCACCGTCCAGGGGCTCACCGAGCACCTGGCGCAGGTGGTGCGCGTCATCCGCCGCCATCCCACGACCGCTGCCGTCGCCCGGTCCTCCCCCGAGGCGTTCTCGGCGGCGTACACGGCGACCGAGGGTCCGCTGCTCCAGGTCGCGATGGAACGCATCGCTGATCTGCTCCACCCTCTTTGCCCGCGCGGCGGAATCTGGGGCGACTCGGCACTGGCCTCCAGGCCCTGGAAAATCCTGTGGATCGCCCGCCCCGCCGCTCTCTGCCCCGAAGCCGTCGGCGACCAGGAGTGGGAAGAGGCACTGGACGGCGCCTTCACCCAACTGCTGCACGACCTGCTCGCCCCCTGGTCCACCGCCCGGTGACAGCGGCTCGGTGCGCCGGCGGGTCCGGAAGCCGCCCGGTCGGGGCTCGCCGGCACCGTCCAGGCCGAAGCGGTGCCGTTCCTCATGCCCCACCGCACAAGCTCGGACACCGTCGGGACCGGAACGGCCGACGGCGAGCGCGGGAGCGGACAGGCAGCGCTTCGCGTCGCACTCGTCCTTGCCCCCCTGCCCCCGCCCACCACACTGCGACGGCAGCGCTTCCCCGGGTGGAC
>NZ_POTZ01000243.1 GCF_003236365.1 Streptomyces sp. NTH33
GACCACCGCGACCACGTCGACCGGCAGGTCGCCGCTGCGGGCCCGGAAGAGCAGGTCGTTGAGGCAGTGGTCGTAGCGGGACACCATGATCAGGACACGGCGCCGGGTGCCGCCCGGCCGCGGCCAGCGCGGTCAGCGGCACACCACCGAGGTACGCCGCCCCCAACTCCCGTACCGAGAGCGCCATCTCGGCCGCGTCCGACGTACGCCCGCAGGTCGCCCCCTTCGTGTCCCCGCTCAGCCGCCACCGCCCGGAGTTCCACGGGCAGAAGTCGTCCACCACCTCGAACACCACGTCCACCGGCGTCTGGTAGGTCCGCGCCTCGAGCGCCGCCCCCACGTCCACGAGCCGGAGGTACAGCGCGTCCTTCAGCCGCGGCAGGCACCGCCGGATGTCGGACACCAGGTACTGCCACGCGTCGTCGACCGGACGCATCCGCACGCTCAGCGTCGACGTCAGGTCGATCCCGTACAGGAACCGCCACAGCGCCGCCCCGCTCGCCGGGTCCAGCGCGTCCAAATCGCTCAGCACCACCGTGCCCTCGGGTCCGCCGTTGCCCCAACTGGGCTTGACCCGGTAGCGCGCGTACCCCGTGACCTCTCCGTCCCGCTCGGCGACCACGCACTGCAGCGGCGAGGCGCCGCCCCGCTCGCTCTCCGGATCCAGCAGCGTCAGCCGCGCCCAGCCGGCCGGCCGCTCCACCATCCCGGGCCGGGTCGGCACCAGCCGCGCGTACACCGCCTCGCAGGCGTCGAGCACGTCGGCGGGCGCCGCGTACCGCAGCCGTACGTCGTCGGTGCCGGCCGGGACCGACAGCCCGGCCCGGTTGGTGTCGATCTCGGCCTGCAGCTGGAAGGTCGCCGCCCCGTACCCGAAGCGGCCGTAGATCGCCGGCTCGGAGGCGGTCAGCACCGCCAGCGGCTCGCCCCAGGACCGTACGTCGTCCAGCTGCCGCCGCATCATCGACGTCAGCACGCCGCGCCGCCGGTGCGTGGCGGCCACGCTGACCATCGTCACCCCGGCCGCGGACACCGGCGCGCCGCCGGGCACGGTCATCCGGAAGCTGTACGCCCCCGCCGTCCCCACACACACGTCCCCGTCCCACACGCCCAGGGAACGGTCGAACTCGGTGACCGACCGCCACGCCTGCCGCTCCTCCGCCGACTCCGGAACCCCGCCGAACGCGCGGATCAGGTTGTCGTACCAGGGGTCCCACTCGTCCTGCCGCAGCACTCTCGGTCCGGTCACCGCATCACTTGCCATACGGCATGCGTACCAGGACGGTACGGAACGGGCGAGCGAATTTCTCCACGGCGGCGGCGTGACGGGCTTCGGTGAGGTTCACGGACAATTGGGGTCTCGGACGGGGGACAAGTGGGACCTCCCGTGCCAAGCAGCAGGTTCGATGGATAGGGTCCCGAACTAATGGCAGCAGGACGAGAACGGCGCGCGGAAGCCGAGACGTTCACGGCCCGGTGGAAGATGCAGTGGCACCGGGCCCGCGTCGGCGTGCGCAAATCCGCCGTCGACTACTTCCGCGGGGACGGCTCCGAGTGGATCGCGTTCGGCGGGCTGTTGCTGACCATCCCGCTGATCGCGGTGCTGACCCTCGTCAACTCGGTCTGGTTCTCGCCGGTCGCGCTCGTGCTGCCCGTCGTCGTCGGCGGGCTGCTGCTGCGCCCGGCGAGCCTGCTCGGCCTGTACGCCGTCGCGGCCACGGCGCTGATCGTGGAGTCGGTGCGGCTCGGCCCGTACACCGAGGGCCCCTCCCGGGTCACCCCGGGCGTGGTGCTGGTGGTCGCCGCCTGTGGCTTCGTCGGGCTGCTGATCGCCCAGTTCCGCAGCCGGGTCGGCGTGCCCTGGCGGCGTGGCGGCACCATGCTGTTCGACCTGCGGGAACGCATCCGCGTGCAGAGTACGCTGCCGCAGCTGCCGGACGGCTGGCACCACGAGATGGCCCTGCGGCCGGCCGGCGGCCAGTCCTTCTCCGGCGACTTCGTGGTCGCCGCCCGTACGAACGGCGGCCGCACCCTGGAGGTCGTCCTCACGGACGTCTCCGGCAAAGGCATGGACGCGGGCTCGCGGGCGCTGCTGCTGTCGGGCGCGTTCGGCGGCCTGCTCGGCAGCCTGCCCCCGCACGCCTTCCTGCCCGCCGCCAACGGCTACCTCCTGCGCCAGGACTGGCAGGAGGGCTTCGCGACCTCCATCCACCTGGTGCTGGACCTGGACTCCGGCGACTACGAGCTGTACACCGCGGGCCACCCGCCGGGCCTGCAGCTCAGCGCGGGCAGCGGCCGCTGGGAGGAGAAGGCCGCCGAGGGCCCGCTCCTCGGCGTCTACGACGGCGCCCAGTTCGACCCGGTCAAAGGCTCCCTGCGGACCGGTGACGTACTGATGCTGTTCACCGACGGCATGGTGGAGACCGCCGACCGCGACATCACCGAGGGCATCGACCGCCTCACCGGCGAGGCCGACCGCTACGTCGCCGGCGGCTTCCGCGGTGCCGCCTGGCACCTGATCGAAGCGGTGGCCAAGGACGTCAACGACGACCGCGCCCTCCTCCTCATCTGCCGCGAGGGCCCGACGGCCCAGGCGGCACGCTGAGCCCGCGGCGGCTTGTCCTGCCGCCGCGGGCATCCGGACTCCGGATCACCGCGGCGACGCGGGAGCCGGCCGACGTCCCCGACGCGCTCACGGACAGGGGCGGCGCGGAGGGGGACGTCACGCCGGCGTTCGGCTGCGGTCCCGGGGAGGAGGCGCCGACGGACGCGGCGCCCCGGGCCGTGGAGGCCCTCGCCACCCGGCACGGCCCGCGGTTCGTGCCGGTGCGGATCCGCAGGACCCGACGCGACCTGTCGGTGCCACCGCGCTTCGAGGGCCCGGGCGTCCCGTACGCCGTCGTGCTCGGCGCCGAGGAGGTCCGCACCCTGCCCGGCGACCGCGCCCGGCGCGTCCCCGCTCGCGCGGCCGCCACGCGAACCGGGCCCGCGGACCCGCCCTAGGAGCTGACCGTCCCGGTCTTCTCGCGCTCCGGCTGCTGCTCCGGCTGCTGCTCCGCCTGCCGTCGTTCGCGGGCCTGTTCGCCCGGGTCCTGCTTGAAGGCCCACTTCATCTCGGGCTCCATCACACAGCGGAAGACCCGCCGCACGGGCCGCGTGCACATCAGGGTGACGGCCACCGCCGTGAGCGCGGAGACGACGAGCCAGCCGAGCGGGCGGTGCAGCCAGGCGGGGTCCAGCCAGTCACGGTACTCGGCGCCCCTGACGAGGAAGCCGTGCAGCAGGTAGCCGCACAGCGTGCCCGAGCCCAGGGCCGTGAACCAGGTCCGGCGCCCCGGGACCCAGGCGAAGAAGCAGGCGGTCAGCACCAGCGAGCAGCCGAACATGGCGAGCATCATGACCGGGCCGACCCACCAGGGCGCGCCCAACTCCTGTGCGGAGGCGCGGTGGTAGAACCAGGAGGCCCTCATCCGCGGCACCGCCCACCAGCCGACGAACAGCGCCGCCGCGGCCACCGGCACCGACGCGATCCGCACCGAACGGCGGCGTACCAGCGCGAAGTGCTCGGGCCTCAGCCCCAGACCCAGCACGAAGAACGGCAGGAACTGCAGGACCCGCTGCAGGTCCAGGTCGTCGCCGATGTCCGGGCTGAGCGACGCCAGCATGGAGATGCCGAGCGCGATCGGCAGTGGCCGGCGGACCAGCTTCCACAGCGGGGTGGTCAGCCGCCAGATGAACAGGGCGCACAGGAACCACGTCAGGAACCACGGGTCGAGGAGGCTGATCTCCTGGTCCGGGCTGTGGTCGACGTAGCGCTTGAAGAGGGTGTAGGCGGTCTCGAAGACGACGTACGGCACGACGACGCCGGTGACCAGCCGCTTGAGCCGGTCGGGCCGGGAGTCGAAAGTGCGGGAGAAGAAGCCGGAGATGATGATGAACGCCGGCATGTGGAAGGCGTAGACGACCATGTAAAGGGCCTGCAGGACCCGGCTGTCGTCCTTCAGCGGCTCCCAGGCGTGCGCCACGGCCACCAGCACGATCGCCACGTACTTGGCGTTGTCGAAGAACGCGTCGCGCTGCTTGCCGGATCTTCCGCCGGTCTCGGCCGATCCGCGCGGATCCGGCGTTCCGGGAGCCGGCGACCGTGCCGGGGGGAGCGGCGTTCTGCTCTGGCCGGGAAATGAGGCAGCGGAAAACATCTCAGGCACCCTAGCGTTGTCTGTGGGAATCCGTAAAACAGGGTGGCGGTCAGAAGATCACGGGCGTCGCGCCCGGGCGTCATCTGCATCATCATCACCCTTGATGTCGGCATTCATCCTGATTAGTTGATGCGTCAGGACGCGCCCGGGCCCCTCCACCGCAACAATTTGATTTCCCTGAGAACACGATGTGTGGACATGGAAAAGGAATCTCCGAATTCTCAGTGGGGACGGCACGGCGGCCCGCGTCGAATTTCCGTACGAGGCACGATGGAAGAAGAGCACCGGCCCCGGGACTCCCGGTGCTTGTGCCCCGGCCCCGGCCGATGATGCGTCAGCCCCCGCATACAGGAGCCGTGTTGGTGGCACGATGGTTCCAGCGGGGCGCGCGGGGCCGGTGTCCCCGGGCCGGGAGAGCGGACCGACCGAGGGTGTGATCAGTTGTGGCCATTTCACTGTCCGTGGTGCTGCTGTTGGCGATCATCCTGGTGGTGTTGCTCCGAGGGGGGTCCATCAAGGCGGGGCCGGCCATCGTCGCCGTGCTCTTCGGCTTCTTCCTCGCCTCCACCGGCATGGCCCAGCCGATCAGCCGCTTCCTGGACTCGATAGCGCAGACGATCAACTCGATCAGCTTCTGAGCGGCGTCGGGGCACCCGGAAACGATCAGGGCCAGGCGGGAGTCCTCCTCCGACCTGGCCCTGAGTCGTTTGGAGCGGGCGACGGGAATCGAACCCGCGTAGCCAGTTTGGAAGACTGGGGCTCTACCATTGAGCTACGCCCGCACACAGTGCGCGCCGCGAGTCTGCCGACCGCGGCACACCAGGCATCGTAGCGGGTCGAGGGGCGTCGCCGCACACTCCGGGGGCGTGCACATGGTCCCGTGCGCCGATCATGCGCATCCGCGAGCCGTCGGGCGGGGGCCGGTGCCCGCTCTCCGCCCCCGCGACCCGTGTGCCTCCGGATGCGCCTCGGTGCTGGGAGAACGCGGCGGCCGCACTGCCTGCGGCCATGTACTCTACGTGTCGCACACCAGACGGGGTGTGGCGCAGCTTGGTAGCGCGTCCGCTTTGGGAGCGGAAGGCCGTGGGTTCAAATCCCGCCACCCCGACCATCCGCCGGCCGCTGGTCGGCGCCACTGCGCGTGATCGCCTTTTGGGGCGTCCAGTGGCTGCGGTTACTATGCAAACTGCGCGCCCGTGTGTCCGGTCCTGCTGGGGCTGCGAACGCCTCCGGGCGGCGAAACATCCGCCGGAACCGTCCGGCCCCGGCAGAATCCAAGAAGTCAGCCACAAGGAGACCGAACCGTGAAGAGCGCCGTGGAGACCCTGAACCCGACCCGGGTTCGGCTCACTGTCGAGGTGCCCTTCGAGGAGCTCAAGGACAGCCTCGACGCGGCGTACAAGAAGATCAACCAGCAGGTCACGGTGAAGGGCTTCCGCAAGGGCAAGATCCCGGCCCGGGTCATCGACCAGCGATTCGGCCGCGGTGCGGTTCTGGAGGAGGCCGTCAACGACGCGCTTCCGAAGTTCTACACCGACGCGGTCAACGAGGCCGAGCTGAACCCGCTGGGCCAGCCCGAGGTCGACATCACCGAGCTGAAGGACGGCGAGACGCTGAACTTCACCGCCGAGGTCGACGTCCGCCCGACCATCGAGATCCCGGACTACTCCGGCATCGAGGTCGAGGTCGACGCCGTCGAGGTGACCGACGAGGACGTCGAGAAGGCCGTCGAGCAGCTGCGCGAGCGCTTCGCCTCGACGACCCCGGTCGAGCGCGCCGCCGAGGACGGCGACGTGGTGACCATCGACCTGGAGGCCAAGGTCGACGGCGAGGTCCTCGAGGACGGCGTCGCGAACGGCGTCTCCTACACCATCGGCTCCGGTGAGCTGCTGGACGGCATCGACGACGCCGTGAAGGGGCTCGAGGCGGGTGGCGAGGCCACCTTCACCTCCGAGCTGAAGGGCGGCTCGGCGGCCGGCCGGGAGGCCGAGGTCACCGTCAAGGTCACCCAGGTCGCCGCCCGGGAGCTGCCCGAGCTGGACGACGACTTCGCTCAGCTCGCCTCCGAGTTCGACACCCTCGAGGAGCTGAAGGCCGACAGCCGCAAGCGCCTGGAGAACATGAAGCAGTTCGACCAGGCCACGCAGGCGCAGGAGCGCGTGCTGGACAAGCTGCTCGAGCTGGTCGAGGTCCCCGTCCCCGAGAAGCTGCTCGAGGACGAGGTCAACACCCGCAAGCACAACCTCGAGCACCACCAGCTCGGCCAGATGGGCCTCACCCTCGACCAGTACCTGGAGATCCAGGGCAAGACCGCCGAGGAGTTCGACACCGAGACCCGCGAGGCCGCGGTCAAGGGCATCAAGACCCAGTTCGTGCTGGACGAGCTGGTCAACAAGGAGAAGTTGGGCGTCAACCAGGAGGAGCTCACCGAGCACCTCATGCGGCGTGCGGCCTCCTCCGGTATGTCCCCCGACCAGTTCGCGCAGGCCGTCGTCCAGCAGAACCAGGTTCCGATGCTGGTCGGCGAGGTCGCCCGCGGCAAGGCCCTGGCCGTCGTGGTCGAGGCCGCGACCGTGAAGGACACCAACGGCGAGATCGTCGACCTGGACGACGACGAGGACGAGAGCGCCGAGTCCGCGGAGACCACCGAGGCCTCCGCCGAGGACAAGGGTGAGGGCGAGGAGAAGGCCGAGGCCTGAGCCGTAAGGCACCTCCCATGCGTAGAGGACGGGCCCCGGGTACGTTGTGACCTGGGGCCCGTTCGCCTACCCAAGGGGCGCGGGGCCGCGGGCGCCACGGCGTACGCCCCCGGCGAACACCCCCGGAACCGGGATGGCACCGCAGGGCCTGCGCGTTAGGGTCCTTGAATACGAGGGCAGGGGAGTCCCCGAACATCGCCGGACGGCCCCACGCCCCGGCAGAACACGTAAGACGGCCCCGTGCCGTCGTAAGACGAGCAGGTGGATACGTGACGAATCTGATGCCCTCCGCCGCCGGCGAGCCTTCCATCGGTGGTGGCCTCGGCGACCAGGTCTACAACCGGCTGCTCAACGAGCGGATCATCTTCCTCGGCCAGCCGGTCGACGACGACATCGCGAACAAGATCACCGCACAGCTGCTGCTCCTTGCCGCCGACCCGGACAAGGACATCTACCTCTACATCAACAGCCCGGGCGGTTCGATCACGGCCGGCATGGCGATCTACGACACCATGCAGTACATCAAGAACGACGTGGTGACCATCGCCATGGGCCTCGCGGCCTCGATGGGCCAGTTCCTGCTCAGCGCCGGCACCCGCGGCAAGCGCTTCGCGCTGCCCAACGCCGAAATCCTGATCCACCAGCCCTCCGCCGGCCTGGCGGGCTCGGCCTCGGACATCAAGATCCACGCCGAGCGGCTGCTGCACACCAAGAAACGCATGGCGGAGCTCACCGCCTTTCACACCGGCCAGACGGTCGAGCAGATCACCCGCGACTCCGACCGCGACCGCTGGTTCGACGCCCACGAGGCCAAGGGGTACGGCCTCATCGACGACGTGATCACCTCGGCCGCCGGCATGCCGGGCGGCGGCGGCACCGGGGCCTGAGCCGCCCACGGGGGCCGCTCGGCCCCCTGAGCCGCTCCCGCGGAGTCCCCCCGGGCCCGGGAGGCGTCCGAGACGTCCGTGGCCTCCGTGAAGCCCAGCCAGCCCCCAGCCGACCGCCCAGCCCCCTTCCAGGAGAGACACCGTGAACGACTTCCCCGGCAGCGGCCTCTACGACCGTACACGCGCCGAGTACACCGGCCCCACGGCCGAGTCCCGCTACGTCATCCCGCGCTTCGTGGAGCGCACCTCCCAGGGCATCCGCGAGTACGACCCGTACGCGAAGCTCTTCGAGGAGCGCGTGATCTTCCTCGGCGTCCAGATCGACGACGCCTCCGCCAACGACGTCATGGCGCAGCTGCTGTGCCTGGAGTCGATGGACCCCGACCGGGACATCTCGGTCTACATCAACAGCCCCGGCGGCTCCTTCACGGCGCTGACGGCCATCTACGACACGATGCAGTTCGTGAAGCCCGACATCCAGACGGTCTGCATGGGCCAGGCGGCCTCCGCCGCCGCCATCCTGCTGGCCGCCGGCACGCCGGGCAAGCGCATGGCGCTGCCGAACGCCCGCGTGCTGATCCACCAGCCCTACAGCGAGACCGGCCGCGGCCAGGTCTCCGACCTGGAGATCGCCGCCAACGAGATCCTCCGGATGCGCGCGCAGCTGGAGGAGATGCTGGCCAAGCACTCCACCCAGCCGATCGAGAAGATCCGTGAGGACATCGAGCGCGACAAGATCCTCACGGCCGAGGAGGCGCTGTCGTACGGGCTGATCGACCAGATCATCTCCACCCGGAAGATGAACAACGCCTCCGTCCGCTGAGGCGAGGGCAGTGACGTCTGCCGCTCTTTGGCACGGTTCACGTCGAAGTGGGAAGTGAACCGTGCCAAGGGAGGCCCGAACGGGGGGCCCGGCAAGGTACCGTCGACATAAGGCAGCACCAGGAGCCGCTGGACTCAACGCGTCCAGGCGTCTCCCAGGCGAAGGGGAAGCACACCGTGGCACGCATCGGTGACGGCGGCGATCTGCTCAAGTGCTCGTTCTGCGGCAAGAGCCAGAAGCAGGTCAAGAAGCTCATCGCAGGGCCCGGTGTGTACATCTGCGACGAGTGCATCGACCTCTGCAACGAGATCATCGAGGAGGAACTCGCCGAGAGCAGCGAGGTGCGTTGGGAGGAACTTCCCAAGCCCCGCGAGATCTACGAGTTCCTGGACGGGTACGTCGTCGGCCAGGAGGCCGCCAAGAAGGCCCTGTCCGTCGCGGTGTACAACCACTACAAGCGCGTCCAGGCCGGCGAGAACGGTGGCGGTCAGGGCCGCGAGGACGCCATCGAGCTCGCCAAGTCCAACATCCTCCTGCTGGGCCCCACGGGCTCCGGCAAGACCCTGCTGGCCCAGACGCTGGCCCGCATGCTGAACGTCCCGTTCGCCATCGCCGACGCCACGGCGCTGACCGAGGCGGGGTACGTGGGCGAGGACGTCGAGAACATCCTGCTGAAGCTGATCCAGGCGGCCGACTACGACGTCAAGAAGGCCGAGACCGGGATCATCTACATCGACGAGATCGACAAGGTCGCGCGCAAGAGCGAGAACCCCTCCATCACGCGCGACGTGTCCGGCGAGGGCGTCCAGCAGGCCCTGCTGAAGATCCTCGAGGGCACCACGGCCTCCGTCCCGCCCCAGGGCGGCCGCAAACACCCGCACCAGGAGTTCATCCAGATCGACACGACGAACGTCCTGTTCATCGTGGGCGGTGCCTTCGCGGGCCTGGAGAAGATCATCGAGGGGCGCGCGGGTGCCAGGGGCATCGGCTTCGGCGCGACGATCCGCTCCAAGCGGGAGCTGGAGGACAAGGACCAGTTCGAGGACGTCATGCCCGAGGACCTGGTCAAGTTCGGCATGATCCCGGAGTTCATCGGCCGCCTGCCGGTGATCACTTCCGTCCACAACCTGGACCGCGAGGCCCTGCTCAAGATCCTGGTGGAACCGCGCAACGCGCTGGTGAAGCAGTACCAGCGCCTGTTCGAACTCGACGGCGTGGAACTCGACTTCGAGCGCGAGGCCCTGGAGGCCATCGCCGACCAGGCCATCCTCCGCCAGACCGGCGCCCGCGGCTTGCGCGCCATCATGGAGGAGGTCCTCCAGGGCGTGATGTACGAGGTCCCGTCCCGCAAGGACGTGGCCCGCGTCGTCATCACGGCCGACGTCGTCCTCTCCAACGTCAACCCGACCTTGATCCCCCGCGACGTGCGGGGCCGGGGACCGGGCGAGCAGAAGACGGCGTAACGCCGCGGCACGGACGACAGACAGGAGGGGCCCCGGTCGAGTCGACCGGGGCCCCTCTCGCCGCGCGGGTGTGCGTCAGGCCTCGACGCGGACCTCCTTGCGGAACTTCGCGGTGAGTTCGGCGTCGGCCGCCGGGTCGCTGCTCTTGCCCGACATGAGGTTGGCGACGTCCATCGGCATGAGCATGCCGAGCGTGCTGTGGTCGCCCCAGATGCAGACGGTCATGCTGATCTCCTTCGGCCCGCCCGCACCGCCGGAGGAGTTGTCGACCTTGGCCTGCTGACACTTGAGGACCGCGCCTTCGAGCGAGGCCGGCTCGTACGCCTTCGGCTCGCCGACCAGCGTGGCGGCGTCGTCGTCGCCGTCCTTCTTGGCCTCGTCCTTCATGTGCGCGAACATCGCGTCGACGGTCTTCTCGGGATCGTCGATGGAGCCGTAGACGCCGGCGAACTGGATCACCCTGCCGCTCAGGGGGTTGTCCTTGTCCCCGGCCTGGTACTGGGCGCCGACGTCCTTGGGGTTGTGCACGCCCCACTTCTCGGCATCCTTCACGTCCTTCTTCGACAGGGTGCCGCTGTCGCTCTTGGACTTCTTGTACTCCGTCAGCACCGTCGCCGGCGTCGTCAGCTTGTGCGGGCCGTCGTCCTTCACCGAGCTGCCGCCGCCCCCGCCGATCAGGAAGTACGCGCCCACCGCGATCGCCGTCACGACCGCCACCGCGCCGATGACCAGGGCCGCCGTCTTCCCCTTGCCGCCGCCCGGGGCCGGGGGCTGGGGAACGGCGCCGTAC
>NZ_POTZ01000244.1 GCF_003236365.1 Streptomyces sp. NTH33
CCGCACCCGCCTGCGCAAGCACCCCGAGTACGGCTACGTCACCCCGCTCGAAACCAGAGCTCTGGTGACCCAAGACCTCGCCCCCGCAGCGTAAACATCCGCTGTCCATGATCAGGGGGGAACTTCACCACTTCGATCCCAGGCTCTTTCCCACCTCGGCCTGTGCGTCGCGGCGGCACGAAACGGCGCGTGCCGGCGGTCACGGCAGTGTCGCCTGCGTGGGCAGGGCTTCGGTGCGGGTCGGATCCGGGCGGACCGTGGAGCGGGAGACGGTGAGGTGGTTTCGCGTCCGGTGTCCCTTCCGGCGGACCGGTGCCGGCAGGTGCGGCAGGCCGTGTGCGGCTGTTCGTAAGGGTGGTGTTTGCCCAGGACGGCGGCGACGGTCCCGTTTGGGTGAGTAGCATCCGGCAGCAACACCCCCCGGATGAAGGAGCGTGCCGCGTGGCCACCGAGCCGGAAGAGCCCACCACCCAGAGCCTGCAGAGCCAGTACGCGGCCCAGTTCGCCCACCACCTCGCGGCCAATCGGGAGGAACAGGCCCGTCTGCGTAGGCGTCTTGAGCAGCTCGAGGCGGACGAAGCCTGGCTGGTGAAGGCACTGGAGACGGTGTCCGCCCCGGCCGAGGCCGACGCCGGCGCCCGGGCGCCCGAGGGCGAGCCGGCACAGCCGCAGGACAACACGTCCAAGCCCACCGAGCCGACCGAAGCGGCCGAGTCGGCCGAGTCGGCCGATGTTGAGGCTTCCGCGGCTGTGCCGAAGCAGCGGCAGGACAAGCCGGCCGAGGCACCCGCGAAGAAGACCACGGCCAAGAAGACGGCCGTGCAGGAGACGACGGCCAAGAAGGCCACCGCGAAAAAGCCGGGGGCGAAGCAGGCGGCAGCGAAGCAGGCTCCTGCGGCGAAGAAGACGACGGCGAAGCAGGCGCCCGCGGCGAAGAAGACGGCATCCAAGGCCGGTGAACCGTCCCTGGGTGAGCTGCTGTTGACCGTCCTCGGCAAGCACGCCGGTCAGCCGCGCACCGCGGGCGAGGTCGCCGGCGACCTGGAGCGGGAGTACCCCGAGCGGGCCCGGGACATCAACACCGTGCGCAGCACCCTGGAGCGGCTGGTCGCCAAGAGCCGCGTCGAGCGGACCAAGCAGAAGAACACCGTGCTGTACACCACCGTGACCGAGTCCGCGCCCGCCACGGAAGACGCAGCCGCAGAAGCGTCCCCGGCCGCCGAGACGGCCGGCGCCGAGAAGACCGAGAAGGTGCCGGCGCAGGCCTAGTGGGGGCCGTGCCGCCCGTCTTCGCACGCAGCACCGTCCCGGGCGCCAGCACCCGGCACGCTGCGACCGGCGGAAAAGTCGGATAACCGCGCGCCGACGGGGTAGAACGGACGCCGGGTGCCTTCCGGCTACGGACGGCCCTGCCCACAGACCAGCCGGGACCTCTCGGCGATATCGAAGGACAAGCAGCATGGCCAGCGGCACCGTGAAGTGGTTCAACGCCGAAAAGGGCTTCGGGTTCATCGCCCAGGACGGCGGCGGCCCGGACGTCTTCGCCCACTACTCCAACATCACCGGCAACGGCTACCGGGAGCTGGTCGAGGGCGAGCCGGTCACCTTCGACGTGACCCAGGGCCAGAAGGGCCCCCAGGCCGAGAACATCGTGCGCGGCTGACGAAGGCAAATGCGCACCGCCCCGCGAGAGTCGCTGTGCAGAGTGGCATCACCGACGCGGGGTGGAGCAGCTCGGTAGCTCGCTGGGCTCATAACCCAGAGGTCGCAGGTTCAAATCCTGTCCCCGCTACGAGAACGAGGGGCCCGGCACTAGCCGGGCCCCTCGCCACATCCAGCCTGTGCCGCTCGAAAAGTCATTGTGATCCTGCGCTTGCCGAATACCTCATCCAGGCTGGTCAGGCCGCATGCCGGTACTCGTGGAGGGTGCCGCCAAGCCGCGCTCGCCGTCGTATGTCCAGACGGGCGATCCGGTCCGGGTCCTCGATCGGAGCGGGCAGCGGGTGGAGGGGGCGGGCGTTCGCAAGGCCCTGGTGCGGCCTGTGCTCGTTGTAGAACGTCTCGAACTCGCTTAGTGCGTGCAGGAGATGGCGTTGGTTCCAGATCAACATGCGGTCCAGCAGTTCTCGCCTGCAGGTCTGCACCCACCGCTCCATGATCGAGTTCATTCTCGGTATCCGGACGCCGCTGAGCACCACCTCGATACCCGCGTCCTTGAGGACGGCGTCGAACAACTGCGGGAACTTCCCGTCCCGGTCCCTGATCAGATAGCGCGCCCGGCAGCCGGTGTCCTCGAGGTCCATGACAAGATTCTTCGCGGCATGGACCACCCAGGACGCGGTCGGATGCGCGGTCGCGCCCAGGATCCGGATCCGGCGGTTCGCGTGCTCGATCGCGGCGAACACGTACAAGCGGGCCCCGGACAGGGTGACGGTCTCGAAGAAGTCGCACGCCAGGAGCGCGTCGGCCCGGGAGCGCAGGAAGCCCGCCCAGGTGCTCGAGGCCCGCTCGGGCGCCGGCTCGATGCCGTCCTCCTTCAAGATTTCCCAGACCGTGGATGCTGCCACCTTCACCCCGAGCACGAGCAGTTCACCGTGCAGGCGCCGGCAGCCCCAACTTGGATTTTCCCTGGCCAAGCGCAGAACGAGTGCTCGGATCGAGTGCACGGTGCGGGGCCGGCCTCCGCGCTTCGGCTTGGACTGGGCAGCGTGCTGGCGGGCGAGGAGATCGCGGTGCCAGCGCAGTACCGTGTCCGGCCGCACCAGCAGCCGCATCCGGCGCAGCACTTCCCTTGGCAGACCGTGGAGCAGCGACGCCAGGAAAGCCCGGTCGCTCGCGCGCATCCGGACCCGCTGCCCGTCCAGCTGCCGCTCCAAGACAGCGATCTGATGGCGCAGGGCCAAGATCTCGATGTCCTTCTCACGGTCGCTCGTTGGCAGCAGCCGCCGCATCGCGAACGCGTTCGTCATACCCAGGTACGCCAGTCTCAGCAGCACGACCGATCACCATGCCGCGCCCACCGCCGCCGCGCGATAGCGGCGACTCGATCAGTCACGGCCAGCACCCCGAAACCCACTCCCACCTGTATGGATGAGGTATTCGGCAAGGGCATCCTTGACCGGCCGGTTCGTCTGGTTCGTCAGCACGTTTGCAACCGTGGGCAGTTGCGGATGCCCCGCAGGGTCTCTGTAGACGTCCAGCGGCTGCGCTTCGGTGGAGAAGACCACGGCGTCACCCGACGCGTCCCGCGCGGCCGCCGGCGCCGTGCCCGCCGGAACCCCGTGCAGTACGAGACATTGACGCTGCCGGGCGACCCCGACACCAGCCTGTGCGTCTACACCACCGAACCGGACTCCCCTTCCTGGCGCGCACTCGGCCTGCTGACCAGCTCGTTCCTGAGAACTGTCGTCAGTAGTGGTCGCAGGTCCCGCGCACGTAGCCGTCGTGGCCGACCGGGACGACGTCGAGGTCCCGCCGGACGACGCTGATCCGGTCGCCCCAGCCCGCGCAGGCCCTCTTCATGCCCTTCTCGGTGTACTCGATGACGATGACGTGGTCGCCGAACGCGTCGACGTAGGACCCGCATTCGTCGTACTGTCCGCATTCCTCCACCACCGCGAAGTCGAGGCCGACCCGCTTGCGGTCCTTGGCGAGTTCGAGGGTGTTCTTCTGGGCGATGGCGAGGTGCCGGGCGTGCGCGTGGCGGGCGAGCAGGGTCTGGAACGCCTCGGCGTCGGCGGCGGTCAGCAGTCCGTGCGGGGCGCGGGTGTAGCTGTCGTAGTTGTCCGGCTCGACGGCGTCGAATCCCTTGTCGGCGCAGGCGTCGATCCAGTCATCCACCTTCTCGGCGATCCGCGCGCGCTTGCCCGGGGTGCCGATGTCGAGCATCGCCTCGCCCCAGTCCTCGTCCATGACGACCTTCCCGGAGCCATCCCGCAGCAGGAGGTCGGCGTCCCACTCCCCCTCCGCGTCGGGCTGGGCCTGGAACGCGTTGACATAGCAGATGTTGTACAGGCCCGCGGCGGGCGACGTCGTGTGGTCGCGGGAGACCACGGAGACGCCCTTCGGCGGGGTGTAGGCGCCGCCGAGTTGGTAGTCGATGCCGGCGTGGACGGGCGGCGCGGACACCTTCGCCGCCGGGGTCTCCGGGGAGGTGCCCGCGTCGGCGTCGGTGCCGGCGGTGCCGGAGCAGCCGGCGGCGGCGAGGGAGGCCGCGGCGATGACGACGGAGAGGGGCACGGTGGCACGGGGGGAGCCGGCCCGGGACTTGCGCATGACGGTCTGCCTCTGGACGAGAGAGCATGCCCCGCCTCGGACGCGCGTGGTCCTGCCGACTGGGTCCGGGCTGACGACTCGAAGGCACGTGTTACCGGCTGGGAATGCCATGGTTCCGCGGACCGCGACGGTGCTGGGTGGTCCGACACCGTGACGATATCAAAGCCGTCGCAATCGATTTGTGCCGCCCCCGGGCCGGGCCGGCGGGCGTCCGGCGGCGGCGCGGGGCGCGGTCAGGTGTGGCCGCCGCCGGCGCCGAGCGGTGCCCGCGGCAGGGTGACCAGGAAGGCGGCGCCACCTCCGGGCGCCCCGGTGACGGTGAGGTCCCCGCCGTGGTTGCGTACGACGTCTCGTGCGATGGCCAGCCCGAGGCCGGCCCCGCCGTCGTCGCGGCTGCGCGCCTCGTCGAGGCGGACGAAGCGCTCGAAGACCCGGGGGCGGTCGGCGAGCGCGATGCCGTGGCCGTCGTCGGCGACGGTGAGCACGACGTCGTCGCCCGCGCGGACCAGGGTCACGGTGATCGCGGTGGCGGTGTGCCGCTGGGCGTTGTCCAGGAGATTGCCGAAGACACGGGCCAGTTGGCCGCGGCTGCCCCGGACCTGCGGCACGTCCTCGTCGGCCCGTACACCGGGGGCCACCCGGTCCGACAGGGCACGCCGGGTGGCAGCAGCGCCTGGCCGCCTACCTCGACTCCTTGGCACATGGTGGATGACCCCCGGGGGGCTGGTTCGCCGGTGGTGAGCAGGCAATCTGTGCGGTGACCTGGCGTTCCATGGCCGAACGCAGGGCGTGACGTGCTGCCGCCTCGCGGCGGGCGCCGGCCTGGCAGGGGGTGTGCGGCGCTGTACACCGGTGGGGAGCGAGGCGGCGGCTTTCCGGGTGTTTTTCACCTTTGGGGTTGGTGGTTCTGATCTGCGTGTTGTGCAGGTTTTCTGGGTGCTTCTTGACTGGGCGTTGTGGCTGGTGTGGTGGATCCGGGGGATTCGGAGACGCCTACACCCCGCCGGCCGGAGTCACGGTGGTCACCTGTGACCACACCGCCTCCCCGGCGGCGGGCCTGTACAACATCTGCTATGTCAACGCCTTCCAGGCCCAGCCGGGAGCCGAGGGCGAATGGGCCTCGGACCTGCTGCTGCGCGACTCCGCGGGCAAGGTCGTCTACGACAAGGACTGCTGGGGCGAGGCCCTCCTCGACATCAGCACCGACGCCAAGCGCGAGCGGATCGCCGTCAAGATCGGGGCCCTGATCGACAGCTGCCGGGACAAGGGCTTCCAGGCCGTCGAGCCCGACAGCTACGACAGCTACACCCGCTCCGGGAAGCGCCTGACCGCGGACCACGCACAGGCCTTCATCAAGCTGCTGTCCGCCCGCGCCCACGCGGACGGCCTGGCCATCGCCCAGAAGAACACCTCGGAGCTCGCCGACAACCGCACCACCCGGGTCTTGGTCCCGGCCCCACGCCGTCCGGGGACGGTGTGGCGGGCGCACCTTCTCCCCCACAATTGGCTGATGACCCTCACCTCCCGCAGTTCTTTCGCGGCCCCCGGCGAGCAGAGCCGAGGAATACGGCGTGCGCTCGCGGAAGTGGCCGGTGGCGGGCTTCTGATGATCCTCACCCAGCAGGTCGTGCGAAACCTGTACGACTCGTTCCCCGGTGGAATGCAGTTTGCTCTCGGTGCTGTCGTTCTCGCCCTGTTCGCCGTCCGCCGTCGCTACCCCGTCGTGAGCCTGCTGGGCGTGGCCTCCGTCCTGGGCCTGCTGTGCGCCGCCGGGTTGCCGGCTGCCGTGATCGCGTACACCACCGCCAAGCGGTGGGTGGTCCACCGGCACCGGACCGCTGTGCTGCTGGCGTCAGCGATTCCGACGATGCTGTCCGGCGCTGTTTTCGCCCCGCTCATCGGGCTCGGCAGTCACAGGTTCGGACTCGCTGTGGGAGGCGTGCTCGCCGCCACCACGCTGGTCGTGCCGGGGCTCGTCGGCATCTCGAAGAGACAGCGGGAGCGGCTGCTGTGGGCGCTGCGCGAACGCGCCGCCGCCGCGGAGGCGGCCCACCGGCTTGCCGACAGCGAGTCCCGGATTCATGAGCGGTCCCGGATCGCCGCCGAGATGCACGACTTGGTCGGCCACCGTCTCAGCCTGGTCTCGCTGCACTCGGGCGGCCTGGAGATGGCACTGCAGAAGGAGTCACCCGAACTGCGCGACGAGGCGTCGTTGGTGCGCCAGGCCGCCGGAGAGGCGATGCGTGAGCTCCGGGAAGTGCTGGGGATCCTGGGCCCGTTGGGGCGGGACACCGGCGCCGGCGCCCTGACCGACGCCACAGGTACCCGGCCCGATGTCGAGGCGTTGGCCGAGGAATCACGCCGGGGCGGCATACCGGTCGATCTCACCTGGGACGGCCCCGACCTGAACGAGCGCCCGGCCCAGGTCCGGCGTGCGGTACACCGTGTGGTGCGCGAGTCACTGACCAATGTGCACCGGTACGCCACCGGGGCGCAGGTCACCGTGACGGTCACGCACACCGACGACCGTGTGGACGTGCTCGTGCGCAACGAGCCTCCGCCCGTGGCACCGGAGGCCGCGGCCGGCCTGGGCTCGGGACGCGGCCTCGTCGGGCTGCAGGAGCGGGTGGGCCTGCTCGGCGGCACCCTGGAGGCGGGCCCGACGCCGGCCGGAGGCTTCGCGGTGACGGCGGGCATGCCGACGCGGCCGAACCCGGGAGCGGTCCTCTCCGACGCGGGCGCCTCACCGGCCGAAGCGCCGGCCGAAGCGGGCTCCGGCCGCCCGGCCGTCGTCCTGCGCGCTGTGGTGAGCGCCCTGGCCGGAATCCTCGGTCTCGCGGGTGTGGGCGGGCTGATGCTGCTTGGCCTCGTCCTGGTCAGCAGCCCGCAGCCCGACACCCCCGATGTCCAGGAGCAGCCTCGGATCGGGATGTCCCGCGAAAAGGTGGAGCTCGCCATTTTTGGAGACGCCACGGAAGTTCGTGCGGCGGCGACGGGCCGGGAGCCGGCCCGCCCGAAGTCTGCGACGAGCTGTATTTACCCCCCGGTGTCGGACGGCGAGGATTTTGCACCGTCGAGCAAGGCTTCGGGGACGGCGAAGTCCGCTGTCCGGTGGCCCGAGGAGGGCGCCGGGCATCTCAGGATCACCCGTTACTGTTTCCGTGGCGACACGTTGGCCGCCATCGATCGCTTCACCGTGCCGGTGATGTCGCAGGCGTCGCATGAGAGTTCACATGACTGAGATTCCCCCTTCCGGCAGCCGCCCGATCCGAGTGCTGCTCGCTGACGACGAGGAGATGATCCGGCACGGTGTCCGGCTGATCCTGCGCCATGCCGAGGGAATCGAGGTGGTCGGTGAGGCGGCGAACGGCGAGGAGGCCGTGCGCGTCGCCACCGAGGCCTGTCCCGACGTGGCGTTGATCGACATCCGGATGCCGGTGCTCGACGGGCTCGCCGCGATCGAGCGACTCCTCCCACTCCGTCCCCGGCCGCAGGTCGTCATGCTCACCACGTTCGGCGACGAGGAGAACGTCATGCGTGCCCTCCGGTCCGGCGCCACCGGTTTTCTGCTCAAGGACGAAGGCCCGCAGGAGCTGATCAGCGCGGTACGAGCCGCCGCCGCAGGTGATGCGGTCCTCTCCCCCGGTGTCACCGGCTCCGTCATCGAGCGCATGCTCCACGGCGATTCCAGCAGGCCCGGGGGAAGGGGAGGCTCGCAGCCGGCATCCGATACCGGCCCCGAACAGCGGCTCGCCGCGCTCACCGGACGGGAACGCGACGTCCTGGCGCTACTGGGCCGGGGCCTCGCCAACCTGGAGATCGGACGTCGCCTGGGCATCGGCGTGGGGACGGTGAAGTCCCACGTCAGCGCCATCTTGGAGAAGACGGGCACCGACAGCCGGGTCCAGGCTGCGGTCCTGGCCTATCAGTCGGGTCTGCTCTCCTGACGCGTAAATAGAAGGAGGTCGGGGTGGGTGTGGGCAGGGCTGGGTGCCCGGTGGCCGTTGAGGCTGCCGGTTGTCCGGGTCTGCCGGTCAGGCTGCGGTCTCCCTCGGGTTGAGGGTGACGGTGTAGCCGAGCTGGTTGAGCTGGTTGACGGCCCGGCGGGTGGCGCGTTCGGGGTCGCGTTGGGTGAAGTAGGAGCCGCCGAGTTCCTGGTAGCCGACGTTGTCGCTCAGCATGTGCCAGATCGCGGTGATGATCGAGTGCTCGACGGCGACCAGTGCCTTGAGCGGGCCGCGGCGGGCGGTGAGCCGCTTGTATCGGGCCTGGAGATAGGTGTCCTTGGTTCTCACCGCGCCGAACGCGGCGAGTCCGAGGGCGCCTTTGAGGTAGGGGTTGCCGGGCCGGACCTTGGTGTTCTTGGTGCGGCCGGCGGACTCGTGATGGCCGGGGCAGACGCCGGCCCAGGACGCGAGATGCTTGGCGGAGGCGAACCGGGTCATGTCCCCGCCGGTCTCCGCAATGATCACTTCGGCGGTGGCCTGGTTGATGCCGGGGATGGTGTCGAGCAGGTCGAGGGCGCCGCGAAAGGGCGCCATCGCCTCCTCGATGCGTCCGGTGAGCTGGTCGATCATCGCGGTGAGCTGGTCATACTGGTCCAGATGGAGCCGGGCCAGGAACGCGTGGTGTTCGCGGAAGCGTCCGGTCAGGGCCTCGGTGAGTTCGGGGATCTTGTTGCGGAGCCTGCGCTTGGCCAGGTCCGCGAGGACCTGTGGGTCGGCTTCGCCGTGGATGAGGGCTTCGAGCATGGCCCGTCCGGAGACGCCCATGATGTCGGAAGCGACTGCGGAGAGTTTGATGCCGGTGTCCTCCAGCAGCTTCTCCAGCCGCTGGACCACACGGCCGCGTTCACGGGTCGCGGTGGTCCGGGCCCGGGTCAGATCCCGTAGTTCGCGGACCGGCTCGGGCGGGACGAAAGAGGGCCGGACCAGGCCGTGGGCACCGAGCTGAGCCAGCCAGGCCGCGTCCGAGACGTCCGTCTTGCGGCCGGGCAGGTTCTTGACCTGCCGCGCGTTGACCAGGATCACGTTCAAGCCCTCGGCCAGCACGTAGTAGAAGGGCTTCCAGTAGTCCGAGGTCGCCTCGATCACCACCAGCGTCACCCGTGCGGCGAGCAGGTGCTCCCGCAGGTCCAGGATCGCGTTCGTCGTCGATCCCCACGTCGTGGTCTCAGCCGTGAAGGACCCCCGCCGCTTCGTACTCGGGGTACGGACACACACCTTGGCGTCCTTCTTGCTGATGTCCACCCCCGCGCAGCGTTCGTGCAGCACGTCCACGGCCTTGCTCCCTCCCTCGCCGGACAGCCGGGTACGCCGTTCCGGGAGGGCCAGGGTGGATCAGGAATTCTGACGCACGTGCTTCACAGCAACACTCCACGGTTCCCGTGGACGGCCCCCAGCACCACGCTGACCTGCGAGCTCACCGGCATCACAGAAGCATCGGTTTCGGCCGGAACGGACACCACAAGGTTCTCGGACCGCCATCAACCCACGTCAGGGCAGATAGAAGCACCCCGGCGCGCCACGAGGTTGTCAATTCCTTTGTGTATGTAGAGGTGCACGGTCTTGCCGGTCGGGCCCGCGGGGTGGTTACTTTCGGTGATCTTGCTGGGGTCAGAGAGGGAGGCGGTCGGGGAAGGCGAGCATGAAGTGGTTCATGGCGCGCTTCCAGCCGAGCGTCCCGGTGCCGCGTACCCGGCCTTGGGGGATGGGGCCGTCGCCGTCGATGTGCCGGCCCTCGATGCGGCGGATGCCGAGGTAGAGGAGCTTGATCGCGGCATCGTCGGAGGGGAAGTGCCCCCGCGTCTTGGTGATCTTGCGGAGCTGGTAGTTCAGGCGCTCGATCGCATTGGTGGTGTAGATCACGCGGCGTATCTCGCGGTCGAAGGCGAGGAACGGGATGAACTCCTCCCAGGCCCGTTCCCAACTGGCAATCAGACCGGGGTAGTTCTTGCCGTAGTCGGCCCGCAGTTCGTCGAGTGCGCTCAGGGCCTCGGACTCGGTGGCGGCGGTGTAGATGGGCTTAAGGGCGGCGGCGACCTTCTTGCGGTCGGTGTAGGAGACGTACTTCATCGACGAGCGGATCAGATGGGCTTGTAAAGAATCAACATGGTGATTCTTTGACCTGGAGGCGGAAGCCGTTCTCCCGTAGCAGCCGGCCCACCGTGGGCGCCGACACGGGATGCCCCTGCCCGGTGAGTTCCTCGCCAGGTGCCGCAGCGACTTGGTTGTCCAGCGCAGCGGCGACATCGGATCTCTTCGCTTGTCCGGCTCGACCAGCGCCAGCGCGGCCGGAACGAGCAGCGGGTCCAGGTCCTCGGCATTCTTGCGTCCACCACCAGCCCGGCGGACCCGGCCATCCGACAGCAGATCCTCGCCGCCCTCCAGTCGGCATGCGCATAGCATGTCAACGAAGCGGAAACTGCAAAGCAACGTGTCTTTTCTTTACAAGCCCGATGGGTCACACAGGTCTGGACCACTGCCTTCTCCCAGACCGTGTTGATCGCTTCGGGCAGGCCGCTCAGCCCGTCACAGCACACGATCAGCGCGTCGCGCAGGCCGCGGTTCTTCAGCTGGGTGAG
>NZ_POTZ01000245.1 GCF_003236365.1 Streptomyces sp. NTH33
CACCCGGCCCGCCCGACTCGGTGGGAGAAAGGGTTCCGTCCCTGGGGCTCCGCCCCAGACCCGGCGGGGCTTCGCCCCTGCACCCCGGCGGGGACTCCGCCCCTGCGCCCCGGCGGGGCTCCGCCCCGGGTCCCGGGGCGGGCTTCGCCCGTCCCCCGTGCTTCCGTCTTTCGGCGTGAGATGAAGCCCGCATCCTCGTTCGGGTAACGTCGTAAGAACGAACCGTAGTCAGGAGTCCGCCATGAGCGAAGAGCGCGTACCGTCCGACGCCGCTCAGGAGGAGCCCGGGGGCGAGGCGTCGCGGGTTGGTGACGCCGATGCGTGGGCGACGGCGTGCGCCGAGGATCTCGCGGCCGAGAAGGCCCGCCGTCGCGCCCAGTACGGCCCGCCTCCTGGCTCGGCCGCCGAGGAGCTGCGCAAGTTCGTCGACACCGTCGCCGAGAGGCTGTCGTCGTTCCAGGCACCGTTGCTCGGCGCGGTCGCGGGCCCCGCGGCCCAGCAGGTGGTGCGGCAGGTCGTGCAGCAGGCCAAGGCGGCCGTCGAGCCGGTCATGGAGCGCAACCCCGATGTCTTCGACCACCTCGCGGCGGCCGGCAGCGAACTGCTCGCCGCCTACCGATCCGCCGTCGAGTCCCAGGAGCACCGCTGGACGGCGTCCCGCACCGGCGACAGCCTGAAGGACGAGCTCACCGAGCTGGACGACCACCTCGGCGACGGCCGCGACCGCGGCGAGGGCACCGGCGGCGGCGAGCGCATCGACCTGGACTGATCGCATCCCTCAGGGCCCGCGGCCGGGCCCGCCCTCCGGGTGGGCGACAAGCCTTCGCGGGAAGGGCCTCGGGTACGGTTGGCCGTAGCGGGGCTCGACCGAAACTGAGGGATTCATGGGACTCACCATCGGCGTCGACATCGGCGGCACGAAGATCGCGGCCGGCGTGGTCGACGAGGAAGGCAACATCCTCTCGACCTTCAAGGTGCCGACCCCCACCACACCCGAGGCCATCGTGGACGCCATCGCCTCGGCGGTGGAGGGCGCACGCGCGGGGCACGACATCGTCGGCGTGGGCATCGGTGCGGCCGGGTACGTCAACCGGCAGCGCTCCACGGTCTACTTCGCGCCCAACATCGAGTGGCGCAACGAGCCGCTGAAGGAGAAGGTCGAGGCGCGCACCGGCCTCCCGGTCGTCGTGGAGAACGACGCGAACGCCGCCGCCTGGGGCGAGTACAAGTTCGGCGCCGGCAAGGGCCACCGCAATGTCATCTGCATCACCCTCGGCACCGGTCTCGGCGGCGGCATCATCATCGGCAACAAGCTGCGCCGCGGCCACTTCGGCGTGGCCGCCGAGTTCGGTCACATCAAGATGGTCCCGGACGGGCTGCTGTGCGGCTGCGGCTCGCAGGGCTGCTGGGAGCAGTACGCCTCCGGGCGCGCCCTCGTCCGGTACGCCAAGCAGCGCGCCAACGCCACCCCCGAGAACGCCCAGGTGCTGCTGGACCTCGGCGACGGCACCCCCGCCGGCATCGAGGGCAAGCACGTCTCCATGGCCGCCCGCCAGGGCTGCCCGGTGGCCGTCGACTCCTACCGCGAGCTGGCCCGCTGGGTCGGCGCGGGCCTCGCCGACCTGGCCTCCCTCTTCGACCCGTCCGCCTTCATCGTCGGCGGCGGCCTCTCCGACGAGGGCGAGCTGGTCCTGGAGCCGATCCGCAAGTCGTACAAGCGCTGGCTGGTCGGCGGCAACTGGCGTCCGGTCGCCGAGGTCCTCGCCGCCCAGCTCGGCAACAAGGCCGGCCTGGTGGGCGCGGCCGACCTGGCCCGGGAGCCCGACCCGATCATGTAGTGCCCCGCGCAGCCGCAGTGCCCGCGGCGCCCGCGCGGCCGTCCGGCACACGCGCCCACCGTTCCCTCCCGCCGGGACCGGTGGGCGCTGTCGTACCGGGCCGCCGAGCCCGCCGCGGCGTATGTTGATCGTCATGCTGCTGCCCAACTCCCGTACCGAGTCGGACGGTACCGCCGTCATCCGTGTCCTGAGCTACAACATCCGGTCGATGCGGGACGACACCGCGGCCCTCGCCCGGGTGATCCGCGCCTGCGCGCCCGATCTCGTCCTCCTCCAGGAGGTGCCGCGCTTCTTCCGCTGGCGCAAGAAGCTGGCGAGGCTGGCGGCGGACTGCGACCTGGTGATCCTCACCGGGGGCGCGACGGCCGCGGGCCCGGCGGTCCTCTGCTCGCTGAGGGCCACCGTGGAGCGCACCGAGGACGTACTGCTGCCGCTCACCCCCGGTCTGCACCGGCGCGGCTTCGCCACGGCGGTCGTCCGGTTCGCGGGCGCCCGGCTCGGCGTGCTCAGCTGTCATCTCTCGCTCGACAAGGACGAGCGGTACGAGCAGGCCGGCATGCTGCTCGACCGGCTGGCCGGGATGGGTGTGGAGCACGCGGTCGCGGGCGGCGACCTCAACGAGCGGCCGGACGGTCCGGCGTTCCGGCGGATCTCCGGCCTGCTCCAGGACGGCTGGGCCACCGCCGCCCGGGGCGCCGAGCACACCTGGACGCCCACCGACCCGTACCAGCGCATCGACGCTCTCTTCGCCACCCGCGGCATCGAGGTCCTCGGCTGCGGGGTGCCGATCGGACATTCCGGGGTGACGGAGGCGGGCCTGAGGGCGGCCTCGGACCACCTGCCGGTACTGGCCGCCTTCAGGGTCCCGGCGACCGTCCCGGCGACCCCACGTGCCGCGAAGCCGCGGCCGTAGGGTTCAGACCACCGCCCCGCGGCCCGGGTCGTCGTCCTCGTCGTCCGGGTTCATGCGTGCCACCAGGGTCCCGAAGCCGCCGAGGAAGCCGCCGATGCCGAGTGTGGCGAGCCACCACGTCATGTCCCAGTTGAACATGACGGCCAGCAGGAGCAGGACGGGCCCGCCGATCACCGCGAGCCAGGCGAACTGCGTGGTCGCGTCGGCGGAGGGCAGCGGTGGGTCCGGTGGGACGAAGTGGCCCTCGTCGTCCTCGCCGAAGTCGTCGTCGGACGGCTCGGCGGGCGAGTAGTCGCGCGGTCCCGCGCCGGCGAGGCCGACCCCGGGCGCGAAGGAGACCGAACTGCCCAGTGGCCCGGCCGGGGCGGGGCTGCCCCCGTCGGCGCCCTTGACCTCCTCGGCGTCCTTGGTCTCCTCGGCGTCCTTGACCTCCTCGGCGTCCTTGGTCTTCTCGGTCTCCTTGGTCTCCTTGGCCTTCTTGTTCCCCGCGTTCTCCGTGCCGTCCGCGTCTTCCTCGGACTTCTCGCCGTCCGTCCAGGGCTCCGGCGGCAGCGCCAGGTCCTCGACCGGCCGATACGGCTTCGCGCCCGGCGGGTCCGGCGGCTCCTCGCCGTAGCCGGCGACGATCGCCGCCCAGGCGGCCTCCTCGTCGAAGGGGACGCCGTCCTTGCCGCCGGGGTCACCGGACCCACTGGCTCCACTCGCTCTACCGGCCCCGCCTGGCTCCCCGGCCGGCTGCACCGGCTCGACCGGCTCCCGGCCCTCGCGGTCGGAGTCGTGCTCAGCCACCTGCGGCCGTCCCTTCCTTGCCGACACTGGGTGCGAGCCGGCCGATGAAGGCGTAGCTCTCCTCGAAGATCCGGTCCGCGTCATGGTCCAACGTAGCGACGTGGTAGCTGTGTTCCAGCAGGACTTCCGTGACGTCCGTGGTGGAGACGCGGCCGAGGATCCGGGCCGAGTCGGCCGGCGGCACCACATGGTCCTGCGGGCTGCGCAGGAGCAGCAGCGGCTGGGTGACCTGCGGGAGCTCGCCGTCGAGCAGCCGGAAGAAGGCCCTGAGCGAGTGCGCGGCGTGCAGCGGCACCCGGTGGTACCCCAGTTCGGCGGCGTCCTCCTTGGCGATGTCGCTCGCGATGCCCTTCGTCGTCCGTACGACATGGCGGGCCACCGGCAGCGCGTACGCCGACAGGCCGTGCACCTTGATGGCCGGGTTGACCACCACGGCCCCGGCGACCGTGTCCCCGCGCCGGGCGGCCAGCCGCAGCGCGAGGGCGCCGCCCATGGACAGGCCGGCCACGAACACCCGCGCGCACCGCTCGCGCAGGAGGCGCAGTTCGCGGTCCACCTCCGCGTACCAGTCCTGCCAGCCGGTGAGCTGCATGTCCTCCCAGCGTGTGCCGTGTCCGGGCAGCAGCGGGAGCGAGACGGTCAGGCCGCGCTCGGCGAGATACTCCCCCCAGGGACGCAGCGACTGGGGGGAGCCGGTGAAGCCGTGGCAGAGGAGTACGCCGACCTCCCCGCCGTCGTGGCGGTACGGCTCGGCTCCGGGGAGCACCGGCACGTCGCTCTCCTGTGTTCGTCGTTGGCAGGTACTTCACCGTACGCGACCGCACTGACACCGACCAGGGTCGTCGGGCCCCGGGGCCGCACTGGGGTTATTGTCTGATCGGCACACACAGGAAGGCACTCGGTTGTTCTACGGCACGATGAAGGTCGCCATCGGGGGACCGCTGAAGCTCGCCTTCAGGCCCTGGGTGGAGGGTCTGGAGAACATTCCGGTCGAGGGCCCCGCCATTCTGGCGAGCAATCACCTGTCCTTCTCGGACTCCTTCTTCCTGCCGGTGATGCTCGACCGCAAGGTCACCTTCATCGCGAAGGCCGAATACTTCACCTCGCCCGGTGTGAAGGGGCGGCTGACCGCCGCGTTCTTCAAGGGAGTCGGCCAGCTGCCCGTGGACCGTTCCGGGGCGCGCGGCGCGGCCGAGGCGGCGGTGCGCAGTGGCATAGAGGTGGTGGAGCGCGGCGAGCTGTTCGGCATCTACCCGGAGGGCACCCGCTCGCCCGACGGCCGCCTCTACCGCGGCAAGCCGGGCGGCCTGGCCCGCGTCGCGCTGGCCACCGGGGCGCCCGTCATCCCCGTCGCCATGATCGACACGGAGAAGATCCAGCCGCCCGGGAAGGTCCTCCCCAAGCTGATGCGCCCCGGCATCCGCATCGGCAAGCCGCTGGACTTCAGCCGTTACCAGGGCATGGAGCACGACCGTTTCGTGCTGCGCGCGGTGACGGACGAGGTCATGTACGAGATCATGAAGCTCTCCGGGCAGGAGTACGTCGACATCTACGCCACCGTCGCCAAGCGGCAGATCGCGGAGGCCGCGAAGGCCGAGAAGGAGGCGGAGAAGGCCGACAAGGCGGCCAGGTCCGCGCTGGAGCGTGCCGAGAAGGAACAGGCCGAGAAGGAGAATCAGGCGGAGTAGGGCGAACCGCCAGGGGGGACGTGAGGGGGGGGGACATGCCGAAGCGTGAGCGGGTCATGAGGATGTCGGTGGAGCAGCCGATGTGGCGCGCGCTCGCCGGATACCGGGTGCTGACCGTGTTCTACGCGGTCGGCCTGTTCGCCACCGGCTACGACCGGTTCCCGCGCCCCGGCGTCGCCATCGCCTTCTACTGCGTCCTGTTCGTGTGGACCCTGGCCACCCTGCCCAAGGTCGCGAACGCCGCGAGCTGCACCAGGCGCTTCCTGGCCGCCGACCTCACCCTGGCGCTGACCGGCATCCTCCTCACCCCCGTCGCCGACGCCCCCGCCAGCATCGCGGCCGGCGGCCCGACGCTGCCGTCGATCTGGACCGCCGGCTCCGTCCTCGCCTTCGCCATCAAGGGCGGCTGGCGCTGGGCCGCCCTGGCCTCCACCGCCGTCGCCGCCGCCAACCTGGTCGAGCGCGGCTCCCCGGCCGGCGACACCGTGCACGCCGTGGTCCTGGTCTGGGTCGCCTCCATCGCCATCGGCTACGTCGTCGAGGTCGCCCGCGCCTCCGAGCGCACCCTCGCCCGCGCCCTGGAGATCGAGGCGGCCACCCGTGAACGGGAGCGCCTGGCCCGGGACATCCACGACAGCGTGCTGCAGGTGCTGGCCATGGTGCAGCGGCGCGGCGCGGTCATCGGCGGCGAGGCGGCGGAGCTGGGCCGGCTGGCGGGGGAGCAGGAGGTGGCGCTGCGCACCCTGGTCGCCGGCGGGCTGGTCCCGGTCCCCCGGGTGTCCGAGGACGCGGGCGGGGGAGCGGCCGTCCGGGGCGCCGGCGACCGGGCGGGCGACCGCCACGGCGAGAACGGCGACGAGGACCGTGCCGAGCCCGTCGACCTGCGCTCGCTGCTCGCCCCCTACGCCGGCTCCCGGGTCAACCTCGCCGAACCGGGCGCCCCGGTGCCGCTGCCGCCCGCCGTCGCCCGAGAGGTGGCCGGGGCCGTCGGGGCCGCGCTGGACAACGTCCGCGAGCACGCGGGCGAGGGCGCGCGGGCCTGGATCCTGGTCGAGGACGAGCCGGAGTCGGTGACCGTGACCGTGCGGGACGACGGTCCCGGCATCCCCCAGGGGCGGCTCGCCCAGGCCGAGAGCGAGGGCCGGCTCGGTGTGGCCCTGTCGATCAAGGGCCGGCTGCGCGACATCGGCGGCACCGCCGAGGTGGTCTCGGTGCCGGGTCAGGGCACGGAGGTCGAACTCAACGTACCGAAGGACGCGATGATGGACGCGCCGAAGAAGACGACGAGCACGCGGGGGAAGACCACGCGGGGGAAGGCGGAGGGCCGATGAGCACGGAGCAGGACCCGATCAAGGTGATGGTGGTCGACGACCACCCGATGTGGCGCGACGCCGTCGCCCGCGACCTGGCCGAGTCCGGCTTCGAGGTGGTCGCCACCGCGGGCGACGGCGAGCAGGCGGTGCGCCGCGCCAGGGCGGCCGTGCCCGACGTGCTCGTCCTCGATCTGAACCTGCCCAGGAAACCCGGTGTCCAGGTCTGCAAGGAACTCGTCGCCGCCAACCCGGCGTTGCGGGTGCTGGTGCTGTCCGCGAGCGGCGAGCACGCCGATGTGCTGGAGGCGGTGAAGTCGGGCGCGACGGGCTATCTGCTGAAGTCGGCCTCCACCGGGGAGCTGCTGGACGCGGTGCGCCGTACGGCCGTCGGCGACCCGGTGTTCACTCCGGGCCTGGCCGGCCTGGTCCTCGGCGAGTACCGCCGGCTGGCCGCCGAGCCCGCGCCCGCGGTGGACGCCGACGCGCCGAAGGCACCCCGGCTCACCGCCCGCGAGACCGAGGTGCTGCGCCTGGTCGCCAAGGGGCTGAGCTACAAGCAGGTCGCCGAGCGTCTGGTGATCTCTCACCGCACGGTGCAGAACCATGTGCAGAACACCCTGGGCAAGCTGCAGTTGCACAACCGGGTGGAGCTGGTGCGGTACGCGATCGAACGCGGACTCGACGGTGAGTGAGGGCGAGTGGAGGCGGGCAAAGGCGAGTAAACCCGCCCCATCCGGAACGGTCGTCCTTCCGGGTGATTTCTCCCGTGTCGGCTGGTGATCAACTGTCGGATATTTCACCGGAATTGGCTTTCCCGCGCATGCCGGAGTGATGTGCGTCACCATTAGCGTGAGCTTCACCAGGCAACCGCGGTGAAGGGACATTTCCATGCGGGTCGGAGTACTGACCGGAGGCGGTGACTGCCCCGGGCTCAACGCCGTCATCCGGGGCGTCGTCCGCAAGGGCGTGCAGGAGTACGGCTACGACTTCGTCGGCTTCCGGGACGGCTGGCGGGGGCCGCTGGAGAACGACACCGTCCGTCTCGACATCCCCGCGGTGCGCGGCATCCTGCCCCGCGGCGGCACCATCCTCGGCTCCTCGCGGACCAACCCCCTCCAGCAGGAGGACGGCGTCCGGCGGATCAAGGAAAACCTCGCCAAGCAGGAGGTCGAGGCGCTCGTCGCGATCGGCGGCGAGGACACCCTTGGGGTGGCCGCACGGCTCAGCGACGAGTACGGCGTGCCCTGCGTCGGCGTGCCCAAGACCATCGACAACGACCTGTCGGCCACCGACTACACCTTCGGCTTCGACACCGCCGTGGGCATCGCCACCGAGGCGATCGACCGGCTGCACACCACCGCCGAGTCCCACATGCGGGTCCTGGTCTGCGAGGTGATGGGCCGGCACGCCGGCTGGATCGCCCTGCACTCCGGCCTGGCCGGCGGCGCGAACGTCATCCTCATCCCCGAGCAGCGCTTCGACCTCGACCAGGTGTGCGCCTGGATCACCTCCCGCTTCAAGGCGTCCTACGCCCCGATCGTCGTCGTCGCCGAAGGGGCCGTGCCCAAGGACGGCGACATGGTGCTGAAGGACTCCTCGCGGGACTCCTTCGGACACGTCCGCCTCTCCGGCGTCGGCGAGTGGCTGGCCAAGGAGATCGAGAAGCGCACCGGCAAGGAGGCCCGGACCACCGTCCTCGGGCACATCCAGCGCGGCGGCACCCCGAGCGCCTTCGACCGCTGGCTCGCCACCCGCTTCGGGCTGCACGCCATCGACTGCGTCCGCGACGGCGACTTCGGCAGGATGGTCGCCCTGCGCGGCACCGACATCGTCCGCGTCCCGATCTCCGAGGCCACGGCGAAACTGAAGACGGTGGACCCGAAGCTGTACGAGGAGGTCGGGGTCTTCTTCGGCTGAGCGCGAGCCGGCGCGAGTCGGGGAGACGGCCCTGTTCGTCCCGCGACGGACCGGCAACCCGTGGGTGTGGGCCGTATTCCCGGCCCACACCCCAGCAGAACGGGAGCCGCCGTGGAAATCCTGGCCTTCGGAGGGCAGGCCGACGAGAAGCCCCTGATCGAGCACGCCTTCCGGGACCACCACGAGATCCGCTGCCTCGGTGTCTTCCTCACCGCGGACACCGCGCCCATCGTCGCCGGCTACGACATCGTCTCCAGCAGCGTCAACGCCGAACTCGGACCGCGCGTCCTCGGGATCCTGGCGGCCGGCGGCACCCGGATGATCGCCCAGCGCTCCACCGGCTTCAACAACATCGACCTCCACGCCGCCGAGCGGCTCGGCATGACGGTCGCCCGGGTGTCGTACTACTCGCCGTACGCGGTCGCCGAGTTCGCCTGGACGCTCGCCCTCGCGGTCGACCGGCGCATCGTGCGGGCCGCCCACCGCACCCGTGACTTCGACTTCCGGCTCGACGGCCTGATGGGCCGCGACCTGCGCGGCCGCACCGCGAGCGTGATCGGCACCGGCAGGATCGGCGAGGTGTTCGCCCGGATCGCGCACGGCTTCGGCATGCGGCTGCTCGGCTGGGACATCGCCGAGAACCGGGCATGACGCGAACCTGGACGATCCCTTTCCTTCCCAGTCCGATCAAGTGGGGTGGGGCAGCTTTGCCAGGCAATACTGTCCCAGTGCGCCGAGCGAGAGCCAAGCCGGCACAGCACCCCTCATTCCTTGGGGAAACCGGGCTGGTTCCCACCCGGCTGGTGTTGACCGCGTAGGACTCGCTCGCTCGCTGAGCGGTCGAGCGGCGTGAGCCAGGAGTCCCTCTCGCGAAACCGAGGGGGAGGGTTCAACTCGCACCAGGCGTACATGCCTGCACGCCAGACCGAGGGCGTCGTCGGCCAGGTCGGCGACGCCCTCGGTGCGCAACGTCCTCGACTACAGGGCGGGCCGCCGCTCGGAGAACGTAATGGTGCCGCGCAGCTGACCCACCAGCTCGGTGACGATCGCGGCGCCGTTCAGCGTCAGCACGGACTCCGGATGGAACTGCACGCCGGCGAATCCCGGTCCGCGCAACGCGTGCACCTCGCCGGTCGCGCTCCGGCCGACCTCCACGCCGTGCGCGGCGAGTTCCGCGTGGGCCTCGTCGTCGCAGACCGCCACGAAACTGTTGTAGAAGCCGACGGTCTCGGCGCGGCCGAACAGGTCGACCGTGGTCTGCGCGCCCTGGTACGGCACCTCCTTGCGGACGATCTCCAGGCCCAGCTCGGCCGCGATCAGCTCGTGCCCGAGGCAGACGCCGAGCACGCCGTGCCGGTGTCCCCTGATCACCTCGGCGGTCAGGGCCCGCAGCAGGCGCATCTTCGGGTCGGTCGGGTCGGAGGGGTTGCCGGGGCCGGGCCCGAGGACGACCGGCCCCTCGTGCGCGAGGACCGCCTCGCGCAGCCCGTCCTCGTCGTAGCGGCGGACGGTCACCTCCAGCCCCGAGGACCGCAGCACGTGGGCGAGCATCGCGGTGAAGGTGTCCTCGCCGTCCACCACCAGGGCGTGCCCCTCGAGGGAGTCCGGCCTCTCCTGCATCCGCAGCCAGAACGGCGCCAGCGAGGCCCGGCGCCCGTCCAGCGCCGCCCGCACCCGCGGGTCGTCGGCGAGCCGGGGCCGCGCTCGCTCCGTACGCGGCCGGCCGGGCCGTACGCCCAGCGCCGCCAGCACGCCCGCCGCCTTCGCATGCGTCTCCGCGACCTCGCCCGCCGGGTCCGAGCCGCGGACGAGGGTGGCGCCCACGGACACGCGCAGCCGCCCGGAGGCGTCGATGTCGGCGGTGCGGATCAGGATGGGCGAGTCGAGGGTCTGGGCGCCGCCGGAGTCGCGGCCGAGCAGGGCGAGGGCACCGGCGTAGTAGCCGCGCCCGGCACCGTCCCGCCCGAGGGGCTCATGCCGCTCGATGACCCGGCAGGCGTTCTGCACGGGCGAGCCGGTGACGGTGGCGGCGAACATGGTCTCCCTGAGCACGTCCCGCACGTCCAGGGACGACCGTCCGCGCAGCTCGTACTCGGTGTGCGCGAGGTGCGCCATCTCCTTCAGCCGCGGACCCACGACGACTCCGCCCATGTCGCCGACGGTGCACATCATCTTGAGCTCCTCGTCGACGACCATCGACAGCTCCTCGATCTCCTTGCCGTCGGCGAGGAAGTCCAGCAGACGCTCGGGCGTCGGCCCCTCGGCCGGGTAGCGGTACGTCCCGCTGATCGGGTTCATCACGACGGTCCCGCCGGACGTACGAGGGCCGGATCCCGGGGTTCGGGCGGGCCGACGCGTTGGCGCTGTTCCGGCGGCTGCTGGAG
>NZ_POTZ01000246.1 GCF_003236365.1 Streptomyces sp. NTH33
GCGCGGTGGTGGTCCCCGCAGTCCCCGCGGCCGCGGCATCCGCCGAAGCCGGGGCGGCAGCCGCACCCTGCTTGTAGTCGGCGAAGAAGTCCCACCAGGCGCGGTCTACGGAATTCGGGTCCTGGAGGTACTGCTGATAGATCTCGTCGACGAGCCACTCGTTGGCACCGAACGCGGCCGCGGGGTTCTTCCCGGCTTGGTCCGTCTCGGTCGAGATGCTCGTGTTACTGGGGGACTGTGGCGACACAGCGGTAACCGCCCTCTTCCGCTTCACAAGATGATGGGACAGCGGGAATCAAGGCTACGCCTCTTGGACCGGCAAGGTGGGGTCGGGCCGCTCCTTCGTCACGTAAGTCACATCAAAAGCCGGGTTTCAGGGCTCGAATTGGCGGGAAACAAGCGTGGTTCCGCTGTACGTGGGAAGGATGGACCCGGGCCTGACCCCTGGGAGTCGCAAGGCCCCTGCCTGATCACACGTGTCCGTCTGCGGGGACACTCGTGGATCTTGGCGGTTCGAGATCGAACTTTACGTCAACTTGGCAGAGTGGGAGAGCCCCGGAAGGGTGACGAGGATCCGGCAGCCGCGCTCGGATTCGGCCACACCGATCCGGCCACCGTGCAGATCCACCGCCCAGCGGGCGATCGCCAGGCCGAGTCCGGTGCCGCCGTCGCTGCCCGGGCCGTGCGGCCGGTTCACCGCGCCCCGGTTGAAACGCTCGAAGACGCGGTGCCACTCCGACCTCGGGATGCCCGGCCCCTCGTCGAGGACCTCGATCTCCAGTGACTCCGGCTGCGGGCCGCGCCGCGCCTTCACCGTCACGCGCCCGTGCGGCGGGCTGTGCTTGACCGCGTTGTCGATCAGGTTGGCGACGACCTGGTGGATGCGCTCGGGGTCCGCGTGGGCGGTCAGCTCCGACGGGTGGACGTCCAGGTGCAGATGGACGTCCGTACGGGTGTGGCTGCCGGAGCCGGAGGCGATGTCCGCGCGGGCCGAGGCGACCATGTTGGCCTCCTTCAGCACGCCCGCCAGGTACGGCCACACCTCGAACCGCCGCTGCTTGAGCGGGACCACGCCGTTGTCCAGGCGGGACAGGTCCAGCAGCGTCTCCACCAGCCGGCCCAGCCGCTCGGTCTGCTTCAGCGCCGTACGCATGGTCTCGGGGTCGGCCTCGGTGACCCCGTCGACGATGTTCTCCAGCACCGCGCGCAGACCCGCGATGGGCGTGCGCAGCTCGTGCGAGACGTTCGCCACCAGCTCCTTGCGCTGGCGGTCCTGGGCCTCCAGGTCGTCGGCCATGCGGTTGATCGTCTGGGCCAGGTCGCCCAGCTCGTCCCGGCGGTTCTCGCTGACCCGGCGCGTGTAGTCGCCGTGCGAGATGGAACGGGCCACCGTGTTCATCTCGTCCAGCGGCGCGGTGAGCGAGTGCGCCACGAACTGCGTGATGAGGAGCGTGGCGATCATCGAGAAGACCGTGATGAAGCGCAGCTCCGTCGCCGTGCGCACCGCGACCAGCAGCAGACCCGTGGTGATCAGCACCGAGATGACGACCAGCGCGCCCAGCTTGGTCTTGATCGAGAACGGGCGTACGCCACCCCAGGGATCTCCCGGGTCCCTCCGTGCGGCCGGCCCGTCGCTCATGGGGTCGGCGTCTCCAGCGCGTACCCCACGCCGTGCACCGTGCGGATCCGCTCGGCGCCGATCTTCCGGCGCAGCGCCTTGATGTGGCTGTCCACGGTCCGCGTGCCGGAGGCGTCCGCCCAGTCCCACACCTCCGCCAGCAGCTGCTCGCGGGAGAGCACCGCGCGCGGGGTGTTCGCCAGGCACACCAGGAGGTCGAACTCCGTCGGCGTGAGGTGGACGTCCTCGCTGCGCACCCGCACCCGGCGCTGGGCGTGGTCGATCTCCAGTTCGCCCAGGCGCAGGATGCCGCTGCGCGGCGTCGCCGCGGCGAGCGCGGCCCGCTCCATGCGGCGCAGCAGCACGTGCACGCGTGCGGCCAGCTCGCGCATCGAGAACGGCTTGGTCATGTAGTCGTCGGCGCCGACTCCGAGGCCGACCAGCATGTCGGTCTCGTCGTCCCGCGCGGTGAGCATCAGCACCGGCACCGGGCGCTGGGCCTGCACCCGGCGGCAGACCTCCAGGCCGTCGAAGCCGGGCAGCATGACGTCGAGGATCAGCAGATCCGGCTGCCAGGCCTCGGCGGTGTCGACGGCCGCCGGACCGTCGCCCGCGGTCTGCACGACGAATCCCTCGGCGCGCAGGCGGGTGGCGATGGCGTCCTGGATGGTCTGGTCGTCCTCGACCACCAGCACCCGGCGCTGAGCGCCCGGAGTGGCCGTCGTGCCGTTGTGCGCGGTGTGTGTCTGTTCCATCGCCCGCCCCTGAGTGTGCTTTTCCGGAATCCGTGCGGTGATCCGTTGACTGCGCGTGGTCGCGATTGACGCTTGAATGATCGGCGTCAGGTCAGCAGCGTACGGGGAGTCGCCGCGGCTTTTCTATCCAGGTCGGACCCCGAGGTGCACGACGTCGGGAACGCCCCGGGCAACGGGGATCTCTTCGGTGCGCACCTGCTGGAACCCGACATTCCGCAAGGTTCCTTCAAATTCCGGAGACGGCTTCGCCGACCACACGGCGAGCACCCCGCCCGGTGTCAACACCCTCGCGCAGCTTGCCAGTCCGGTCGGCCGGTACAGCTCCTCGTTGTCCTCGGTGACCGTCCAGTCGGGGCCGTTGTCGATGTCGAGGCACAGCGTGTCGAACGTGGCGGAAGTCTCATTGACGTACGCGACCAGATCGGATTCGACGATCTCGGTGCGCGGGTCGGCGAGTGCCCGGGCGGTCAGTTCTGAGAGGGGGCCGTCGCGGTGCCAGCCGACGATCGCGGGTTCGCGCTCGACGACGGTGATCCGTCCCCAGCGGGGGTTCGCGGCGGCGTGCGCGAGGGAGAAGCCGACGCCCAGGCCGCCGATCAGCACGCTCGGCTCGCGCCGGCCGCCCAGCGCGGTGAGCGCCGCGTCGACGAGGAGGCGCTCGGAGCGGCCGTCGGAGGTGTCCATCAGGAAGCAGCCGTTGGCGATGATCTGCAGCAGCGCGCCGTGCCGTCGCAGCACGACCTCGCCGTAGGGGCCTTCGCGGCGGTCCAGCACCACGGGGGCGTCGTACCAGGTGGTCATGAGGTCATCCTGCCCCAACACGCCGGTACGGCCACGTGGATGACGGGTGACACGCACGTGTGCGTGTGTCACGTGTGCGTGTGTGCAGTGCCGGTACGCGCGGCCGCGCCGCGGCACGGTTTTCGTGATCGCTCACAGCGAACGTGAGGCGGGGAACAATCGACAGCTCCCACACATTGAGTCGGCAGAGCTCAATTTGACTGCCGAAGGGGAGATCATGGCTGCTGAGTCCACCGCGTTCACACCGCTCACCCTGCCCGTGCTGCCGCTCGACGACGAGGTCGTGCTGCCCGGGATGGTGGTCCCGCTGGACCTGAGCGACTCCGAGGTGCGGGCCGCGGTGGAGGCCGCGCAGGCTGCCGCGCGGGACGAGCCGGGCAAGCCCAGAGTGCTGCTGGTGCCGCGCGTCGAGGGGACGTACGCCAGGACCGGCGTCCTGGGCACGGTCGAGCAGGTCGGCCGGCTGGCCGGTGGTGACCCGGGCGCGCTCGTCCGCGGCCGCGGCCGTGTGCGGATCGGGGCCGGGACCACCGGGCCGGGGGCCGCGCTGTGGGTCGAGGGGACCGGGATCGACGAGAACGTGCCCGACCCCCTGCCGGGACAGGTCGACGCACTCGTCAAGGAGTACAAGGCCCTCGCCACCGCCTGGCTGCGCAAGCGCGGCGCCTGGCAGGTCGTCGACCGCGTCCAGGCCATCGACGACGTCTCCGCGCTCGCCGACAACTCCGGCTACTCGCCGTTCCTGGCCACCGAGCAGAAGCTCGAACTGCTGGAGACCGCCGACCCGGTCGCCCGCCTCAGGCTCGCCACCCAGCAGCTGCGCGACCACCTCGCCGAGCAGGACGTCGCCGAGGCCATCGCCAAGGACGTCCAGGAGGGCGTCGACAAGCAGCAGCGCGAGTTCCTGCTGCGCCGCCAGCTCGAAGCCGTCCGCAAGGAGCTGCGCGAGCTGAACGGCGAGGAGGAGGGCGAGGAGTCCGACGACTACCGCGCCCGCGTCGAGGCCGCCGACCTGCCCGAGAAGGTCCGCGAGGCCGCGCTCAAGGAGGTCGACAAGCTGGAGCGCGCCTCCGACGCCTCACCCGAGGGCTCCTGGATCCGCACCTGGCTCGACACGGTCCTCGACATGCCGTGGAACGAGCGAACCGATGACAGCGTTTCCGCGTACGACATCCAGGGCGCCAAGGCGGTGCTCGACGCCGAGCACTCCGGCCTGGAGGACGTGAAGGAACGCATCACCGAGTACCTGGCCGTGCGCAAGCGCCGCGGCGACCGCGGCCTGGGGGTGATCGGCGGTCGGCGCGGAGGCGCCGTACTCGCGCTCGTGGGGCCTCCCGGTGTCGGCAAGACGAGCCTCGGCGAGTCCGTCGCCCACGCCATGGGCCGCAGGTTCGTCCGCGTCGCCCTCGGCGGCGTCCGCGACGAGGCCGAGATCCGCGGCCACCGCCGTACGTACGTCGGCGCGCTGCCCGGCCGGATCGTGCGCGCGATCAAGGAGGCCGGGTCCATGAACCCGGTGGTCCTGCTCGACGAGATCGACAAGGTGGGCTCCGACTTCCGCGGCGACCCGGCCGCGGCCCTGCTCGAAGTCCTCGACCCGGCCCAGAACCACACCTTCCGGGACCACTACCTGGAGGTCGAGCTGGACCTGTCGGACGTCGTCTTCCTCGCCACCGCCAACGTCCTGGAGGCGATCCCGGAGGCCCTCGCCGACCGTATGGAGATCGTGCGCCTGGACGGCTACACCGAGAACGAGAAGGTCGTCATCGCCCGCGACCACCTGCTCCCGCGCCAGCTGGAGCGGGCCGGCCTGCGCGCGGACGAGGTCACGATCGAGGAGGGCGCGCTGCGCAGGCTGGCCGGCGAGTACACGCGCGAGGCGGGCGTGCGCACCCTGGAGCGGTCCGTCGCCCGGCTGCTGCGCAAGATCGCGGCCCAGCACGAGCTGGGCGAGCGGGAGCTGCCGTTCACCGTCACCGGGGACGACCTGCGCGCGTTGATCGGCCGTCCGCACCACGTGCCCGAGTCCGCCCAGGACCCGGCCGAGCGCCGTACGTCCGTCCCGGGCGTGGCGACCGGCCTCGCGGTCACCGGAGCCGGCGGCGACGTCCTCTTCGTCGAGGCGTCCCTCGCCGACCCCGAGACGGGCGCGGCGGGCCTGGCCCTGACCGGTCAGCTGGGTGACGTGATGAAGGAGTCCGCGCAGATCGCGCTGAGCTTCCTGCGCAGCCACGGCGCCGAGCTGAAGCTGCCCGTGGGCGACCTGAAGGACCGGGGCGTGCACATCCACTTCCCGGCCGGCGCGGTTCCCAAGGACGGCCCGAGCGCGGGCATCACGATGACCACGGCCCTCGCGTCCCTGCTCTCCGGCCGCCTGGTCCGCACGGACGTGGCGATGACCGGCGAGGTGTCGCTGACCGGCCGGGTCCTGCCCGTCGGCGGCGTGAAGCAGAAGCTGCTCGCCGCCCACCGCGCCGGGGTGACCACCGTCGTCATCCCCAAGCGCAACGAACCCGACCTGGACGACGTCCCGGCCGAGGTGCTGGACGAGCTCGACGTCCACACCGTCACCGACGTCCGCCAGGTCCTGGAGTTGGCGCTCGCACCGGCGACGGACGGTGCGGCGCCGGAGGTTCCGGTCGCCGCGTGACGGAGGCGACCGGATGAGGAAGGCCCGGGTTCCGTGAGGGAGGCCGGGCCTTCACCACGCGTGCCCACGCGTACGGATCAGCCGTTGGCCAACGCCTGCACCCGGTCCAGTGCTCCGTTGAACCTGTCGTGGTCGCCGACCGTCGGTCCCGACGACGTGTACTGCCACATCGTGTAGTAGCCCCAGCCGGCCGGCAGCGGCCCCGGGTCCGAGGCGTACCGGGCGATCCACAGCGGGTTGCCGGCGGCGAAGCCGCCGTAGTTGCCGGTGCACTGGGTCCACCAGTTGGTGGCCGTGTAGATCACGGCGTCCCGGCCCGTGCGGGCCCTGTAGGTGTTCAGGAAGTCGGCGATCCAGCCGGTCATGGCGCTCGCCGACTTGCCGTAGCAGGCGTCTCCGTAGGGGTTCCATTCGATGTCGAGGACGCCCGGCAGGGTCCTGCCGTCGCGGGACCAGCCGCCGCCGTGGTCGACGAAGTAGTTGGCCTGGACGGCGCCGCTGGTGGTGTCCGGGGTCGCGAAGTGGTACGCGCCGCGGATCATGCCGGTGTTGTACGAGCCGTTGTACTGCTGGGCGAAGTAGGGGTTCGTGTAGTACGTCCCCTCGGTGGCCTTGGTGTAGGCCCACCTGACGCCGCTGTTCCACAGCGTGGACCAGGCGACGTTGCCCTGGTGGCCGCTGACGTCGACGCCCTCGGTCTGGGTGACGGCGGCGAGCGACGGCGTGCCGCCGCCCCGGCCGTCGTGCGCCAGGACGCCCATCCCCATGTACGCCGAGCCGCGGGCGGGCGCGGTGGCGGCCGCGGAGGGAAGGGCGGACAGCAGGGAGAACGCGACGAGCAGGATTCCCGCGGCGGTGAGCCGCCGCAGGCGGGCCGTTCCGGATCTGCGCACGGGCATGACGTGCCTCCGAAAGTTCGGTGGTGCTCGGTGGGGGAAACGCGGGCATGCCCCGTCCCGCCGGGGAGGGCGGGTCACCGCCGGATCGCGGCCGCGGCCGCGGGTCACAGGGGTGGCGTGAGCATGCCAGTAACTGCCTGAGTGAGAAGCTACGCACGTAGACCCCGCCGGGGAAGGGGATCCGTGGCCTGCCGTTGGTCCAAGCCTGCGAAATACTGACGGAGCTGCGGCGATGGACCGGACCGGCGGAAACTTTCAGCAACGGGAAACTTCAGGCAGGGGCTGACGTGCACGAAGACGCACACCGCGGTGGACGTGAAGTCGCGTCCGGCGCGTCACCGAGTGGTGTGGACCGGGAGTTCCTGTCCCTGGAACGGGAACTGACGGTGCTGCTGCGGCGCGCGAGGGCCAACCAGGGCGAGATGGCCCGCGAGGTCCATCCCGACCTGGAGCCCGCCGCGTACGGACTGCTGGTCCGGCTGGAGGAGTGCGGGGGACAGCGCGCCACGGACCTCGCCGCGTACATCGGCGTCGGCAAGGCCACCATGTCCCGCCAGCTGCGCGCCCTGGAGGAACTCGGCCTCGTCGCCCGCGAGCCGGACCCCGCGGACGGGCGGGCCTGGCTGGTGGCCCTCACCGACGACGGCCGCCGCCGCGTCGGCCAGGTGCGCGAGGCCCGCCGTGCCCGCTACGTCAGCCAGCTCGCCCACTGGGACCGCCACGAGGTGGCCGAACTGGCTCGGCTGCTGCACCAGTTGAACGGGGTCGCGGAGAAGTAGCCCCCGGCCGGCCCTCACGGCTCCACGAAGACCACCGTCGCGTCGTCGTGCGTCTTGCTGCGCCGCAGATACGTCCGCTCCTCCTTGTCGGCCGCCTCCAGGGCCCGCACCCGCTCCACCAGCGCCCGCGCCCCCTCCTTCCGTACGAGGCCGACGCACCGCGCCCAGTCGCCCGCGCGGAACTTCTCCACCCAGCGCGCCGCCCCGTCCGTCAGCGCGGCCAGCGCGCGGACCTCGTGGCGCGGCACGCTGCCCGTCACGGCCCGCTCCGCCACCGAGGGGTCCGCCGCCGCGGTGAAGAAGCCGCCCTCCTTGTTGCGGACGACGGCGTCGATGAGCGCGTCGGTGGCGAGCGAGGCCCGGGGGAGGCGGGCCAGCCGGTCGTCCAGGACGGGGGTGACCGAGCCGTCGGCGGACTCCAGCAGGAGCACCGAGTCGGACAGCACCAGGTAGTCGACCGTCTCCGCCGACCAGCGCGCCAGAACGACGGTCGCCTGGGGAGTACGCGGGTGAGAAAGGTCACAGGTCGCGGCGTGCGGTTCGGCGGTACGGAGGATCGCGCGCGAAAGGATCTCCGACAGCGTCAGATCTGGACAGGAAACGGTCAGTTCGGTCAGTGCGCCGCCGAGCCGGGCGGTGAACCACGGGACCGAATGCGAACACCCCGTCCCGGTCCTCGGCGGCGTCACTCCGTCCAGGACGACAAGGCAACCACCCTGTCCGAAGGCGGGTAGTCCGACACTCGCGAAGTCCTCGTTGGGGCAGTCGCGGTGGCCGGGCTCCGAAACAACCTCAGTGCGCATCCAGCCAGTCTGCACGAGCCCTTCACAAGGTTTGCGAAAGGGTGGCAAGAGGCCGGGAAATGACAGGGCGACGCAGGTCAGGCGTCTGTTTTGGGCGGGAATGGATCGCTCCGGGAAGGCGTGGCGGCGAATACTGCCAAAGCCTGCCGCGGACGTCCAACCGGCCCGCCGCGCACGCCCGCCGCACACGCCGGGGGAACTTGCCCGCCAACTCCCCTCCGGGGTTCACTCCTTCGGGTGGCCGGTCGGACGATGCGGGACCACCGCCCACCGGCACTGGGAGGGTCGGGAACCGATACAGGTCCCCCTGCTCGAGGCTCGAGCGGAGCCGAGAGCACGGGGGGAGGGTGTACGCACCTGTCCGCGCCGGCTGACGGGGGCACCACCCGGGCCCATGAGTACACGAGTACAGGAATGCGAGCACCGGTGCAGAAGAAGCGGCCTCGGCGCACAGGCAAGCAGACGGCCCTGGCAGGAGACCCGGAGCAGACACCCGGCATGCCCGGGACGCCCGCTGCCGCCCCTGTCGGCAAGGGCCGCCCCACCCGCGTGCGCAACCGCCTGATCGCCGCCGTCGCCGTCGTGGCCGCCGCCGTGGCGGGCGCCGGCGCCCCCTCGGTGATCGCCGCCTCCGGGCAGCTGAGCGACTCCCAGGGGCTGGTGACGCTCGCCGGGCAGACCCAGGACGCGCTCACCCTCGCCCACTCGCTCGCCGACGAGCGCGACGAGGTCACCTCCTACCTCGCCGCCGGCCGCCCCAAGAACGAGGCGCCCTCCGAGCAGCGCAGCACCCGCGTGGACCGCCAGGTCGACGAGCTGCGCGCCGACCCCGACACGCCCGCCCGGCTGCGCGAGGACCTCGACGGCATCGCCGCCGTGCGCCGCGCCGCGCTGACCGGGCAGAGCACCGCCCTGCAGGCCCACCAGGCGTACTCCACCGCCATCACCGAACTGCACAAGCTCGCCGAACAGCTGGCCGAGCGGATGCCGGCGCGCGCCGGTTCCGGAGCGTACGCGCTCGCCGAGCTCGACACGGCCGTCCAGCAGGCCGCCGCCGCCCGCGGACTGCTGCTCGCCGCCCTGAACGTGCCGTACTCCACGCAGACCGTCATCAACCCGGTCACCGGCCTGCCCACGCAGACCGCCACCTGGTCCGAGGCCGACACCAAGCAGCGCGACGCCCTCAGCGCCGCCGCCCAGCAGGCCCGGCTGCGCTCGGACGCGGCCCTCGCCGCATTCCGCGACACCGCGCCCCAGGGCGCCAAGGCGTCGTACGACTCCACCGTGACCGGGCCCGAGGTCGACACCGCCGAGAAGTACCTCGCCTCCCTCACCGACCAGCCGACGCTCTCCGACAGCGAGCTGTTCACCGGCGTCAAGAGGGCCGACGACGCGCTCAGCGCCCGCGTCGACCTGATGCGCGGCGCGGAGTCCTCCCTCTACGACCGCCGCACCAAGGACCTGGCGAAGCTCCGCGACGACGACGTCACCTCGCTGGAGATCCGCATCGCCCTGCTCGGCGGGCTGCTGCTGGTCACCATCGGCGTCGCCACCGCGCTCGCCCGCACGCTGACCCGTCCGCTGGCGGTGCTGCGCCTGGGCTCGGCCCGGCTGGCCGGCGCGGTCGACCCGGCCGCCGAGGAACCCGTCAAGTTCACCGGCCGCAACGACGAGTTCGCGCAGGTCGTCCGCTCCGTCAACGCCCTGCACGCGCAGGCCGCCGTCCTCGCCGAGCGGGTCGCCACCCTGGAGGCCGACCGCAAGCACCTGGTCGGCCAGCGCCAGAAGATGGCCGACGCCCGCGAGGAACTCCAGGCCGAGCTGAAGGAGTCCACCGACCGGCTGGAGCAGCTGCGCGCCGGCATCGGCGGCACCTTCGTCAACCTGGCGCTGCGCACGCTCGGCCTGGTCGAGCGGCAGCTCACCGTCATCGAGGGCCTGGAGGACAGCGAGCAGGACCCGGACCGCCTGTCCACGCTGTTCAAGCTCGACCACTTCGCCACGGTCATGCGCCGGCACAGCGAGAACCTCCTCGTGCTGGCCGGCACCGAGCACGTCCAGCACACGGCCGGACCGGTCCCGCTGGTCGACGTCGTCCGCGCCGCGGTCAGCGAGATCGAACGCTACGAGCGTGTCCGCATCGCCTCCCTGCCGCCGCACGCCCACGTGGCCGGCTTCGCCGCGGACGACCTGTCCCACCTGCTGGCCGAACTCCTGGAGAACGCCACCTCGTTCTCCCCGCCCGACCAGCCCGTCGAGGTCTCCGGCTGGCTCCTGGAGAGCGGCGAGGTCATGCTCTCCGTCCAGGACGAGGGCATCGGCATGCCCGCCGACCGGATGACCCGCCTCAACACCCGCTTCGCCGACTTCGACCCGGAGAGCTCCTACGACCAGGAGGGCGAGGAAGGCCTGGGCCTCGGCCTCTACGTCGTCGCCCGCCTCGCCCACCGCCACGGCGTACGCGTCCAGCTGCGCGAGCAGAAGCAGGGCGGCACCGCGGCGGTCGTGGTCGTCCCCCACTCCCTCCTGGTGCC
>NZ_POTZ01000247.1 GCF_003236365.1 Streptomyces sp. NTH33
GCCCTGGCCCCCGGGGCCTCCACCACCCTCGGCTTCCAGGCCACCCACACCGGCAACACCGGCACACCCTCGTCGTTCGCCCTCAACGGGACCGTCTGCCAGAGGGGCTGAACGGACAGGCTGAACGGACGCGAACGCGCCCCGGCGTCCCGAAGCGTTCGTCGGGGCGGCCGGGGCGCGGTGAGGGCCGGGTCCGGCGGGACTCAGAGCGAGGGGCCGGCGTCCTCGGGCCGGATACGGCCCCGCCAGGCTCCGGTCTCGCCCCCGCGCTGCTCGATGTACTGCTTGAAGCGCTTCATGTCGCCCTTGACGCGCCGGTCGACCACGCCCAGCATGTCGCCGGCCTTCTCCACGGCTCCGCTGGGCTCGACGTCCATGACGAGCTCCACCCGGGTGTGCGTGTCGTCCACGCGCTCGAAGCGGACCGTGCCCTTCTGCCGGGTGTCGCCGCTGGTGCTGCGCCAGGTGATGCGCTCGTCGGGCAGCTGGTCGACGATCTCGGTGTCGAACTCCCGCTTGACACCGCCGATCTTGGTGGTCCAGTGGTTGTGGCGGTCGTCGACCTGCCTGACCTCCTCGACCCCCTCCATGAAGTTCGGGAACTCCTCGAACTGCGTCCACTGGTTGTAGGCGGCGTGGACGGGAACGTCGACCTCCACCGTTTCCTTGACCGTGCTCATCTGCGCCTCCTGTCTCGCTGACCGGCCGCGGCGGGACGGCTGCCCCGCCGCGACATCTCGGCAGGTGGCGACGAGTACCCCGGCATGCCCGGTTTACCACCGGTGGACGTGGGTCAGCCGAGTTCCCCGGTGCGCGCCGCCCGCCACAGGTCGACGCCGCCGTCGGCGGCGTACTTGTCGATCTCCGCCAGCTCCTCGTCGCTGAAGTCCGGGTTCTCCAGCGCGGCCACGTTCTGTTCCAGCTGTTCCACCCGGGAGGCGCCGATGACCAGGGAGGTGACGCGCCGGTCGCGCAGCGCCCAGGCGAGGGCCAGCTGGGCGAGGGACTGCCCGCGGCGGGCCGCGATGTCGTTCAGGGCCCGCAGCCGCCGCAGCATCTCCTCGGAGAGCCAGGCGGTGTCGAACGAGGTGCCCTGCGCGGCCCGCGAGTCCTCGGGGACGCCGTTCAGGTAGCGGTCGGTCAGCAGTCCCTGGGCCAGGGCGGTGAAACCGATGACGCCGAAACCCTCCTCCTCGGCGGTCTCCAGCAGCCCCTCGGTCTCGATCCAGCGGTTGACCATGCTGTACGACGGCTGGTGGATCAGCAGCGGGGTGCCCAGCTCGCGCAGGATGGCGGCAGCCTGCCGGGTGCGCTCGGCGTCGTAGGAGGAGATGCCGACGTAGAGGGCCTTGCCCTGGCGCACGGCGGTGTCCAGCGCGCCCATCGTCTCCTCCAGCGGCGTGCTCGCGTCCAGCCGGTGGGAGTAGAAGATGTCCACGTAGTCCAGGCCCATGCGCCGCAGCGACTGGTCGAGCGAGGCGAGCAGGTACTTGCGGGAGCCGCCGCCCTGGCCGTAGGGGCCGGGCCACATGTCCCAGCCCGCCTTGGTGGAGATCACCATCTCGTCCCGGTACGGCGCGAGGTCCTGCTTCATCAGCCGGCCGAAGTTGATCTCCGCCGAGCCGTAGGGCGGGCCGTAGTTGTTCGCCAGGTCGTGGTGGGTGATGCCGAGGTCGAAGGCGCGCAGGGCGATCTCGCGCTGGGTCTCGAACGGCCGGTTGTCGCCGAAGTTGTGCCAGTAGCCCAGGGACAGGACGGGCAGGTCGAGCCCCGAGCGGCCGGTGCGCCGGTAGCGCATGGTGCCGTCGTAACGCTCAGGATCCGCGACGTAGGTCATCGGGTGATCTCCGGGTGGTGCGGTGCGGGGCGCCCCCCGGGCCCGGGGGGACGCCCCCCACCTTGCTCCCGAGTGATCCTGAAGTCCAACCGTTGCCTCTCATCGGATTCAGCACCGCCGTTTCTGAATCCGGCGTTTCCGGATCCGGCGGGGCGGCCGGGTCCGCCGGCCTCGCACCCCTGGGCCCGCGAGCTTCAGGAGAACGGCGACGGGCCGGTGTCCACGGTGGGCGGGCCGGACGGGGAGCCGCGGCCGAAGCGGTGGCCGGACGGCGTGGGGACGCGGCGGATCGCGATGAGGGCGACGTCGTCGTTGAGGCGCCCGCCGGTGTGGGCGAGCAGATCGCGCTGGACGTGGTGGAGCAGGGCGTCCGGGGAGCTCCCGGTCCACTGGGTGATGCGCTCGGCCAGCGGGTAGAAGACGCCGTTGCGGTCGCGGGCCTCGACGGCGCCGTCGGTGTAGAGGAGCAGGGTGTCGCCGTGGCCGAAGGGCAGCACGTCGACGGAGGAGCCGTCCGGCTCGGTCAGGCCGACCCCGAGCGGCGGGGTGGGGGTGAGGTCCGGCGCCGTGACCTCCTTGTCCGGGCCGAGCAGCAGCGGTGCCACATGGCCGCAGCTGCTCATCCGGACGACCGGGTCGCCGTCCGGTATCTCCAGCAGCAGCGCGGTGACGAAACGTTCACCCGCCTCCTCCTCCGGTTCGAAGTCGGCGAGGTAGCGGGTGATGCTCCGTTCCAGGGAGGCGGCCAGCGAGGGCAGGGCGGCGTGGTGGTGCGCGGCCTCGCGGAACGCGCCGAGCAGCAGGGCCGCCTCGCCGATGGCCGGCAGGCCCTTGCCGCGCACGTCCCCGATCATCACCCGGGCCCCGCTGTCGGTGCGGGCGGCGGCGTACAGGTCGCCGCCGATGGACGCCTCGTCCTCGGCGGACAGGTACAGACAGGCGAGCTGCAGGGGACCCAGCCGGCTCGGCAGGGGCCACAGCAGCACCCGCTGAGCGGCCTCGGCCACCGACCGTACCTGCGCCAGCTCGCGCGCACGATGGTCGCGGACCACGCACAGGGCCACGACCAGCAAGGAGAGCAGCGCGAGAGCGGTCATCTGCACGATCACGCTCCGTGACGTCAGCAGGCCGAGCCGCCAGCCCGCGAACCCCTGGCCGGCCACCGCCGCGGCACCGATGATCCCCGTCGTCCACGGCCCCGCGAACCACGCGGTGATCGCGGGGGCGATCACCAGCAGCGGGCCGAGCACGATGTCGGTCGGCGCCACGATGTCGAACCCGGTGATGATGACGATGAGCGCGATCGGGATCAGCAGCAGCATGTGGCCCGACTGCGTGCGGTCGGCGAAACGTGCCTGCCAGGAACTCACGCCTACCACAGTGCACCGAGGCGGCACGGCGTGCGAACGCAGCCACTCGCTCCACGGCCGGCGCCGGCGCCCCGCCCGGCCCCCGCGGAACCGGCCGGCGGGGCCGCCCCGCCGACGGCGGGACGGCCCGGCCGGGTGCGTGGGTGTCAGGACCGGGACGGCATCGCCGCGCAGGTGGAGACGGCCGGTTCGCCGGCGAGGCGGTCGGTCAGCCAGGACACGGCGGCGCCCTGGTCGGCGAGCAGCGGGGCGAAGTGGTTGATCAGGGCGCTGCCGAGGCCGGGCAGGGCGAGCCCCTTGTACGTGACGTCGGCGCCCTTGGCGCACCAGTCGGCGGCGAGCTGCCGCGCCTGGGCGTGCGGGACGAGGTTGTCGCTGACGCCGGTGGCCAGGCGCACCGGGCCGGACGGCTTCAGACGGCCGATGCGCTGGCTGTCGAGGAAGGCCTGGAGCGCGGGTGTGGAGCGGACGACGTCGCTGATGGACCGACCGTCGGTGGTCCACTTGGTGCTCTTGGTGAAGCCGTAGGAGAAGAGGGCGTCGCCCACGCACATGGTCGACAGGTCGGCCAGGGCGGCCTTGCCCGCGCTGTTGAGGTGCGCGTCGGCGAGGGGCCTGAGCTCGGGGTCGGACTGCAGGAAGCCGTTCAGGGACCAGCCCAGGGCGCCGGCCAGTTCGCTGCCGTCGATGGCCCGGGTGACCTCGGTCAGGTCGGCGGGCGGTGCACCGGCGTAGGTGCCGGCGAGGGGGACGTCGGGGGCGTAGTCGGGCTGCAGTTCGGCGGCGGCCGCGACGGCACCGCCTCCCTGGCTGTAGCCGAACAGGCCGACGGGGGAGACCGGTGTGACGGACGCGCCGTCGACGGAGCGGGCGGCGCGGGCCGCATCGAGGACGGCGTGGGCCTCGTCGACGCGGTTGACGTAGGTGTGCAGCCGGTCGGTGGCGCCCAGGCCGGCGTAGTCGGTGACCACCACGGCGATGCCCCGGGCCAGCAGTCGGTAGACCGACAGGTCCTCGTAGCCGACCGACACGGTGCGGCCGTTGAACGAGACCGGGCGTTCCAGGCCCAGGGAGGCCGCGCACTGGTCGCCCTGCCCCATGGTGCCCGGTGCGACGACGACCAGGGGGCGCGGCCCGGTGCCCCTCCAGCGGGCCGCCGGTTCGACGTAGGCGCCGGTGACGGCCACCGGCCGGCCGGTGGAGTCGGTCGACTTGTACATCAGGCGCGTGGCCCGGCCCGGCAGGGGGCCGTGCAGGCCGTGCAGGCCGATGGCGAGCGGGAGCGGTCCGCTGCGGATCAGGGTGCCGTCGGCCGCCGGAAGGCCGGCGGGCGGGCTGTAGAAGACGGGGATCCTGACGCCCCGGGAGACCACTTGGCCGGGCTGGTCGGGCCCGGTGGCCGCGGCGGCCGGAAGCGCCTGGGCGCCGAGGCAGGCGGCGGTGGCGACGGCGGCGGCGAGCAGACGTCTGTGTGCGGGCATGGTGGAACCTCCTGAGGGTGCGGCCGTACAGGAGTGATGGAAGGTGAACGTACGGGGCCGCTGTTACCGCCGGTAGCGCACGGGAGGTTACGGTTGAGTAATGTTACTCGGTGTCCAAGGGGAGGCGTGTATCCGTCACTTTCCGCACACGAGACCGGCTTCTCAGGGGGCGATGTCGCACCGGTGCGGTCACCAGATCATGGCGTCGAGCAGCATCTCGGGGTCCGGCTCCGGAGCGCCGCCCAGGCCCAGCTCCGCCCAGATCACCTTGCCGTGCGCCACATAGCGCGTGCCCCACCGCTCCGCGAACTGCGAGACCAGGAACAGACCGCGGCCGCCCTCGTCGGTGGTCGCCGCGCGCCGCAGATGCGGCGAGGTGCTGCTGCCGTCCGACACCTCGCAGATCAGACAGCGGCCCAGCAGGATCCTCACCCGCACGGGCGGAGCGCCGTACCGGATGGCGTTGGTCAGGAGCTCGCTGAGGACCAGCTCCATGGCGAACGCGGGCTCCTCCAGCCCCCAGTCGCGCAGCCGGCCGCTCACCTCGGTGCGCACCCGGGAGACCGCCGACACGTCGAACGGCACGTCCCAGGCCCGGACCCGGGAGGGGTCGAGCAGCCGCGTCCGGGCGACGAGCAGCGCCACGTCGTCGCTCGGGTGCTCCGGCAGCATCGCGGCCGTCAGGTCCCGGCAGGTCTCCTCCGGGGACCGGTCCGGGTGCGCGACGGTCGCGCCGAGCATCGCCAGCCCCTCGTCGATGTCCCGTCCGCGGTCCTCCACCAGGCCGTCGGTGAACAGCACCAGCCGGCTGCCCTCCGGCAGGGTCAGCTCACCGGTCTCGAACGGCAGCCCGCCCACCCCCAGTGGCGGCGACAGGGGAAGATCGGGGAAGGTCACCCGTCCCGCGGGGTCCACCACGGCCGGTACGAGGTGCCCCGCCCGGGAGACGGCGCAGCGCCCGCCCACCGGATCGTAGACGGCGTACAGGCAGGTGGCCCCGGTGACGGGGGACACCTCGCCGTCGGCGCTCGCCGTCTGCGTGTCCAGCCGCGTCACCATCTCGTCCAGATGGCTGAGCAGTTCGTCCGGAGGCAGGTCCAGGGACGAGAAGTTCAGCACCGCTGTCCGCAGCCGGCCCATCGTCACCGCCGCGTGCAGCCCGTGCCCCACCACGTCGCCGACCACCAGCGCCACCCGGAAGCCGGGCAGGGGGATGACGTCGAACCAGTCGCCGCCCACACCGGACTGCGCCGGCAGGTACCGCCAGGCCAGCTCCAGCGCGTCCTGCTCCGGCAGGTCCCGGGGGAGCAGACTGCGCTGCAGCGTCACGGCCATCGCGTGCTCGCGGGAGTACCGGCGCGCGTTGTCGATCGCGACGGCCGCACGGGCCACCAGCTCCTCGGTGACCGCGACGTCCTCCTCCTCGAACCGCGCCGAGCCGGCCCCCCGCCAGAAGTTGACCATGCCGAGGATCACGCCCCGCGCCCTGAGCGGCACCGTGATCAGCGAATGGATGCCGTGGTCGAGCACCCGCAGCGCGCCCTCCGGATCCCGGGTCCGCCAGTCCTGCGCGGCGCGCAGGTCCGGCACCAGCACCGCCTTGCCGCGCCGCAGCGTCGCCCCCATCGGGGTGTCGGCCACCACGAACCGGATGGGGTCGCCCACCGGCTGCAGCGGGTTGTGCGCCCCGGCCTCGTACAGCGCGGTGCGGCGCATCCGGTTCTCCGCCCCGGTGGGTTCCTCGCCGTGCAGCACGGACTCCAGCAGTTCCACGGTGACGACGTCCGCCACCCGCGGGACCGCCACCTCGGCGAGCTCCTGAGCGGTACGCCGTACGTCGAGCGTCGTACCGATCCGCACCCCGGCCTCGTACAGCAGCGTCAGCCGTCCCCGTGCCACCTCGGCGCGGCCCGACAGGGCCCGCAGCTCCGTGGTGTCCCGGAAGCTGGCCACCAGGCCCGGCGGGCTGCCGTACGGCGCGGTGCGCCGGGTGTTGACCGCCAGCAGCCGGTCCCCGGCCGGGAACACCGCGTCGGAGACGACCTCCCCCGCCTCCAGCAGCCGCGTCATGTCCGGCCCCAGCCCCAGCTCCGTGACGTGCCGCCGGTCGGCGTCCTCCGGGAGGTCCAGCAGCCGGCGGGCCTCGTCGTTGGCGAGCAGCACCCGGCCGTCGGCGTCGGTGATCAGCACGCCCTCGCGCACCGCGTGCAGCACGGCGTCGTGGTGCTCGTACATGCGGGTCATCTCGGCAGGGCCCAGACCGCGGGTCTGGCGGCGCAGCCGCCGGCTGACGAGGAAGGTGCCCGCGGTCGCCAGCACCACGGCCAGCGCGGCGGCGCCCAGGACCATCGGGATCTGCTGGTTCAGCATCCGGCCCAGGTTCTGGATCTCGATGCCCGCGGTGACGATGCCGACCACGTGCCGGCCCGCGCCGACGACAGGCACCACCGCACGCACGGAGTCGGCCGGCCGGCCGTGGAAGGTCTCGGTGAACGTCTTGCCCGACATGGCCCGGCCGATCTCCTGGGCCGGCGTGCCGATCAGCCCCGGTTCCGGGTCGGTCAGGCGGATCCCCTGGCTGTTCAGCACGGAGATGTAGTCGATGCCGGAGTTCAGCTGCGCCTTCTCGGCCGGGATCCGCAGGAGGGCCGCCGGATCGGGCGACTCCAGGGCGAGCGCCGTACCGGGCGCGTGGGCGAACGCCTCCGCGACGGCCAGTGACCGCTCCTTGGCGCTGGTCTCGCCGTCGTACCGCCGTTGCAGCACCACGGCCGTGGCCCCCGCCGCGACGAGCACCAGGACGACGATCAGCTGCAGCAGGAAGACCTGCGCGGCGACCGTGCCCAGCCTCCGGGGCGGCGACAGACCCCGCCCCGCAGCACGCCGTGCCTCCCGGGTCCCCGGACGGCGGCGGGCCGGGCCGGCTCGCCGCCGGTCATTGACCGGCGGTTCCGCGCCCCTCGGGGACCGGTGGGAGCGTCCGACCATGCTTTCAGTTCTAACACCGCGCTTCCCTGCCGGGCGACCGGTATGTCCGGCAGGTCCCGGGTGTGTGACTCAGGGGACCAGCAAGGCGTGCGGCGGCTGCCGGGAGACGTGGCCGGGCAGGGGCTGTTCCGTCCAGATCGTCTTGCCGGAGCTTGTGTACCGGGTGCCCCAGCGCTGGGCGAGCTGGGCGACCAGGAACAGGCCCCGCCCTCCCTCGTCCGTGCTGCGCGCGCGCCTCAGGTGCGGGGAGGTGTTGCCGCCGTCGGAGACCTCGCAGATCAGGGTCCGGTCGTGGATGAGGCGCAGGCCGATCGGGCCGCGGGCGTGCCGGATGGCGTTGGTGACCAGTTCGCTGACGATCAGCTCCGTGGTGAAGGCCGCCTCGTCGAAACCCCACAGGGACAGCCGGCGGCTGACTTCGTTGCGCACCACGTGTACGGCCGACGGGTCGACGGGCACGTCCCAGGAGGCCACGCGGTCGCCGCTCATCACGTGCGTCCGGGCGATGAGGAAGGCGACGTCGTCGCGCGGCCGGTCCGGCAGCAGGGTGCGGACCATGGTGTCGCAGAGCTCCTCCAGGGGCCGGTCGGGGTGGGCCAGGGTGAAGCACAGCCGTTCCATGCCGACGTCGACGTCCCGGTCCGAGGCCTCGATCAGCCCGTCGGTGTAGAGCGCGACGACGCCGCCCTCCTCCACCGGGATCTCGGCCGACTCGAACGGCAGGCCGCCGAGGCCGAAGGGCGGGCCCGCGGGGATGTCGGGGAACTCCACGGGTTCGGTCAGATGGGCGATCGCGGGGCTGGGATGCCCGGCCCGGGCCACGAGCATGGTGCCGGCGATCGGGTCGTAGACGGCGTACACGCAGGTCGCGCCGACCGCCACCGGTCCCTCGGTGGCCGCTTCCGCCTCGTCCGACAGGCGCAGGACCAGGTCGTCGACGTGCGCCAGCAGCTCGTCCGGGGGCAGGTCCAGGTCGGCAAGGGTCTGTACGGCGGCCCGCAGCCGCCCCATGGAGGCCGCCGCGTGCAGGCCGTGGCCGACCACGTCGCCCACCACCAGCGCGACCCGGGCACCGGAGAGCGGGATGACGTCGAACCAGTCCCCGCCCACCCCCGCGTCGGCGTCGGCCGGCAGATAGCGGTAGGCCACCTCGACGGCACTGTTCCGGGGCAGGGCGGACGGCAGCAGGCTGGTCTGGAGGGCGAGCGCCGCCTGGTGCTCCCGGGCGAAGCGCCGGGCGTTGTCGACGCACACGGCGGCCCGCGCCACCACGTCCTCGACCAGCAGCTGGTCGTCCTCGGTGAACGCCTCGGGGTTCCTCCAGCGCAGCAGGGTCACCACGCCCATCGTGATGCCGCGGGCCCGCAGCGGCACAACCAGGTGCGTGTGCACGCCGAACCGGTTGATCCTCGTCCACCGCAGGGGGTCGTCGGCGAGCGCGGGTGTCGACGGGCCGACGGCCCGGCGGCTGGCCTTCCCGGTGGCCAGGCAGAGCTGCTGCGGAGACCCGCCGGGGTAGTGGATGGCCTCGCCGACTTCGGCGATCACCTGGGGGCGGTCCTTCTGGACCGACAGGTGGGCCGCGCGCCGCAGCACGGCCGGACCGCGTGCGGAGGCGGCGGGCGGGCCCTGCTCCGTCCGCACGACGTCCAGGAGGTCGACGGCCACGAAGTCGGCGACCCGCGGGACGACGATCTCCGCCAGCTCCTGGACCGTCCGGTGCAGGTCCAGCGTGGTCCCGATGTGCTCGCTGGCCGCGTTCAGCAGCACCAGCCGCTCGCGCGACGGGTCCTGGGCGGTGACGTCCAGGGCGGCGTAGCAGATGCCCAGCGTCCGGCCCGTGCTGTCGCGCAGGGGGAAGAACGAGCGCAGCCGGGAGCGCGCGGGTCCGCGCCGGCCGGACGTGCCGCGCCGGGGCGGCGCGTGCTCGACGGTGACCTGGGACTGCCCGGAGACCAGAGTCTGTCGGGCGTGCCGGGTCACGACCGAGGACGTTCCGCCCGCGGCGTCCACCGGATGCCCCTCCACGCCGGTCAGGGCGCGGTTCACCCAGCGGTACCGCAGCTGGGTGTCCAGCGCCGCGACCCCGATGGGGGACTGTTCGAGCAGGCCCTGCGCGACCGCCTCGTACCACTCGTGCCGGCGCCGGTCGGCGGCGTCGCAGGCGAGGACGAGCCAGTCGCGCGAGCCGCCCGCGGCGAGCAGCGGGCACACGCGGACGGCGAGCCGGACGGTGTGGCCCGCGCGGTGACGGACGGCGATCACCGCGTCCCCGGCACGGTCGATGCGGCGCAGCCGGGAGACCACGGTGGTCGGGTCGCGGCCGGACCACAGCAGCCGGGCCGGACGCCGTACGACGTCACCGGCCGGGTATCCGAGCAGGTCCTGGGCGCCTCGGCTCCAGTAGGCGATCAGCCCCTCGGCGTCGATGATCGCCACCGCTGAGGTCTTGATGTCGAACGGATCGCCCGGGTGCGTACCGCTCACCGCGCCACTGACGCCCATGCCTTCGTCCCCATCCACGGGCAGGACCCCCACGGGCACATCCTGCCATCGGCGGCGGTCTCCCGCCGCTCGGGGAGGACGGCGCCGCGCGCTTCGGGGAGGACCGGCTACGCCTTTGCCGCCAGCGCCTTCAGCGACTCGTCGGTGAGCCGGTACACCGCCCACTCGTCCTGCGGGCGGGCGCCCAGGGACTCGTAGAAGCCGATCGCCGGCTCGTTCCAGTTCAGGACCGACCACTCCAGGCGTTCGTAGCCGCGGGCGACGCACAGGCGGGCCAGCTCCGTCAGCAGCGCCCGGCCGTGCCCGCCGCCGCGGGCCTCCGGGCGGACGTAGAGGTCCTCCAGGTAGATGCCGTGCACCCCGCGCCAGGTGGAGAAGTTGAGGAACCACAGCGCGAAGCCCACCACCTCGCCGTCCGGGTCCTCCGCCATGTGCGCGAACGCCGCCGGACGCTCACCGAACAGAGCCTCGGCCAGTTGCCCGGGCGTCGCCCGGACCTCGTCGAGCGCTTTCTCGTACTCGGCGAGCTCGAGGATCAGGGTGTGGATGACAGGGACGTCGGCGGGGGTCGCGGGGCGAATCATGCGCGCAGTCTCACATGCCGCGTTCCGGGCGGAGCCACCCGGGGGTGCCGACGTGGGGCGGGAC
>NZ_POTZ01000248.1 GCF_003236365.1 Streptomyces sp. NTH33
ACGGTGACCCGGCGGGCCGATCGGCAGGGGGGTGGGGCGCCCTGCCGATCGGCCCGCCGGGTCACCGTCGCGTGCGGTGTGCGCAGCGCGGGCCGTCAGCCGGCCGCCTTGGCGACGATGCGCTCCATCTCCTCTCGGCCGAAGGCCCGCAGGGTCGTGGAGCGGACGTTGCCCACCCCACCGACCTGCAGGATCGCCGCGGTGGCGGTTTCGTCGTCGGGCGCCTCGACGACGGCCACGAGGTCGTACGGACCGACGGTCCAGTAGATGTTCAGGAGCTTCGCCCCGATCTTCTGTGCCGCCGCACCGAAGGTCTCGGCGCGCTGCGCGGTGTCCTTGTAGTTGCGGACCCCTTGATCGGTCCAGTTCAGCAAAGCGATGTACGTCGGCATGTTCTTCCGCCCTCACGAGGAAACGTGTCGCTAGGCCCATCCTGGACATGCGCACGGAAACCCGCACGAGATGCGCGCCCGAACGAGCCATGCGAGCGACCACACCGGATCCCGGCATGTGCCACTTCGACGCGAGTCCCGAAGATCACGGCCCCGGCGTCATGCGCGGGGCTCCACGCCGAGGTCGGCGAGCAGGCAGCGGACGCGGTCCTCGATCTCGTCACGGATGGGGCGTACGTCGTCGACGCCCTGCCCGGCGGGATCGTCCAGTGTCCAGTCCAGGTACGTCCTGCCGGGGAAGACGGGGCACGTGTCGCCGCACCCCATGGTGATCACGACGTCGGACGCCCGGACGGCATCGGCGGTCAGGATCTTCGGGGTCTCGGCGGAGATGTCGATGCCGACCTCGCGCATCGCCCGCACGACCGACGGGTTGACGGTGTCGGCGGGAGCCGAGCCGGCGGAACGGACCTCGACGAAGTCGCCGGCGAGGTGGGCGAGGAACGCCGCCGCCATCTGGGAGCGGCCGGCGTTGTGGACGCAGACGAAGAGGACGGAGGGCCGGTCGGTGGCGGGAGTGCTCACGGTGGTGTCTTCCTGGGCGGCGGGTCAGGGCAGGGTGGTGGATCAGGGCAGGGCGGTGGCGACGGCTTCGGGCTCGCCTTGGACGACTGCCGCATCGGCCCGCGCGGGTGCCGGGCGCCCGAAGACCGCGACCGTGAGCGCCAGTCCCAGTACGGCACCGGACACCTGTGCCGCGAGGAACGGGGCGACCGAGCCGGGCGCGATGCCGGCGAACGTGTCCGTGAACGCCCTGCCGATCGTCACCGCCGGGTTCGCGAACGAGGTCGAGGACGTGAACCAGTACGCCGCCCCGATGTACGACGCCACCGCGACCGGAGCGATGGGGGCACGGCCTGCTCGGGACAGACCGAGGATCAGGAACACCAGACCGGCGGTGGCCACGACCTCGCCCAGCAACAGGTGGCCGGCCGAACGGTCGTGCGTCGACCACCGCACCAGCGGTTCGCCGAACATGGCGTCGGCCAGGACCGCGCCCGCTGCCGCTCCCGCGATCTGGGCGGGGACGTACGCGGCCACGTCGCGTGCGGTGAGCCCGTCGTCGGCACGGCGGCCGGTGAACCAGGCAGCGAGCGTGACGACCGGGTTGAAGTGGGCACCGGAGACAGGCCCGAGCAGCGCGATGAGCACACCCAGGCCGAAGACAGTGGCCAGTGAGTTGGCGAGCAGGTGCACGCCGGCGTCCCGCGACAGTCCGGTGGCCTGGATGCCCGAGCCGACCACCACCGCGACCAGCGCCGCCGAGCCGACGGCCTCGGCCAGGGCACGCCGCCCCAGGGAGGCGCTCACGCGTGCGTCTCCGCGGCCGTCGGTGTCCTCAGGAACACGGCGAGACGGTCGAGAGCCCCGGGAAGCACCCGGTAGTACACCCACGTGCCACGACGCTCGCAGTCGATGAGACCGGCCTGGCGCAGGAGCTTGAGGTGGTGGGAGATCGTCGGCTGGGACAGGTCGAAGGCCGGCGTCATCTCGCACACGCAGACCTCGCCGCCCTCCCGCGAGGCGATCATCGACAGCAGCCGCAGGCGGACCGGGTCGCCCAGAGCCTTGAAGACTCTTGCCAGCTCCGTGGCGCGTTCGCCGTCCAGTGGCGCGGCGGCCAGGCCCGGGCAGCAAGCAGCGCCCTGGCCGATCACCTCAAGCTCTTGTTTCGACATGCCCCTATGTTGACGTTTTTCAAATCAGGGCGCAAGGTTGCATCAACGAACGCCAATACAAGCCGTTCCGGGGCTTTGCCATGCCCCCTCACCCGGGAGTGCAGTCATGAACGACGAGTCCACCGACCTGCGCGAAACCGTCCGGCAGCGGTACGCCGCCGCGGCCGTGAAGGTCACCGAGGGCGGCACCGCCTGTTGCGGACCGCAGCCCGTGGAGGTCGACGAGAACTTCGGCTCCGCCCTCTACGCCACCGACGAGCGCGACACCCTGCCCGCCGAGGCCGTCGCCGCCTCTCTCGGCTGCGGCAACCCGACCACCGTGGCGGAACTCCGGGAGGGCGAACGCGTTCTCGACCTCGGCTCCGGCGGCGGCATCGACGTCCTGCTCTCCGCCCGCCGTGTCGGACCGACGGGGAAGGCGTACGGGCTGGACATGACCGAGGAGATGCTCGCCCTGGCCCTGTCCAACGCGCAGAGGGCGGGCGCGGCGAACGTGGAGTTCCTCAAGGGCACCATCGAGGCCATCCCGCTGCCCGCGAACACCATCGACGTCGTGATCTCCAACTGCGTGATCAACCTGTCCGTCGACAAGCCGGCCGTCTTCGCCGAGACCTTCCGCGTGCTGAGGCCGGGCGGGCGGATCGGCGTGTCGGACGTCGTCGCCGACGACGCGCTCGCACCCGAGCAGCGCGCCGAACGCGGCGACTACGTCGGCTGCATCGCCGGCGCCCTGTCCTTCACCGAGTACCGCACCGGTCTGGAGGCCGCCGGCTTCACGGACGTCGAGATCACCCCGACCCACCAGGTCGCCGACGGGATGCACTCCGCCCTCGTGCGCGCGGTCAAGCCCTCCGGCACCGACGGGACGAGTGGCGCGACCGCGGCGGCATGCGGCTGCCGGAGCTGACCGGCCTCCGTCCTGCGGTGACCCGGCGGACGACGGACGGCCGCGGCCGGTCCCCCTCGCCGCTGCGCAGGGGTTCGTTCCGCCAGGAGTTCCCCGTGTCCCTATCGGTGCTCGGGGTTCTCGTAGTCGCGGCGGCAGCCGGCGTCCCAGGCGGTGCGCTGGTTGCCGTAGGCGGGGATGCCACCGAGGTCCTTCAGCATCCGGGCCAAGTGCAGCAGGTTCCAGGTCATGAAGGTGGTGTTGCGGTTGGTGAAGTCGTTCTCCGGGCCGCCCGATCCGGGGTCGAGGTACGAGGGGCCGGGACCCGCCTCGCCGATCCAGCCGGCGTCCGCCTGGGGAGGAATGGTGTAGCCCAGGTGCTGCAGGCTGTAGAGGACATTCATGGCGCAGTGCTTGACGCCGTCCTCGTTGCCGGTGATCAGGCAGCCGCCGACACGGCCGTAATAGGCGTACTGGCCCGCCTCGTTGAGCAGACCGGAGCAGGCGTAGAGGCGTTCGACGACCTGCTTCGTCACGGAGCTGTTGTCGCCCAGCCAGATAGGACCCGCCAGCACGAGAACGTCGGCCGCCAGGACCTGCTGGTACAGGTCCGGCCAGGCGTCCGTCTCCCAGCCGTGCTCCGTCATGTCGGGCCACACACCGGTGGCGATGTCGTGGTCCACCGCCCGTACGACGTCGACGTGCACTCCCTGCGCGTCCATGATGGCGGTGCTGCGGTCGATCAGCCCCTGCGTGTTGCTCGTCTCCGGTGATCGTTTGAGGGTGCAGTTGATCACCATGGCCCGCAGGTCGTCGTACCGGGCCGGCGGTGCGTCGGCGGCGGGCGGTGAAGCGGTCACACGGTCCTCCCGGAGCCCTGCCCCCGCACGGTGCGCGGCGGCGCGTCCGCATCGGATCCAGCGTGCGGACCGACCGCGGCGGGCGCCACCGCAACGCCTCCGAACGGATCCGGCGGCGCCCGCGGTGCGAGAGCTCCGGCCCGGGCCGGCGCCCGCCCGGTGCGAGGAGGCCGTTCCCACCGGACGCGGCGTGTGCGGAACGCGGAACTCGTCCGGTGGGAACGGTGGTTCAGCGGAAGTTCACGTCGCTGCACAGGAAGTACGTCTGGTCCATGTGCGACGCCTGCCAGATCGTGTAGACGACGTGCCGGCCGCTCCGGCCCGACGTACTCACGTTGATCGAGTAGTTCTGGCTGGGCCCGTACTTTCCGGTGCGGGCGACCAGTTGCAGATCGCTCCACCGCAGTGGCTGGGTCGCGGGGTTGAAGCCCTGGCGGGTGACGTACACCAGGAAGTAGTCCGCGCCGTGGCTGGCCTGGTCGTACAGCTGCACGGTGAAGTTGGCCGAGACGTCCGTGGTCTTCCAGGCGCCCACGGCGTCCATGGACCTGTAGCGGCCGCTCTCGGTCCGTCCCCCGCTGCACAGCTGGCCGTCGGGGACGACCGCCTGGAAGTTGCCCGCGGAGCCGTCGCGGTACAGGCCGTTCCAGTTCCACATGGCGTTGGGGTTGTCCTGCCACGCCTGCCAGCACATGGGGTCCTGCTGTGCCATGGCCGGGTTCTGGAAGTCGCTGCCCCAGCGCAGCCAGCAGCCGTAGTTGCGGGACGCCGGGTTGACGACCGAACCGTGGGCCACGGCGGTGCCGCTCCCGGGGATCAGGCTGATCAGCAGTGCGGCGAGCACGCTCAGCAGGAGGGCCGGGCGGAATCCGGCTCTACGAATGGTCTGACCATGACAAGTCGTACGGCGCAACACAGTCTCCCTCTTTCCGTCGTGGGGGATGTGGATGTGGGACTGCGAGGTGGGGGCGCGGGTGCGGGTGCGGGCACATTGGGAGCGCTCCCACAGTGACAGGTTGCGCATGCTGAGCACATGGTCGCAACACCGGATCACGCCACTTTCTCCCCCACTGACGCATTCGGGCGGGGACGGTCATGCCCCGGGGCGCAGGGGCTTTCGCAGGCCCAGTTCGCGGAGGATGCGGGTCGGATCGTCCTTGTTACCGGGCCGCGTGCCGGCCCCGGCCCGGGATCTCGGCTCGCCGGGACATCGCGAGAACGAGTCCGGCCAGGGCCGACCACAGGACGATCACCCCGACAGGACCGGTCCACATGCCGACCAGTCCGGCCGGAAGAGCGCAGGCCGCGGCAGTGACCGCGAATCTCCCTCGCAGCACGAGGCGTGCGGGCACCCCCGTCGCGGCGTAGCCGGGAGCGTGTGCGACCGCTTGTCCTCCGGCGTAGGCGGCGAAGAAGCCGAGGGCGGCCAGGGCCAGGGCGAACGCCGCGGCGATCGCGGCCTGTCCTTCGGGGGTGTCGTCGGAGTCCTGCGTCACGCCGTCCTTGCCGACGGCGGTCGCGTAGTCCCGCCACACGGTGACGGTGACCACGTCGCCGGCGCGCAGGTGCCTGAGCAGCGGATCGGCTCCTGCCATGGACAGGTTGCGGGGCACGGGGCTCGGTCCGTCGAGCCGGAGCTCGTACCGCTCGTTCTTGGGCCGTTCCTCGATCTCCGTGCCCCGCACGGTGGCCTGGACGGAGCGCAGGCAGTCCTCGGTGACCGCCGCCCCACAGGGGCGGGCCGCCCGGTAGGCGTGTTCCTCGGCCAGCTCACTGGGCACCATGACCAGGGCGAAGCCGGCGACGAGGAGCAGAGTGACGCCGAGCAGGACGGCGCCGGCTCCCCAGCAGCGGTGCCAGAGGGTACGCAGCCGCAGAGCACGCCGGCCACCGCGTCGGGCCCCGTGTCCGTACGGCATGTCAGGCCCTCCGCCGCACACGGGAGCCGAGCGTGAACACGGCCAGCGCGACGGCCAGCCCGACCGCGGTCGCCACGGTGTCGGCGAGCAGTCGGTCCGGACGAGGTCGCAGGCGGTCGGCCAGGACGAACAGGACGGCCGAGCCGGTGACCGCGGCTGCCAGACCGGCGCCCCAGTGACGGCGCCCGGTGAAGAACCACCGGGCCAGAACGAACACCAAGGGGGCGGCGACCGGCAACTGCCGCTCGCCGAGTTGGTCCAGGGCGGCCCACGTGACGGCGAGCACCACCGCGCACTGCACCGACACCTTGGCCGCCTCCGCCCACGTCACGGGCCGCCTCTCGCTCACCACGTCGTCCTCCCCCTCCCCGCGGTCCCCGTCCGCGTCGTCGTGCCGACGGCGTCGTGCCAACGGCATTGAGCCACACCTGTTCCTCCGCCCGCCATGCCGGTCCCCGGCACGATCGGGCAGCGTGCTCATGCCTGACAGCGGCAAGGAAAGGAAACCAGGTGCGCGAGCGTCGTCCCGTGGTCCTCCACGAGGTCGGCGTGCTCTTCGCGTGCCCGCGGTGCGCGCGCAGCGGATGCGAGCCGAGTCGGCGGCGGAGTTCCACGATGGTGTCGGCGAGGTCGGGGAGCCGGCGGCAGGAGCCGGTCCTGGCGACAGGACGTCTGCCCGGGCGGAACGATCGAACGGTGGGACGCACTTGTGAGGTGGCGGAACGGAGCGTGGCGGATCGGGGGACCAGCCGGGGAGCGGGCGCTGACCGTCTCGGTCACCGGCATGGCCGCACTGGCCCTGGCCGGCCTGCTGGTGGCCCGGCGGATTCCCGCCCCCGCCGGGGCCCCGCCGGCTGCCGGCTCGGGACGCGAACCGCCGCCGGAACGCTCCTAGGGCCTCGCGTCCCGGGCGCCGCGTCGCGCGGCGCGTCACCGTGTGACGTCCAGTTCGCTGTACATGCCGGAGGTGTAGTGGCCCGGGAAGTTGCACAGCAGCTCGTAGCGGCCGGGCCGCAGCGTCAGCGTGGTCCAGCCGGCCGCACCGGGAGTGATGCCGTGCCCGGCACCGGCGCCGCAGCTGCGCGAGGCCTCGCCGAGGCTGCCCGCCTCGGAGACCCGGCCGCCGGCGTCGAGGGCGCGTTCTCCTGCCGCCTGCCCGGCCGGCAGCGGCAACACCACCACCTCGTGGGGAAGGGTTCCCGCGTTGACCACCCGCAGGGTGACCTTCCCGGCCGGCACCGTCGCCGGGTGGGACACCAGGCGCATCATGCCCATGCCGTGCCAACCCGGACGGCCGCCCCTCATGTGTCCCATGTCGTCGACGGTCACGTCCACCACGTGGCCCGCCGGCGCGGGAGCGCCGCATCGCGCGCCCTGTGCCCTCCACTACGCGGGGGCGGGTGCCGTGCCGCGCAGGGCGCCGGTGGCGGCGAGGATCGCCGTCGTGGCGAGGCCCAGCACCAGGGCGGCCACTGCCACGGCGACGGCCGGCCACGGCGACGGCCGTCGGTTCGCGGTCACCGGTGGTGCTCCCGCAGCAGCGTCAGACGGCGTGTGTACTCGTCGCCGTCGATCTCCCCGCGGGCGAACCGCTCGGCGAGCAGGTCCTCGGCTCGCCGGCTCTCCCGTCCGGGCTCGCCGGTGGCGGGAGGCGGACCGGAGCGCTGGTGGCGCGAGGTGCCGGTGAGGTGACGCACGAGCGCGATGATCCCGGCGATCACCAGGGCCCAGAACACCACCATGAACACCGTCATGAAGAACCAGCCGCCCCAGCCCCATCCGCCGTCGTACCACATCATGCCGCTCACTTCCCTCGGCCGGGGCTGTCCGGGTTCCAGGATGGACCGGCGGGGGCTTCGAAGGCTTGGGCCGTCGTTCCCCTCCTGGGTGGCCGAACGGCCCCGTGCGGCGGTTCGCGGCTTCCGGGCAACGGCGAGCCCCCGACCGTTTCCTCCGGTCGGGGGCTCGCCGAGGCTCCGGGTTACTTGAGGTAGACGAGGCCGTCGGTGGTGACCGTGGGGCGGCCGCTGGTGCCGACCACGACGATCTTGACGGTGTGCTTGGCGCTGCTGGACCAGGTCTTGGTCCAGATGGCCTGCCGGTACAGGGTGGTGGCGGACTTCAGGTCGACCGTGGCGGCCTTGGTGCCGTCGACGTAGACGTACGCCTGGCCGGAGCCGGAGGCGCGGGAGACCACCCAGGCGGCGGAGCGGCCGGTGAAGGTCCAGGTCAGGCTGGCGCCCTTGGAGCCGCTGGAGTAGGACTTGCCGCCGAGGTAGCTGGTGGAGGAGCGGGTGGTCCAGCTGCCGGACTTGGTGGTGGAGCCCTCCTGCAGGATCACGGGGGTGTACGAGGGCGAGGACGTGCGGTAGTTGCCCGCGTAGTCGTAGGCACGCATCGACCAGGTGGTGGTGGTACCGGACTTGGCGGTACGGCTGGAGCTGGTGGTGGTCGGGCCGAAGGTGGCCGTGGCCGGGGCCAGCAGCTTCACCTGGCGCAGGGCCTTGTCGTCGGTGGCCTTCCAGCCGAGCGTGACGGGGACGGCGGCGGTGTTGACCGTGCCGGTGCGCAGGGAGAGCTTCGGGGCGGTGGTGAAGGCCGGGGCGGTCGTCTCCGCCACGACGTTCAGCGCGGCGCTGGTCGCCGTCCTGCCGGACTGGTGCACGGCGCGCACGGCGACGGTGTGGCTGCCCAGCGGCAGGGTGGCGCCGACGGAGGTGGCGGTGCCCGCAGCGGTGGCGACGGCCTTGCCGTCGACCAGCAGCTGGACCTTGGAGATCAGCGAGGCCGGCGTGGTGGCGCTCCACTTCACGGTGACGGCGCCCTTGGTGTAGTAGGTCGAGCCGGACGCGGTCGCGCCGCCGACCGAGGTGACCTTCAGGCCCTGCGCCGGGCCGGCCGCCCAGGCGCGGAGGGTCGGCAGCCGGCCGTACAGGGAGCCGCCGGGGCACTCGGTGTTGAAGCCGTCGCGGTGGCCGGAGATCCGGTTGAAGGTGTACTTGGTGCCCGCGGTGTAGGCGGTGCGGGAGTAGTTGCTCTGGGTCGCGCCGGCGGTGAGCTGGACCGTCCCGGCGGGGTCGGCGCCGTACTGGCCGAGCTTCCAGGCCGCGACGCGGGCGATCGAGGCGAGCGCGGCGTTGGAGGCGGTGGTGGAGGTGTGGTCGCCGAGCACCGCGATGCCCGTGGACTCCCGGTTCCAGCCGTAGGTGTGGGCGCCGAGCACCGGCAGGCCGACCCCGCCCTTGCGGCCCTCGAAGAGGGTGCCGCACTTGTCGACGAGGAAGTTGTACCCGATGTCCTTCCAGCCGCTGACCTGCACGTGGTAGGCGTAGATGCCCCGCACGATCGCGGGCGAGTCGGTGCAGGAGTAGTCGTTGGCCCCGTCGGTGTGGTGGACGAAGACCGCCTTGACGTCGGCGTTGTACTCCGGCGCCTCCGGGCTGATCGACTCGTCCGCGCCCCAGCCCGCGCGCGCGACGACCGGCGGCTCGGGCACGGTGGACGACGGGGCGGTCGGGACGGTCGGGGCCGGAGGCGTGCTGTCGGTCGGGGCCGGGGACGTGGCGCTGTCGGCCGGCTCCGGGGACGTGGCGGCGTCGGTCGGCTCCGGGGACGCGCTGCTCGTGGCGTCGGGGGTGCCCTCGGCGACGAACCCGGCCGGCTCATGGCCGTCACCGCCCTGCCTCGTCTCGGCATCGGTCACCACGCCCGGGTCGACCAGGTTGACCTGCAACCCCTTGGGCAGGGCGGCAGTGGTGCCGTTCTTGCGGACGACCTGCACCTGAACGCCGTCGGAGGGCCCGACCCACAGCGGCTCGGACGCGCCGCGCACGCCCCGGCCGGGCTTCTCCAGCGGGTCGACGTCCAGTCCGAGGTCCTGCCAGGCGCTCCACTCGCCGGTCGCCAGGCTCCGGGTGCGCACCTGCGCCGTGCCGTGGAGCCGCTGGGCGGCGCCCGGCCAGGAGACACCGAGCAGCGAGAACTGCCCGGTGTCCGTGCGCGGCAGCTCACGCCGGCCGGTCGTGTCGCCCTTCAGCGCGAGGGCGGAGACCTTCGGCGGCCGCTTGGCCCGGCCCTGTGCGCCGTGGTCGGCGGAAGGGGTGGCGACGGCGTACGACACGATGCCCCCACCCCCCAGGACGACGGCACCGAGCGTCAGCCACGCTCGTCTCCTCAGGCTCAGCGGCCTGTACGCATGCGACGTACGACGACTCATGGTGTACCCACCCCCACAGGGTCCGGGACGGCCCGGAGAAGAAAGTTCAGGAGGCACATCCGTCACAGGGATGGCTGATTTTCCCAGCGGTCCGGGACCGGCGAACGTCACGGGCAGACGGGTCACAGTGACGCGGATCACCACGGCTGCCGCGCATGGGCGCCACCCCTGCCGACGGTCCCGCACCGCGGGCCTCCACCGCGTCGCGCAGGTCCGCCGGCGTCCCGCACATGCCAGGTGTGACGGAGGAGCGGCTTCGTACGCTGAGGCAGTCGAAGTGAGTGGTGACGGCGTCGGATCCGTTGAATCAGTGAGAAACCAGCGCACCGGGATGGACACGGATATGGGCGACCGACACAGCAACGGCGGCAGCCGCGTGCCTGCCCCCGGCGGCAGCGCGCCGAGGGCCGAGGGACTGCAGTCCGCGCTGGGTCGCGCGCTGCGCGCCGAAGACCTCGACACTTCCGCCGAACGGCAGGCCCTGGCCGCGTTCCGTGCCGCGCGGGACAGCGGGGTCCACCGGCAGGCGGGCACCGGGAAGAGGACGAGGAAGCGGGACGACTGGCGGCCGCGGCGCCGCCCGGGTCGCCGCTCGGTGAGGGCGGCCGTCGCCGTGTTCGTCTCCGGCCTGACGCTGAGCGGCGTGGCGGTGGCGGCGATCGGTACGCCGGGGAAGGGCGGCCACCGGCAGGACGACGACAGCCGCGCACCACACCGGCCCTCCGCCTCGGCC
>NZ_POTZ01000249.1 GCF_003236365.1 Streptomyces sp. NTH33
AAGATGTGTATAAGAGCCAGGTCCTGCTGATCGCCAACGCGATCAACCACAACGACCTGGACACCGGCGTCGGCGTACGCCTCGTCGACGCCGGTGTCCAGGTCGTTGTGGTTGATCGCGTTGGCGATCAGCAGGACCGTGCCGTCCCAGTGGTCGAGGACCGCGAGGTCGGAGGTGAGCAGCATGGTCAGTTCGGGCACGCTTGTCGGATCACTGCCGTCCCGCTCGCCGGGGCCGATCTTCTCCAGGCGGCGCACGATGTCGTAGCCGAGGTAGCCGACCATGCCGCCGGTGAAGGGCGGCAGGCCCAGGTCGTGGGCGAGGTCGCGGGGGGTGTGCAGGGCCTCGACGGTGGCGCGCAGGGCGGCGAGCGGGTCGCCCTCGGCGGGGACGCCGACCGGCGGGGTGCCGAGCCAGTGGGCCTGGCCGTCGCGCTCGGTGAGGGTGGCGGCGCTGCGGACGCCGACGAAGGAGTAGCGGGACCAGGTGTACGCGGTGCGGCCGTTCTCGGCGGACTCCAGCAGGAAGGTGCCGGGGCGCTCGGCGGCGAGCTTGCGGTAGAGCGCGACGGGGGTGTCGCCGTCGGCGAGGAGCTTGCGGGTGACCGGGATGACGCGGCGGTCGCCGGCCAGCTTGCGGAACGTCTCGAGGTCCATGGCGGCCGACCCTACTGACCCTCGGCCCGTGCGCCGGAACCGGCGCCCTGCACGTCCGCGAGCAGGACGTCGGTGTCGAAGCAGGTGCGGTCGCCGGTGTGGCAGGCGGCTCCCACCTGGTCGACCTTGACCAGCACGGTGTCGGCGTCGCAGTCGAGGGCGACGGACTTGACGTACTGCACGTGCCCGGAGGTGTCGCCCTTGACCCAGTACTCCCGGCGGCTGCGCGACCAGTAGGTGCAGCGGCCGGTGGTCAGCGTGCGGTGCAGCGCCTCGTCGTCCATCCAGCCGAGCATCAGCACCTCGCCGGTGTCGTACTGCTGGGCGATCGCGGGCAGGAGCCCGTCGGCGCTGCGCTTGAGGCGTGCCGCGATCTCGGGGTCGAGGCTGCTGGCGGGGGGTGTGCCGGGCGTGCTGGTCATGGGTGCCATTGTGCCGCGCGGAACCGGCGGCGGGTCCGCGTCGTCCACTGTGCGGACTCGGTGCGTAGCCGTAGGCTGACCTTATGTCGACCTTTGCCAAGCGTGAACGGCTTCTGCTCGCCGACCTCTTGGAGACCGCCGGTCCGGATGCGCCCACCCTCTGCGAGGGCTGGCACGCCCGTGACCTCGCCGCGCACGTGGTGGTGCGCGAGCGGCGCCCCGACGCGGCCGGGGGCGCGCTGATCAAGCCGCTGGCCCCCCGTCTGCAGAAGGTGATGGAGGAGTACGCCGCGAAGCCGTACGAGGAACTGATCCATCTGATCCGTACCGGCCCGCCGCGCTTCTCCCCCTTCCAGCTCAAGCAGATCGACGAGGTGGCCAACACCGTCGAGTTCTACGTCCACTCGGAGGACGTGCGCCGCGCCCAGCCCGACTGGTCGCCGCGCGAGCTCGACCCGGTCTTCCAGGAGACCCTGTGGTCCCGCCTGGAGCGCACCGCCCGGCTGCTGGGCCGGGGCATCCCGACGGGCCTGGTCCTGCGCCGCCCCAACGGGGAGACGGCCGTCGCCCACCGGGGCACGCCGGTGGTGACGGTGACGGGCGAGCCGTCGGAGCTGCTGCTGTTCGCGTTCGGCCGGCAGAGCGCCGCCCGCGTCGAGGTGGAGGGCGACAAGGACGCGATCGCGAAGCTGTCGGAGACCAAGCAGCTGGGTCTCTGACCCGTCACCCGCGGAACCCCGCCGCCCGCGAAACGGTGGTCAGTGGGGCAGTTCGACGCGCCGCAGGTCGCGGGCGGCCAGGGTGACGACGCCGCCCAGCCCGCACACCACCGCGCTGACGGCGAACACCGGGCCGGTCCCCCAGACCCCGATCGCCGCGGCGGACAGCGGCATGCTCAGCGGCGTGAGACCCAGGCTGACCAGACCGGACACGGCGGTGACCCGCCCGAGGCAGGCCGGGTCGGCCTGGGTCTGCAGCAGTGCCCCGCACAGGGCGCCGCTGAGGCCGGTGAGGAGGCCGATCAGCACGGCCACCCCGGTGGCGGCGACGACGCTCGGGGCGTGAGCGAGGGCGCCGATGGCCACGGAGCCGGCGATGATCGCGCACCCGGCCACGTGTCCGGCGTACGGCAGCCGTCCGCGCACGGTCAGCAGCAGCGAGGCCGCGCCCGCCCCGGTGCCGAATCCGGCCAGCGCCCAGCCCATGCCGGAGGCGCCCCAGCCGCGTTCGTCGGCCAGCAGGGCCAGGCCGACGTTGAGCGGGCCGACGAAGCCGAGGTCGCCGAGGGCGATGGCCAGCATCAGCGGGGCGAGGACGCGGTGGCGGCGGATGTGGCGCAGGCCGTCCACCAGGTCCCGCCAGGCGGTGGAGCCACCGGCGTCCGCGGTGTCGTCCCGCGGCAGTTCCCGGATCCGTACGGAGACCAGCAGCGGCACGGACACGGCGATCAGCAGTCCGGCGAGCCCGAACGCCGCCGCCGCGCCCCCGAGCGCGACCCCGAGACCGCCGAGCGGCGCGCCGACGACGCTCGCGAACCGGATCGCCAGCCCCCGCATGCCCTGTACGCGCGCGAGCTGCCCGCGGCTCGTCACGCGCACGGGGAGGGCGCCCACGGCCGGCATGAACACGGCGTCGACGGTGCCGAAGGCGAGGGCGAGCACGGCCAGCGGCCACAGCCCGGGGCCGGTCGCCCAGAGCAGCGCCGCCACCGCGAGTACGGCCGCGCACCGCACGACGTCGCTGCCGATGACGACCCTGCGCGGCCCGAACCGGTCGGCGACCACTCCCCCGCCCAGCATGAGCAGGGCCCTGGGCAGCGCGCTGACCGCCATGACGACCCCGGCCTGCGCGGGCGACCCCGCCCGGACCGCCGCCCAGGACAGGGCGATGTAGTAGATGTTGTCGCCGAGCATCGAGGCCGTGTAGGCGGCGAGCCAGCGCAGGACGTTGCCGTCGCGGTGGGCCGGGCGTTCGGACGCGGGCGCGTCGGCGGAGGTATCGGCGGACACGCCGTCGGATCTGGGGGGCACGGTGGTCAACGGACCGGGTGCCCCGCCTCCCGCAGTGTCTCCTTGACCTGCCCGATGCGCAGGTCCCCGAAGTGGAACACCGAGGCCGCCAGGATCGCGTCCGCGCCCGCGGCGACGGCGGGCGGGAAGTCGGCGAGCCTGCCGGCGCCGCCCGAGGCGATCACCGGGACCGTGACGTGCTTGCGGACGGCGGCGATCATCTCCAGGTCGTAGCCGTCCTTGGTGCCGTCGGCGTCCATGGAGTTGAGCAGGATCTCGCCCGCGCCCAGCTCGGCCGCCCGGTGGGCCCACTCGACCGCGTCGATGCCGGTGCCGCGGCGGCCGCCGTGGGTGGTCACCTCGAAGCTCCCGGAGGGGGTCCGGCGGGCGTCCACCGACAGGACCAGCACCTGGCGGCCGAAGCGCTCGGCGATCTCCCGGATCAGGTCGGGGCGGGCGATCGCGGCCGTGTTGACGCCCACCTTGTCCGCACCCGCCCGCAGCAGCCGGTCCACGTCCTCGGCCGTACGGACGCCGCCGCCGACCGTCAGCGGGATGAACACCTGCTCGGCGGTGCGGCGCACCACGTCGTACGTCGTCTCCCGGTTGCCCGAGGACGCGGTGATGTCCAGGAACGTCAGCTCGTCGGCGCCCTCGGCGTCGTACACCTTGGCCATCTCGACGGGGTCGCCCGCGTCCCGCAGGTTCTGGAAGTTGACGCCCTTGACGACCCGGCCGTTGTCCACGTCCAGGCAGGGGATGACTCGGACCGCCAGGGTCATGAATCCACGGCTCCTCTGTATGCCTCTACTTCGACTTCGACCAGGATGCGCGGGTCCACGAAGCCTTCGACCACCAGCAGGGTCGAGGCCGGACGCACCAGGTCGAACAGTTCCTTGTGGGCCCGGCCCGCCTCGTCCACGTCCCGCTGGTGGGTCAGATACATCCGGGTCCGGAGCACCGACTCCGGGCCGAGCCCGAACCGGGCGATCGCCTCCAGCGCGCTGGTGAACGCCACCTTCGCCTGCTCGTAGGGATCGCCCTCCCCGTACAGCACGTGTCCCTTGAAGGACGTCGTGCCGGCCACCAGGACACGGTCGCCCGCCGCGACGGCGCGCGCGAAACCGAAGGTCTCCTCCCAAGGGCTTCCGCTCTGCACGCGCCGCACGGCATCGGACGTCATCGCGACACTGCCTCCAGGGCCTCTTCCAAAGTGAACGCCTTCGCGTAGAGGGCCTTCCCGACGATGGCGCCCTCGACACCGAGCGGCACGAGGTCGGCGATCGCACGGAGGTCGTCGAGCGAGGAGACGCCGCCGGAGGCCACCACCGGGCGGTCCGTCGCCGCGCACACGTTCCTCAGCAGCTCCAGGTTGGGGCCCTGCAGCGTGCCGTCCTTGGCGATGTCGGTGACGACGTAGCGCGCGCAGCCCTCCTTGTCGAGACGCTCCAGCGTCTCGTACAGGTCGCCGCCGTCGCGGGTCCAGCCGCGGCCGCGCAGGGTGGTGCCGCGTACGTCCAGGCCGACCGCGATCTTGTCGCCGTGCTCGGCGATGACCTTGGCGACCCACTCGGGGGTCTCCAGCGCGGCCGTGCCCAGGTTCACGCGCGTGCAGCCGGTGGCCAGGGCGGCGGCGAGAGTGTCGTCGTCGCGGATGCCGCCGGACAGCTCGACCTTGATGTCCATCGCCTTCGCGACCTCGGCGATCAGCTCGCGGTTGTCGCCGGTGCCGAACGCGGCGTCGAGGTCGACCAGGTGCAGCCACTCGGCGCCCGAGCGCTGCCAGGTCAGGGCGGCCTCGAGGGGAGAGCCGTAGGAGGTCTCGGTCCCGGACTCGCCGTGCACGAGGCGGACGGCCTGGCCGTCGCGGACGTCGACGGCGGGGAGGAGTTCGAGCTTCGAAGCCATCAGAGGGTTCCGATCCAGTTGTTCAGCAGCTGCGCTCCGGCGTCGCCGGACTTCTCGGGGTGGAACTGCGTGGCCCACAGGGCGTCGTTCTCCACGGCGGCCACGAAGGGCTTGCCGTGGGTGGCCCAGGTGACCTTGGGGGCGCGCAGCACCGGGTTGTTCGCCTCCAGCCGCCAGTCGTGGACGGCGTAGGAGTGCACGAAGTAGAAGCGGGCGTCCGCGTCCAGGCCGGCGAACAGCTCCGAGCCGGTCGGCGCCTCGACGGTGTTCCAGCCCATGTGGGGCACGACGTCCGCCTGGAGCGGCTCGACCGTGCCGGGCCACTCGTCCAGGCCCTCGGCCTCCACCCCGTGCTCGATGCCGCGCGCGAAGAGGATCTGCATGCCGACGCAGATGCCCATCACCGGGCGCCCGCCGGCCAGCCGGCGCTCGATGACCCAGTCGCCGCGCGCCTCCTTCAGGCCCCGCATGCAGGCGGCGAAGGCGCCCACGCCCGGCACCAGCAGGCCGTCGGCGTTCATCGCACTGTCGTAGTCGCGGGTGATCTCGACCTCGGCCCCGGCGCGCGCGAGGGCCCGCTCGGCCGAGCGCACGTTGCCGAAGCCGTAGTCGAAGACGACGACCTTCCTGGCCGTGCCGGAAACGCTCAATTCCACACCTCCAGCCGCATCACGCCCGCGACGAGGCACAGCGCCGCGCCGAGGGACAGCAGCACGATGAGGCTCTTGGGCATCTGCTGCTTGACGAAGGAGACGATGCCGCCGACCAGGAAGAGGCCGACGACGATCAGCAGGGTCGACAGACCGGTCACAGCGCGCCCTTCGTGGACGGGATGATGCCCGCCGCGCGCGGGTCCCGCTCGGACGCGTACCGCAGGGCCCGCGCCAGCGCCTTGAACTGGCACTCCACGATGTGGTGCGCGTTGCGCCCGTAGGGCACGTGCACGTGCAGCGCGATCTGGGCCTGGGCGACGAAGGACTCCAGGATGTGCCGGGTCATCGTGGTGTCGTACTCGCCGATCATCGGCGCCATCTTCTCGGGCTCGGTGTGCACGAGGTAGGGGCGGCCGGACAGGTCGACGGTGACCTGGGCGAGGGACTCGTCCAGCGGGACCGTGCAGTTGCCGAAGCGGTAGATGCCCGTCTTGTCGCCGAGGGCCTGCTTGAAGGCGGCGCCGAGCGCGAGGGCGGTGTCCTCGATGGTGTGGTGGGAGTCGATGTGCAGGTCGCCGTCGGTCTTCACGGTCAGGTCGAACAGACCGTGCCGGCCGATCTGGTCGAGCATGTGGTCGTAGAAGCCGACTCCGGTGGCGATGTCGGTCCTGCCGGTGCCGTCGAGGTCGATCTCGACGAGGACAGAGGTCTCCTTGGTGGTGCGCTCCACGCGCCCGACGCGGCTCATCCGCTCTGCTCCTGTTCCTTCTTCAGTTCACGAACCGCGTCGAGGAACGCGTCGTTCTCCTCCGGCGTCCCGGCGGTGACCCGCAGCCACCCCGGTACGCCGTTGTCACGGACCAGGACGCCCCGGTCCAGGATCCTCTGCCAGGCGGTGTGGGAGTCCTCGAACCGCCCGAACTGGATGAAGTTGGCGTCCGACGCCGTCACCTCGTAGCCGGTCGCGCGCAGTTCGGCGACCAGCCGGTCCCGCTCGGACTTCAGCTGCTCGACGTAACCGAGCAGGGTGTCGGTGTGTTCCAGGGCGGCCAGTGCCGTCGCCTGCGTGATCGCCGACAGGTGGTACGGCAGCCGGACCAGCTGTACGGCGTCCACGACCGCCGGGTGCGCGGCGAGGTAGCCCAGGCGCAGGCCGGCGGCACCGAACGCCTTGGACATGGTGCGGGAGACGACGAGGTTCGGCCGGCCGTCCAGCAGCGGCAGCAGCGAGGCGCCGTGGCTGAACTCGACGTACGCCTCGTCCACGATCACCATGGACGGCCTGGCCGCCTGCGCGGCCTCGTACAGCGCGAGGACGGTCTCGCGCGGGACCGCGTTGCCGGTGGGATTGTTGGGGGTGGTGACGAAGACGACGTCCGGGCGGTGCTCGGCGATCGCCTTCTCGGCGGCGGCGAGGTCGATCGTGAAGTCCTCGCCGCGCGGCCCGGAGATCCAGCCCGTGCCCGTGGAGCGCGCGATGAGCGCGTGCATGGAGTACGACGGCTCGAAGCCGATCGCGGTGCGGCCCGGCCCGCCGAAGGTCTGCAGCAGCTGCTGGATGACCTCGTTGGAGCCGTTGGCCGCCCAGACGTTGTCGACGCCGACCGGGTGGCCGCCCGTCCGCGTCAGGTACTTGGCGAGTTCGGTGCGCAGCTCGACCGCGTCCCGGTCCGGGTAGCGGTTGAGGCCGCGGGCCGCCTCGCGCACCCGCTCGGCGATCCGCTCGACCAGCGGCTCGGGCAGCGGGTAGGGGTTCTCGTTCGTGTTCAGCCGTACCGGGACGTCCAGCTGGGGCGCGCCGTAGGGGGACTTGCCGCGCAGCTCGTCCCGGACGGGGAGATCGTCGATTCCGAAGCTCACTTGCTCGTCGGTACCTTCCACCCGAACCTCGCCTTGATCGCCGCGCCGTGCGCGGGCAGGTCCTCCGCCTCGGCCAGCGTCACCACGTGGTGGGCGACCTCGGCGAGGGCGTCCTCGGTGTAGTCCACGATGTGGATGCCGCGCAGGAAGGACTGCACGGACAGGCCCGAGGAGTGGCAGGCGCAGCCGCCGGTCGGCAGGACGTGGTTGGATCCGGCCGCGTAGTCGCCGAGGGAGACCGGCGCCCAGGGGCCGATGAAGATCGCGCCGGCGTTGCGCACCCGGTCGGCGACCGCGGCGGCGTCGGCGGTCTGGATCTCCAGGTGCTCGGCGCCGTAGGCGTCGACCACGCGCAGGCCCTCGTCCAGGCCGTCGACCAGGACGATCGCGGACTGCCTGCCGGACAGCGCCGGGCGGATCCGGTCCTCGACGTGCTTGGTCGCCGCGACCTGCGGCTGAAGCTCCTTCTCGACCGCGTCCGCGAGTTCCACGGAGTCGGTGACCAGGACGGCGGCGGCCAGCGGGTCGTGCTCGGCCTGGCTGATCAGGTCGGAGGCGACGTGCACCGGGTCGGCCGTGGCGTCGGCGAGGATCGCGATCTCGGTCGGTCCGGCCTCGGCGTCGATACCGATCCTGCCGGTGAAGTGGCGCTTGGCGGCGGCGACCCAGATGTTGCCGGGGCCGGTGACCATGTTGGCGGGCGGGCAGGACTCGGTGCCGTACGCGAACATCGCGACGGCCTGGGCGCCACCGGCCGCGTACACCTCGTCGACGCCGAGCAGGGCGCAGGCGGCGAGGATCGTCGGGTGCGGCAGGCCGTCGAACTCGGCCTGCGGCGGGGAGGCGAGCGCGATCGACTCGACGCCGGCCTCCTGGGCGGGCACGGCGTTCATGACCACGGAGGACGGGTAGACCGACCGGCCGCCGGGCGCGTACAGCCCGACGCGCTCGACCGGCACCCACTTCTCGGTCACCGAGCCGCCGGGCACGACCTGGGTGGTGTGCGTGGTGCGGCGCTGCTCACGGTGGACGAGCCGGGCGCGCCGGATGGACTCCTCCAGGGCGGCGCGCACGGCGGGGTCGAGCCGCTCCAGCGCGTCCTTGAGTGCCCGGGCCGGGACCCGCACCGATTCCAGCCGTACGCCGTCGAACTTCTCGGCGAAGTCGATCAGTGCCGCGTCGCCCCGATGATGCACGGCCTCGCAGATCGGACGCACCTTCTCCAGGGCGGCCGATACGTCGAAGTCGGCCCGGGGCAGCAGGTCGCGCAGGGCGGGGCCCTCGGGAAGGGCGTCGCCGCGCAGATCGATTCGGGAGATCACGGTTTCAATTCTCTCAGACGGCGCACGAGCCCCGTCCGTCCGTATCAGTGGCTGATACGGAACCCCGCGGCTTCCGGACTCCAGCCTCTCACGGCCCCGCGGAAAAGGTTCGTCACTGTTCGCGTTCAGTCCGTCACTCAGCGGGCATGACCCGTTGTACGCATCGCAGAACCCACGAGTAGCCGGGGAAGGAGGGAAGGCCGTGACCGAGGGGACCGGCATCCGCGCCGGGGGCCCGCCCGGGGACCTGACCACCGTCGAGGCGGGAATGTGGCAGGCCTTCCGCAACGGGAGCGTGTACGACCTGCGCAGCGGGGACGCCGCGGTCGACGACCCGCACGGCGGCCTGCCGTGGGGGCCCGAGCGGACCGTACGCGCGCGTGTCGTCTGCTGGCTGCTGCTGGACGGTCCGCCCGCGCTCGCCGGGCGCGTGTCGTCCCTGAAACTGACCGGCCTGCTGATCGCGGGCCCCCTGGACCTCGCCGGGGGCACGGTGGTGCCGTACGTGGAGATGAAGGGCTGCCGGTTCGAGCAGCAGGTCCTCCTGCCGGAGGCCCGCTTCACGACCGTACGGCTGGTGGACTGCTCGGTGCCGCGGCTGGAGGCGGCCCGTGTGCACACCGAGGGCGACCTGCACCTGCCGCGCTGCCGGTTCCCCGGCGGAATACGGCTCACCGACGCGCAGATCGGCACGGACCTGCTGCTCAACCAGGCGGTCGTGCACCAGGACCGCGCCGGCCGCTCGATCGCCGCCGACGGCATGACGGTCGGCCAGGACCTCCAGGCGGAGCTCCTGCAGGCGCACGGCGAGTTCAGTCTGCGCAGCGCGAAGATCGGCGTCTCGCTGAGCCTGCGCGGGGCGCGGCTGGCGGGCGCACCGGCGCGGTTCGCGCTGAACGCGCCCCAGCTGACCGTCGAGCGCACCCTGTACCTCACCCCGGCGGGCCTGGGCGGCACGCCGAGCGGCGTGACCCCCGCGCGCGGGACGCGGATCCAGCCCTTCGAGTGCCGGGGCGGGGTGCGCCTGGACGACGGGCGGTTCGGGGACGCGGTCGACCTGGAGCGGGCCCGGTTCTCCTTCACCGACGAGCAGGAGCTGTCGCTGCGCCGGGTGCAGACGCCCGAGCTGCGTTTCCTCGGGGAGAATCCGACGCGCGGCAAGGTGGTGCTGTCCGGGGCGCGGATCGTCACCCTCGTCGACCGGGCGAGCAGCTGGCCCGGCCCGGGCCGCCTGCACATGAGCGGCTTCGTCTACGAGAACCTGGTGCCGCGGGGCCCGTTCCCGCTGACCGAGCGCCTGGACTGGCTGACGGCGGCGACCGCCGAGTACCACCCGGAGCCGTACGAGCGGCTGGCCGCCGTGCTGCGGGAGGCGGGCGAGGACGAGGACGCGCGCGAGGTGTTGCTCGCCAAGCAGCGCCGCCGCCGCGAGACCCTGCCGCTCGCCGCCAAGCTCGTGGGCTACGTCCAGGACTGGGCGGTGGCCTACGGGTACCGTCCGGGCCGGGCCGCGGTGTGGATGGCCGTGCTGTGGGCGGCCGGCTCGCTCGCGTTCGCGCACGCCGGCCGCCCGGACGGCGACCCGGGCGAGCAACCCCCGTGGAACCCCGCCCTCTTCGCCCTGGACCTGCTCCTGCCGGTCGTCGACCTCGGCCAGGCGGGCCGGTGGCGACTGAGCGGCGGCTGGCAGTGGCTCGCCGCGGCCCTGATCCTCCTCGGCTGGACCCTGGCCACCACGGTGGCGGCGGGGGCCACCCGGCTGCTGCGGCGCAGCTAGGACCCCGGTTTCCCAGCAGGCACCTTTTGCCTTCTCTTGACCGGCCGCCGTACAACTTTCCCCGGCTTGCCCCCACCCTCTGGCGTGCCGCGACCTGCGGTCTTTCAATGGTCGACACCATGGCTCTGCTC
>NZ_POTZ01000024.1 GCF_003236365.1 Streptomyces sp. NTH33
CCCCGGGCCACTACCGCCCGCGCACCGAGATCGACGAGCAGACCACCCTCGGCCACACCTACGTCCGCTCCCTGATGCGCAGCCAGCTGCGCGCCGGCCTCACGGTGTTCGCGGTGCTGGCGCTGCTCGTCGGCCCGCTGCCGCTGGTGTTCGCCACCGTCCCCGACGCCCGGCGCCTGAAGTGGGCGGTGCTCGGCTTCGGCCTCTACGTCCCGCTGGTGCTGCTCGCCCGCTGGTACGTGCGCCGCGCCGAGCGCAACGAACGCGACTTCGTCCGCCTCGTGGGGGACCGCTGAACGCCGTGAACTCCGCCTACACCGTCCCCGCCGTCGCCCTCGTCGTGGTGGCCACCGTGTTCGTCGGCGCGTTCGGCCTGCGCATCTCCCGCACCACCTCCGACTTCTACGTCGCCTCGCGCACCGTCGGACCGCGCCTGAACGCCGCCGCGATCAGCGGGGAGTACCTCTCCGCCGCCTCGTTCCTCGGCATAGCCGGCCTGGTCCTCGTCCAGGGCCCGGACATGCTGTGGTACCCGGTCGGCTACACGGCCGGCTATCTGGTCCTGCTGCTGTTCGTCGCCGCCCCGCTGCGCCGCTCCGGCGCCTACACGCTGCCCGACTTCGCCGAGGCCCGGCTCGCCTCCCAGGGCGTGCGGCGGCTCGCGGGCGCCTTCGTCGTCGGCGTCGGCTGGCTGTACCTGCTGCCCCAGCTGCAGGGCGCCGGGCTCACCCTGGCGGTGCTCACCGACGCGCCCGACGCACTCGGCGGAGTGATCGTCGCCGTCGTCGTGGTGGCCACGGTCGCCGCGGGCGGGATGCGCAGCATCACCTTCGTCCAGGCCTTCCAGTACTGGCTGAAGCTGACCGCGCTGCTCGTCCCCGCCCTCTTCCTCGTCCTCGCCTGGCAGCACGACGGCGCGCCCCGCCGCGCCTTCGACGAGCCGGCCGCCTTCCGCGAGCAGCGCACCGTCCGCGTCGCCGACACCCTCGACCTCCGGCTGGAGCGCCCGCTCACCGTCACCGTGACCGGAACCGTCGACGGCCGAGTCCACCAGGAGAAGCGGGTGCGTCTGAACGCGGGCACCCACCGCGTCGAACAGGGCACCCGGCTCACCTTCGCGCCGGGCGCCCGCGTACCCGAGGCCACCCGCGGCGACAACGGCGGCATGTCCACCTCACTCGCCTCCGGTCGCGAGGAACGCCCGCTGTACGCCACGTACGGACTGATCCTCGCCACCTTCCTCGGCACCATGGGCCTGCCGCACGTCGTCGTCCGCTTCTACACCAGCCCGCACGGCGTCGCCGCCCGCCGCACCACCGTGGCCGTGCTCGGCCTGATCGGCGGCTTCTACCTGCTGCCACCGGTGTACGGCGCGCTCGGCCGCCTCTACGCCCCGGAGCTCACCCTCACCAGGAGCGCCGACGCCGCGGTGCTGCTGCTGCCCGACCGAGTGATCGGCGGCCTCGGCGGCGACCTGCTGGGCGCGCTGGTCGCGGGCGGCGCCTTCGCCGCGTTCCTGTCCACCGCCTCCGGGCTGACCATGGCGGTGGCCGGGGTGCTCACCCAGGACGTGCTGCCCTCGCGCGGGGTGCGGCACTTCCGGCTCGGCACGGTGCTCTCCATGGCCCCGCCGCTCGCCGCGAGCGTCCTGGTCGGCGGGCTGCCGGTCGCCGACGCCGTCGGGCTCGCCTTCGCGGTGTCCGCGTCCTCCTTCTGCCCGCTGCTCGTCCTCGGCATCTGGTGGCGGCGGCTCACCCCGCCCGGCGCGGCCGCCGGGATGCTGGCGGGCGGCGGCGGCGCGCTCGTCGCCGTCGCCGTGACCATGGCCGGCTTCCCCGGCACCGGACCGCTGCACGCACTGCTCGCCTGGCCCGCCCTGTGGTCGGTGCCGCTGGGCTTCCTCACCATGATGCTGGTGTCCCTGGCCACACCGGGCCGGGTACCGGCCGGCACCGCGGCCGTCCTCGCCCGCTTCCACCTGCCCGAGCAGCTGCGCGCGGAGGTGAGGGCGTGATCGGGTTCCTCGCCGGGCTGTGCGTGGCCGCGCTGCCGCTGCTCGCCGCCGGCTACTGGCTCGGCCGGCGCACCGCCCGGCCGCAGAGCCTCGGCGGACTCGGCACCCCCGTCGAGCACGCCACCTTCCAGACCCTGCACACCGCCTCCCTCGCCGCGCCGCCGCTACGGGCCGGGCTGACCGAGGAGACCGCCCGCAAGTCGGCCCGCCGACTGCGCTCCCTGCTCGGCACCGACGCCCTGTGCCTCACGGACGACACCCGGGTCCTCGCCTGGGACGGCGTCGGCGCACACCACCGCGGCGAGATCATGGAACGCCTCACCGGCCCCCTGGAGACCGGCCGCGGCGAGGCCTTCCGGCTCACCTGCCGGCTTCCGGACTGCCCGGTGCGCTGGGCCGTCGTCGCCCCGCTCACCGTCGACGACCGGGTGCACGGCGCCCTCGTCGCCTGCGCGCCCCGCGAGTCCGCCGTCCTGGTCCGCGCCGCGGCCGAGGTCGCCCGCTTCGTCTCCGTGCAGCTGGAGCTCGCGGACCTCGACCGCTCCCGCACCCGGCTCATCGAGGCCGAGATCAAGGCCCTGCGCGCGCAGATCTCCCCGCACTTCGTCTTCAACTCGCTCGCGGTGATCGCCTCGTTCGTCCGCACCGACCCCGAGCGCGCCCGCGAGCTGCTGCTGGAGTTCGCCGACTTCACCCGCTACTCCTTCCGCAGGCACGGCGACTTCACCACGCTCGCCGACGAACTGCACGCCATCGAGCACTATCTGGCGCTCGTACGGGCCCGGTTCGGCGACCGCCTCGCGGTCACCCTGCAGATCGCGCCCGAGGTGCTGCCCATCGCCCTGCCGTTCCTGTGCCTGCAGCCGCTGGTGGAGAACGCCGTCAAGCACGGCCTGGAGGGCAAGACCGGCACCTGCCACATCCGGATCACCGCACAGGACGCCGGCGCCGAGGCCCTGGTCGTCATCGAGGACGACGGCGCCGGCATGGACCCCGGCCTGCTGCGCCGCATCCTGGCCGGCGAGGACAGCCCCTCCGGCGGCATCGGGCTGTCCAACGTCGACGACCGGCTCCGCCAGGTCTACGGCGACGACCACGGGCTGGTCATCGAGACCGCCCCGGGCGCGGGCATGAAGATCACCGCCCGGCTGCCGAAGTACCAGCCGGGCGTGCACTCGGCGGCACGGCTCACATAGGGGTGGGCCTCAGGTTCCGCGGGTGACGATCATGCTCAGTGTGATCAGGCCCAGCACGACCCAGCCGAACCACAGCCAGCCGTTGCCGCCGAGCGCCACCGTGTAGGCCGTCACCGCGACGAGGGCGCCCACGGTGAGCACCCCCATCGCTCTCGTGGAGCCGTCCGTGGAACCGGGCATCGCGGCACCCTCCTCATGGTCGGTTGCCTCCATGGTGCCCCGGACCGCGGCGAAGCAGTACGGGGCGGTACGGGGCAGGGGTGCCGAATGAGGGAACCCGTTCAGTTCCCCTGGGCGTTCAGGGAGGCCAGATAGGCGTTGTACGCCTCGAGCTCCTTGTCGCCGTCACGCTCCGCGGCGCGGTCCTGGCGCCGGGCCTGGCGCTGTTCGGAGCCGTACCACTGGAAGAGCAGGGCGAGCAGCACCAGTACGGACGGGATCTCACTGAAGGCCCAGGCGATGCCGCCGGCCGCGTTCTGGTCGGTCAGGGCGTCGATGCCGAGGGAGGCGGGCGGGTGCAGGAAGGTCTCCACCATGGGCGCGGTCGCCATCATCAGCGCGATGCCGAAGAACGCGTGGAACGGCATGCCCGCGAACAGCTGCAGCATCCGCATGAGGTAACCCGACCGGTTCGGGCCCGGGTCGACGCCCATGATCGGCCAGAAGAAGACCAGGCCCACCGCGAGGAAGTGCACCATCATCGCGACGTGCCCGGTCTTCGACCCCATCAGGAAGTCGAAGAGCGGCGTGAAGTACAGCGCGTACAGGCTCGCGATGAACATCGGGATGGTGAAGAGGGGGTGGGTGATGACCCGCATGTAGTGGCTGTGCAGCAGCATCAGCAGCAGCTCGCGCGGCCCCTTGCGGCCCTTGACCACCGGCAGCGCGCGCAGCGCCAGCGTGACCGGGGCGCCGAGCAGGATCAGGATCGGCGAGAGCATGCTGATGACCATGTGCTGGACCATGTGCACGCTGAACATGACCATGCCGTAGTCGTTCAGCCCGGTGCACATCACCAGGACCACGGTCAGCACACCGATGACGTACGCCACCGTCCGGCCCACCGGCCAGGAGTCGCCGCGCCGTCGCAGCCGCACCACGCCCCAGCCGTACAGCGCGAGCCCGAGCAGGCAGGCGACGAGAAAGAAGGGGTCCGCGGACCACTGAAGGCCGCGTTCCAGCGTGAACGGCGGCAGATCCATCATGCCGTGCCCGCTGTGATCCATCAGCCGGCTCCTGTTTCGTGGGGTTGTGCGCTGTCTGTCCACAGCTGTCTGTCCGCACCCACACTAGAGCCGCCCCCGGCCGCTCTTGCGACCGGGGGCGGTTTGTGCTTACGCGTGTGTTCTACAGAACACACTCCGCCTCGGCGTACCGCTCCGCCGGTACCGTCTTCAGGGTCGCGACCGCCTCGGCGAGCGGCACCGTCACGATGTCCGTGCCGCGCAGCGCCGTCATCCGGCCGAACTCCCCGCGGTGCACGGCCTCCACGGCATGCCAGCCGAACCGGGTGGCCAGCACCCGGTCGTACGCCGTCGGGGTGCCGCCGCGCTGGACGTGCCCGAGGATGACCGGCCGGGCCTCCTTGCCGAGCCGCCGCTCCAGCTCGTCCGAGAGCTGCCGGGCGACGCCGGCGAACCGCTCGTGGCCGTAGACGTCCTTGCCGCCCTCGTCGAAGTCCATGGTGCCCGCCCTGGGCTTGGCGCCCTCCGCGGCCACCACGATCGCGAACCGCTTGCCCGCCGCGAAACGCTCGCCGACCCTCTTCGCCAGCTCCTCGATGTCGAAGGGCCGTTCGGGGACGACGACGGCGTGGGCGCCGGCCGCCATGCCGGACTGCAGCGCGATCCAGCCGGTGTGGCGGCCCATGACCTCCACGATCAGCACGCGCTGGTGGGACTCGGCAGTGGTCTTCAGCCGGTCCAGCGCCTCGGTGGCGACGGTCACGGCCGTGTCGAAGCCGAAGGTGACGTCCGTGGCCGCGATGTCGTTGTCGATGGTCTTCGGCACACCGACGATCGGCAGACCGCTGTCCGACAGCAGCCGGGCCGCCTTGAGCGTGCCCTCGCCGCCGATCGGGACGACCGCGTCCAGGCCGAGCTCCTCGACGTGGCCCCTGGCCCGCTCCACCCCGTCCCGCAGGTGCTCGGGGCGGACCCGGGAGGAGCCGAGGATGGTGCCGCCGCGGGCCAGGATGCCGCCCACCGCGTCGAGGTCCAGCTTGAGGTAGTCGCACTCCAGCAGGCCCTTCCAGCCGTCGCGGAAGCCGATGACCTCGTCGCCGTGGTCGACGACGGCGCGGTGCACGACGGACCGGATGACGGCGTTCAGGCCGGGACAGTCGCCGCCGGACGTGAGGACACCAATGCGCATAGCCCGAACAACCTTCTCCACGTGGGCACGGGACCGGACCGCGCTGTCCGGCTCGGTCCCCGCCACCCTAGCGGTACCCGGGGGCGGGGCCGAACCGTCCGTCCGCCTGCTGGACAGGGCCGCTCACCTGTGCGGACGGCCCGTCAGACGGGCTGCTCGCGCCGTACCGGCGGGCCGGTGCGCGCGGTCCGCCGGGGCGCCGGAAGAACCGTTCCCGCACAGGTCTCGCACGGGTGGACGCACGAGCGCGGCGGACCTAAGCGGGCTGCTGCGCCGCCGCGATGCGCTCGTTGCGCAGGGCCTCGTACCAGCTGTCGTCGACCGGCGGGAGCGCGTTGACGTCGAGTGCCAGCTTCAGCAGCAGGTCCGCGACCAGCGGGTTGCGGGCCAGCACCGGACCGTGCATGTACGTGCCGAAGACGGTGTCGTTGTACGCGCCCTCCGTGCCGTCGCCGGTGCCGTTGCCCTTGCCGATCCGGACCTGGGCGAACGGGCGGGCGGTGGAGCCGAGGTGGGTGAGGCCCTGGTGGTTCTCGAACCCGGTCAGCGGGGGCAGGCCGAGCCGCGGGTCGATGTCGCCCAGCACGTCGCCGACGCACCGCTCGCCCTCGCCGCGCACCGACACCACGTCGAGCAGGCCCAGTCCCGGCTCGCGCTGTCCGAGGTCGTTGATGAACTCGTGGCCGAGGATCTGGTAGCCGGCGCAGACCGAGAAGACGATCGCGCCGTTCTCCACGGCCCGGGTCAGACCGCCGTCACGGCGCAGCCGCTCCGCCGCGAGCCGCTGCGGCCGGTCCTCGCCGCCTCCGATCAGATAGATGTCGCCGGAGGTCGGGATGGGCTGGTCGCTGCGCACGTCCAGGCGGGCCACGTCCAGGCCGCGCTGCCGGGCCCGGCGCTCCACGACGAGCACGTTGCCCTGGTCGCCGTAGGTGCTCAGCAGGTCCGGGTAGATCCACACCAGCCGCAGTTGGTTGTCGCTCATGAAGTGCTCGTCCTTAGGGGTCAGTTGCCGACGCGGCGGCGCAGGTCCTGGAACGCGGTGTAGTTGGCGATGACCTCGATCCGGCCGGGCGGTGCCTGCTGGAGGGCCTGGTCGAGGTCGTCGCAGACCTGGAACTGCTGGCCGGCGACCTCCAGGCGCACCGCGAGGTCCAGCTTCCGTTCGCCGAGCACGAAGAGCGGGTGGCCGGTCAGGCGGGTGTAGTCGACGTCCCACAGCCAGGAGGTGTCGGTGCCGTCGGCGCTGCGGGCGTTCACCGACAGGATGACGGGCGCGGGCGGCGGGTCGATCAGGGAGAAGGTCTCCAGCCAGCCGGCCGGGTTCTTCGCCAGCAGCAGCCGCAGGTCGCGGCCCTGGAACTGCACGACGTCGTAGCGGCCGGCGACCGCCTGCACCTGGTACATCCGCTCCAGGGCGACCTGCGGCGGCACGCCGAAGACGGCGGCGACGGCCGCGGAGGAGGCGGCGTTGGCCTTGTTGGCGCGGCCCGGCAGCTGCAGGTGGATCGGCCAGGCGGAGCCGTGCGGGTCGAGGACGTGGTCGCCGTTCAGCGCCCAGCTGGGGGCGGGCCGGCGGAAGCCGCACTCGCCGCAGAACCAGTCGTCACCGGGGCGCTGCATCACACCGCCGCAGGACGGGCAGGACCAGGCGTCGTCCTTCCACATCTGCCCGGCGGCCACCCAGATCACATTGGGGGAGGAGGACGCGGCCCACACCACCAGCGGATCGTCGCAGTTGGCGACGATCACGGCCTTGGAGCCGGTCAGGGCCTCGCGCCAGTTCTCGGCGAGCATCCGGGTCTCGCCGGCGCGGTCGAGCTGGTCGCGGGAGAGGTTGAGCAGCGCGATGCACCTGGGGGCGGTGTCCCGGGCCACGCCCGCGAGGTACTTCTCGTCGACCTCTATCACGCCGAACTTGGCGTCCGAGCCGCCCGCCAGCGCCGAGGTGATGCCCGCGGGCATGTTGGCGCCGAGGGCGTTGGAGACGACCGGGCCCGCGGCCCGCAGGGCCTCGGCGATGAGCCGGGTGGTCGTGGTCTTGCCGTTGGTCGCCGAGACCAGGATCACGTCCAGGTGCTGGGCGAGCCGGCCGAGCAGGTCGGGGTCGAGCTTGAGGGCCACCCGGCCCCCGATCACCGAACCGCTGCCGCGACCCGCGGCACGCGATGCCGCGGCGACCGCCTTGCCCGCGGTCACGGCCAGCTTGGCCCGCGGCGTGAGCGGGTCCGAGTTGCCTGCCATCAGTCCTCGATCCTCCTTGCGTACGCGCCGCGCCTGAGTCATCCGGCAACGTGGTGGGGGCCTCAGCCTATCGAGATCCACCGGCGCTCCCGAATCCCGGCCCGTGCCTGCGCGGCGGGCACGGGCCGAGGGAACCGTACCCTTGCCGCCATGCGACACGGCTCGATCCCCGGCGCCCGCGGACGCGTCCGGCCCCTCACCCTGCTCGGCGACCCCGCCCTCGACGCGCCCTGCGCCGAGGTCACCGACTTCGGCCCCGCGCTGTCCCGGCTGGTGGAGGACCTGTTCGCCACGATGTACGAGGCACGGGGCGTGGGCCTGGCCGCCAATCAGGTGGGGGAGTCCCTGCGCGTGTTCGTGTACGACTGCCCGGACGACGAGGACGTGCGCCACCTGGGCCATGTGGTGAACCCGCGGCTGGTGGAGGCGGACGGCGTGCGGGTCCGCGGCCCGGAGGGCTGCCTGTCCCTGCCGGGCCTGGAGGCGGGGACGGAGCGCTACGACCACGCGGTCGTCGAGGGTTTCACGGTGACCGGGGAGCCGGTCACCGTGCACGGGACGGGGTTCTTCGCCCGGTGCCTGCAGCACGAGTGCGACCACCTCCAGGGGCGCCTGTACGTGGACCACCTCACGGGGTGGCGCAGACGCAGGGCGCTGAGACAGGCGGCGAAGGCGCCCTGGAACCGCACGGACCGGAAGGGCGCCGGGAAGGCCTAGAAGCCCGGGCCGCCCACTTTGTCCCCGGCCGCCGCCAGCCGGCCCCACAACAGGTCCGCCAGGCTGCGCACCAGCTCCGCGCGGGAGCAGGGGCGCTCACCCAGCCACCAGTCACCGGCCGCGTGCATCATGCCGACGATGCCGTGCCCCCACACACGGGCCAGCTGCTGGCTGCCCGGGCCGAGGTCCAGCCGCTCCTCGACGACCTGGGCCAGTTCCTCGCCCATGCGGCGCAGCAGCGGGGCGGAGTGCCTGCCGACGTCGAAGCCCTGGTCGCCGCCCTGACCGCCCTCCGCCGGGTGCATCAGGAACCGGTAGACCTGCGGACGGGCCTCGATGGCCGCGAGGTAGGTGTCCAGCGTGGCCTCCACCCGCTCGCGTCGGTCCGCGGGGGCGTCCAGCGCGGCCCGCAGCGAGTCGAGCAGGGCGTCGGTGTGCCGCTTGGCGAGGGCGGCGTACAGCCCGCCCTTGTCGCCGAAGTGGCGGTAGAGGATCGGCTTGGTGATGCCGGCCTCGGCGGCGATGGCGTTCATCGATGCCTGCGGGCCGTCGCGCAGCACCACCCGGTCGGCGGCCTCCAGCAGCTCGCGCCGTCGGCGGTCGGCGGACCGCTGCTGACCGGTCCGCTGCGTGGTGTCCATGAGCTCTCCCCACCCGTGCTGATTCGGTGACGCCTGCGCAAACTAACACTGACCGTGCCCAAAAGATCGAACGGGCTGCCGAGGAGTCGCCGGAAGCCGACTTCCTCCACCGGTGGGCGACACAGTAGGGTTACCGCAAGTAACACGCGTGTGCGCCGCTGGAGGGGACATGGCCGAGTTCACCATGGAGCTCAACGACGAACAGAAGGAGGTCCGGGACTGGCTGCACGGCTTCGCGGCCGACGTGATCCGGCCCGCGGCCGCCGAATGGGACGAGCGCGAGGAGACGCCCTGGCCGGTCATCCAGGAGGCCGCGAAGGTCGGCATCTACTCCCTCGACTTCTACGCCCAGCAGTACTTCGACTCCACCGGCCTCGGCATCCCCATGGCCATGGAGGAGCTGTTCTGGGGCGACGCCGGCATCGCCCTGTCCATCGTCGGCACCGGCCTGGCCGCGGTCGGCGTCCTCGCCAACGGCACCGAGGAGCAGATCGGCACCTGGATCCCCCAGATGTACGGCGACGCGAGCGACGTCAAGGTCGCCGCGTTCTGCTCCTCCGAGCCCGACGCCGGTTCCGACGTGGCCTCCCTGCGCACCCGCGCGGTGTACGACGAGGCCAAGGACGAGTGGGTGATCAACGGCACCAAGACCTGGGCGACCAACGGCGGCATCGCCAACGTGCACGTGGTCGTCGCCTCCGTCGACCCGGAGCTCGGCTCCAAGGGCCACGCCTCCTTCGTCGTTCCGCCGAACACGCCGGGGCTGTCCCAGGGCCAGAAGTTCAAGAAGCACGGCATCCGCGCCTCGCACACCGCCGAGGTGATCCTGGACGGCGTGCGCGTCCCCGGCTCCTGCCTGCTCGGCGGCAAGGAGAAGCTCGACGAGCGCCTGGCCCGGGCCCGGGAGAAGGCCCAGAAGGGTGGCGACCGCGTCAAGAACGCGGCGATGGCCACCTTCGAGGCGTCCCGTCCGGCCGTCGGCGCGATGGCGGTGGGCACCGCCCGGGCCGCGTACGAGGTCGCCCTCGACTACGCCATGACCCGCGAGCAGTTCGGCCGGCCGATCATCGACAACCAGGGCGTCGCCTTCCAGCTCGCCGACATGCGCACTCAGGTCGACGCCGCCCGCCTGCTGGTCTGGCGCGCCTCCTGGATGGCGGTCAACGGCAGGCCGTTCACCGCCGCCGAGGGCTCGATGTCCAAGCTGTTCGCCAGCGAGACCGCGAAGAAGGTCACCGCCCAGGCGATCCAGATCCTGGGCGGCAACGGCTACACCAGGGAGTACCCGGTGGAGCGGATGCACCGCGACGCGGCGATCTACACGATCTTCGAGGGCACGAGTGAGATCCAGCGGCTGGTGATCTCCCGGACGATCTCGGGGATGCCGATCCGCTGACGGCGTCAGCGGTGCCTGAGCGGCGTCAGCTGCTCGATGTCGTAGCGCTTGCGCAGTGCTTCGATGGCCTCGTGGTCCGGCGGGCCTCCGTCGCCCAGGATGTCGAGCAGTTCCTCGAAGTAGCGCTCGTGGTCCGGGGGCGGGGAGGCCTGGAAGAACATCTTCGCCGGGGAGTCGGTCGGGTTGGCGAACGCGTGCGGGCAGCCCGGGGGCACGACGATGACCGTACCCGGGGTCGCCCGCACCACGCGGTTGCCGGAGCCGGACTCCCACTTCTGCCAGTGGTCGGGGGTCCGGATCCGCGGCTCGAAGGCGAGCACGTCCAGCTCGCCCTCGAGCACGTAGAACAACTCCTCGCTGCGCGTGTGCACATGGGCGCCCACGTCGAAGCCGGGCGGGACCTCCACCTCGAAGGTGGAGGCCACCCGCGAGTGCGAGCCGGTGACCTTGAACGTCACGCGCTGGGCCGGCGTTTCGACGACGCGCCCGTGGCCCGGCGGCACGAGCAGTCCCTCCGTGGTCATGGCGGGCTCACCACGTCACGGGCAGGGCCTCGGGCCCGCGGACCGAAGCGCCCTTCCTGAAGGGCACCTGATCCGCCGGCACCGCGAGCCTCAGCCCCGGCACCCGGTCCAGCAGGGCGTCGAGCAGCAGCTCCGACTCCAGCCGGGCCAACCGGCCGCCCGGGCAGCGGTGCGGGCCGGAGCCGAACGCCACGTGCGGGTTCGGACTGCGCGAGAAGTCGATCGACTCGGGGTCCGGGAAGACGTCCGGGTCGCGGTTGGCGGCGAGGTACGACACGTGGACGGCGTCGCCGGCACGCATCCGTACGCCCCCGACCTCCACGTCCTCCAGAGCGGTCCGGGACAGCCCGACCGCGTTGTGGTGCGGAATCCAGCGCAGCAGTTCGTCGACGGCCCGCGGGCGGATCCCCGGCTCACGGCGCAGCCGTTCGGCCAGCTCGGGGCGGGTGAGCAGGACGTAGAACATCTGCCCGCCGAGGTGGGTGACCGCCTCGCCGCCGGTCTGCAGGAGCACCGCGAGACCCACGGCCTCCCGCAGGGTGATCTCCCGGCGTCCCACGGCCGCGCCGAGGAGCGAGGCGACGTCCTCACCGGTGCTCTCCACCCGCGCGTCGATGAGCTCGGCGAAGTACGCGCCCATCTCCTCCCCGGCCTGCTCGCGGGCGTCGGCGCCGTGCGGGGAGGACAGGATCAGCCGGGTCCAGGCGTGCACGCCGTGCCGGTCGGCGGGCGGCACCCCCATCAGCTCGCAGATCACCGCGATCGGGAACGGGCTGAGCACCGCACGTGTGAGATCGGCGGGCGGGCCGCCTCGGAGGAGATCACCGACCAGTTCGTCCAGCATCCGCCGGGAGCTCTCCCGTACCCGCTCGACACCGTGCGCGGTGAAGGCGGGGGCGACCGAGCGGCGCAGCCGGGTGTGGTCGGGCGGGTCCAGGAGGCCGACCGCGTCGCGGGTCGGCGCGGAGTGCGGGGCCGGGCCGGTGACCTGGCGGTCCATGGCCGCCGCGCGGCTGAACCGGGGGTCGTCGGTGACCGTTCGCACGTCGTCCATACGGGTCACCAGCCACGCCCGGCCCTCGCCGTCGGGCGACTCGACGCGGGTGACCGGGCTCTTTGCCATCAGACCGGCCAGGACCGGGTCGAAGTCGACGCCGGCCGGGTCGGGCGTGGACCGGCGCCGCACCGGGGGCAGTGTCTCGGTGAGCGTCTCCTCGGTCATGCCCCGGCCCCGATCTGCCAGCTGCCGAGCGACATCTCGGCGGTGATGCCGGGGCCGAACCCGGCGAGCAGCCCGCGCGCCCGGTCCTCGGGGGCGCCCTCGTCGAACAGCCGGCGCAGCGCGTCCAGGACGACGGCGCTGGCGATGTTGCCGTACTCGGTGAGCGTGGCCCGGCTGAACCGGAACGCGTGCGGCTCGACGTCCAGGAACTTGCTGAGGTCGTCCAGAATGCGGGGGCCGCCCGCGTGGATGACGTAGAAGTCCAGGTCGGACGCGTCCCAGCCGTGCACTCCAGCCAGGTCCCGCAGGGCCGGGGCGAGCGGCTCCATGGTGGTGGGCACCCGTTTGTCCAGCAGGAAGTGGAAGCCGGTCTCCCGGACGTCGTACGCGATCCACTCCTCGGTCTCGGGTATCAGGTACGAGCCGTTGCGCTCCAGCCGGACGCCGGTGCCGCCGGTGCCGCGGACCACGGCGGCGGCGATGCCGTCGCCGAACAGGCCGTTGGAGAGCAGGGAACCGACGCCGAGGTCGGTGGGCTGGTAGCACAGCGAGCAGAACTCGCAGGCCACGATGAGCGCGTTGGCGTCCGGGTAGGCCGTGCAGAAGTCGTGGGCCCGGTTGATCGCCGCGCCGCCGGCCGCACAGCCCAGCTGGGCTATGGGCAGCTGGCGGGTGGTCGAGTCGAAGCCCATCTCGTTGATCATCCACGCCGTGAGCGAGGGCATCATGAAGCCCGTGCACGAGACGTAGATGATGACATCGATGTCGGAGGACAGGAGTCCGGCGTCGTCGAGCGCGTGCCGGACGACCTCGGGGACCCTGGCCTTGGCCTCCTGCTCGTAGAGCTTGTTGCGCTGCTCGAAGCCGGGATGCTTGAGGGTCTCCTCGATGGGTTGCACGATGTGCCGGGTGCGCACGCCGGTGTTCTCGATCAGCCGGAGGGCCAGCGGGAGTTGCGGGTGGTCCGCGTGGCGGGAGCGTGCGAGCTCCAGCGTTTCCTCCATCGTGATCACGTGCTCTGGAACGGACACCGAAGGTCTGCACAAAGTCGCCATGAGCCGTGCCTGCTTTCGCCTTCCGGAAGGCCGGTAGCCCCCCGGTCAGAGGGTGGTGCACCCAGAAGGGTGGTCCACCCACGATCGCCCGAAAGAGGCGGTGATCTCTCGGTGGACTACTCCAATCCGGCGACGGCGAGTAAGCCCCACACGTCCCCCGCACCACCGGCGGCGCCGCCCCGGCCGAGCAGAAAACCGCTGGTCGGAAGGCACTTCATGGAGGGAGCGGACCGGCCTTCGGGCGGGCGCCCGGCCGCGTGTGCCGCGTGACCGGCCCGCGCAACGGACCGGGGCGCCCGGCCGCGTGTGCCGCGTGACCGGCCGCGCAACGGACCGGGGCGCCCGGCAACGCGTCGCCGGGGCGGATTCCTCCGGTCAGCCGGAAGGCGCCGCGCCGCTGCTGTGGGCGATGCAGGCGACATCGATACGGTCGGCCAGCTTGGCCAGTTCGATGGTCAGGGCGGCGACCGTGTCCTCGTCGAGACCCTCCTGGCCGGCCTCCACCAGACGCAGCCATCGGCCGCCGACCGTCCGCAGCAGCTTGCTCACGTCGGCCGCGGCCACCTGCAACGTGCCGCAGTCGTCGACGATCAGAGGCAGAGTCACTTCGCGGTTCACAAAGGTGATCGTAGCCGCGGAACCCTCACGCCCCGTGCCATACGGTGGTGATGTTGCAGAACTCGCGGATTCCGTGCCCGGACAGCTCACGCCCGTACCCCGACCGCTTCACCCCGCCGAAGGGGAACGCCGGGTGCGAGGCGGTCATCCCGTTGACGTACACCCCGCCCGCCTCCAGGTCCCGTACGAACCGGTCGACCTCGCTCTCGTCCCGCGTCCAGACGTTCGAACTCAGTCCGAACAGCGAGTCGTTGGCGATCAGCACGGCCTCGTCCAGGTCGGCCGCCCGGTACAGCGTGGCCACCGGTCCGAAGGCCTCCTCGCGGTGGATGCGCATCTCGCGGGTGATGCCCGCCAGTACGGTCGGCGGGTAGTACCAACCGGGCCCGTCGGGCCGTTCGCCACCGCACAGCACGCTCGCCCCGCCGCGCCTGGCGTCGTCGACCAGCTCCTCCAGATCCGCCCGGCCGCGCTCGCTGGACAGCGGCCCCACCTCGGTGTCCTCCCGCATCGGATCGCCGACCTTCAGCGCCCTCATGCCGGCCACGAACCGCTCGGCGAAGGCGTCGTAGACGTCCGTGTGCACGATGAACCGCTTGGCGGCGATGCACGACTGCCCGTTGTTCTGCACCCGTGCGGTCACCGCGACCTCGGCGGCCCGGTCGAGGTCGGCGGAGGGCATCACGACGAACGGGTCGCTGCCGCCCAGCTCCAGCACCGTCTTCTTGACCATCTCCCCGGCGGTGGACGCCACCGCCCGCCCCGCCGGCTCGCTGCCGGTCAGCGTGGCCGCCTTCACGCGCTCGTCGCGCAGGATGTCGTCGACCGCGCCGGAGCCGACGAGCAGGGTCTGGAAACAGCCCTCGGCGAAGCCCGCCCGGTGGAACAGGTCCTCCAGGTACAGGGCGGTCTGCGGCACGTTGGAGGCGTGCTTGAGCAGGCCGACGTTGCCGGCCATCAGCGCGGGAGCCGCGAACCGGATCACCTGCCACAGCGGGAAGTTCCACGGCATCACCGCCAGTACCGGACCGAGCGGCCGGTAGCGCACCAGGGCCCGGGAGGCCCCGGAGTCCTTCACGTCGGCGGCGGCGGGCTCCTCGTCCGCGAGCAGTTCCTCGGCGTGCCCGGCGTACCAGCGCATCGCCTTGGCGCACTTCGCGGCCTCCGCGCGGGCCTGCTTGACCGGCTTCCCCATCTCCGTGGTCATGACACGGGCGATCTCCTCCTGGTCCTCGTCGAGGAGATCGGCGGCCCTGTTCATCAGCCGGGCCCGCTCGGCGAAGGCCGTCGTCCGGTACGTGCGGAACGTGGCCCGGGCGAGCTGGAGCCGACGCTCGAGCTCCTCCTCGCCCATGGCCTCGTACGTCTTGAGCGTCTCGCCGTTGGCCGGGTTCACCGTGGCAATGGACATGGCTGACCTCCCCTGGAACGGGCTGTGTTTCGACCTTCGCGCGCCGCGGTGCCCGCCGCAACGCGTGAGGGCCTCCTCAGAGCGAGTGCTCAGCCAGCCGGTCGAGAAACGCGGCCTGGGCCCTGACGATCACCTCGCGGGCTCGGTCCAGACCGAGCCACGCCACGCGGTCGAGCTCCGGGAACTCCCGCGTCCGCCCGGACCGCGGCGGCCACTCCATCAGGAACGTGCCGGGGCTGATCGCCGCCGGGTCGAGGTCGGCCTCCACCGCCCAGACCGTGACGGTCTTGCCGTTCGCCTGCCGGACCTCGCCCAGCGGCACCGCCTCGCCGTCGGGCGGCTCCAGCCCCAGCTCCTCCTGGAACTCGCGGCGGGCGGCCTCCCAGGCGGGTTCGTCCGGGGCGTACTCGCCCTTGGGCACGGTCCAGGCGCCGGCCTCCCGCCGGGCCCACAGCGGGCCGCCCATGTGGCCGAGCAGGACCTGAAGGCCGTCGTCGGCGCGCCGGAACAGCAGCAGACCCGCGCTCCGCCTCCCCCGCCGGTCCGTCACGGCCCCACCTCCGGATGCGCGGCCAGCAGTGTCTGAACGGTGTCCGCCTCCTCGGGGCGCTTGTCCTCCCGGTAGCGCACGACCCTGGCGAAGCGGAGGGTGACGCCCGCCGGATAGCGGGAGGAGCGCTGCAGGCCGTCGTAGGCGATCTCGACGACGAGCTCCGGGCGTACGGTCACCCCCCACCCCTTCTCCTCGACGGCCAGCCGGCGCAGCCGCTCGGTCTGCCAGGCCAGCATCGCGTCCGTCATGCCCTTGAAGGTCTTGCCCAGCATGACGAAGCCGCCGTCGGCGGTGCGGGCACCCAGGTGCAGGTTGGACAGTCTGCCGGTGCGGCGGCCGTGGCCCCACTCGGCGGCCAGGACCACCATGTCCAGGGTGTGCACGGGTTTGACCTTCAGCCAGGACGCGCCGCGCCGGCCCGCGCTGTAGGGGGCGTCGAGGGCCTTGACGACGACACCCTCGTGGCCGCGCGCCAGCGTCTCGGCGAGGAACCGCTCCGCCTCGGCCACGTCCTCCGGTTCGGACAGCACGGTGCGCCGGACCCGCATCGGCTCCGGGACCAGCCGGGCCAGCTCGGCGTGCCGCTCGGTCAGCGGCAGGTCGAGCAGATCGCGGTCGCCGGCCGACAGCACGTCGAAGAAGACGGGGGAGACGGGGACCGCCTCGGCGGCCGCGGCCACGTCCACCCGGGAGCCGACGCGCCCGGCGGTCTCCTGGAACGACCGCGGCCGCCCGTCCGCCCCGAAGGAGATGACCTCGCCGTCCAGGACGAACCGCTCGCCCGCCAAGCCCAGGGCGGCGGCGGTCACTTCGGGCAGCCGGCCGGTGATGTCGTCGAGGGTGCGGGTGTGGATCCGTACGGTGCCGCCGTCCCGGTGGACCTGGACGCGGATGCCGTCCAGCTTCTCCTCGACGGCGCAGGCGCCCAGCCTGTCGACCGCCTCGGCCACCGAGGAGGCGCTGTGCGCCAGCATCGGCAGCACCGGGCGGCCGACGGTGAGCCGGAAACGCTCCAGCGCCGACGGGCCGTCCGCGAGCAGCGCCCGCGCCACCGCCCGCAGCGACCCGGCCAGCATCACCGCCCGCCGCACGTCCGCCGGCGGCGCACCCGTCGCCCGGGCCAGCCCCTCCACGGCGATGGCGTCCAGCGCGCCCTGCCGGACCTCCCCGGTGAGCAGCCCCCGCAGGAACCGCTGCTCGTCCTCGGTCGCCGCGCCCATCAACTCGCCGATGATCCGCGACCGTTCCGCCTGCGCTCCGGGCCCGGACACCGTGCCGAGCCCGCTCAGCCGGAGGTCCACCTCGCGCACGGTCAGGGAGGGCGCGGGGGCGGGCGGGACCCCGCGGCCCAGCACCTTCCACCCCACGCCCAGCCGTCCCTGCGGCAGCCGCCCGGCCAGGTACGGAATGACGATCGGCACGTCGTCCGCCTCCGCCTCCCGGAACAGCTCCGCGAGCAGGGCGGTCTTCTCCGACCGCGCCGAAGTGGCCGCGACCTCCCGCGACACCTGGGCCAACCGGGCGAGCAACATGCGGTCAGGGTGCACCGGAAGGCGGCGTCCTACACCCGGGCGGTACCGCCCGTCGCGACGGCCGCGTCGAGGTCGGCGAACAGCAGCTCGCCGTTGACCGCCGCACCGGCCCGGTAGCCGCGGCTCGCCGCGTTGATCACCTGCTCGGCGAAGCCGCTCGCGTTCCCTGCCGCCCACAGGCCGGGCACGGTCGTCAGGCCCCGTTCGTCGATCACGGGGTACGCCCCGAACGGTGTCTCGCGCAGTTCGGCGCCCAGCCGCCGCAGGAGACCGGTCCGCGGGACGGCGCGGGGCGCGACGAACAGCACCTCGCGGGCGTGTGCCGTGCCTCCCCCGGAGGGGATGTCCCCAGCGAGCCGGACCCCGGTCAGCCGGTCGGCCTCGACGACCACTTCCGCCACCCGGCCGGGCACCACGCGGACCCCGGCCGCCGCGAGCCTGCGCCGGTCGTCGTCGGACAGCTCCGCCTCGGTGAGCTCGTGCAGGAAGAAGGTCACGTCCTTGGACCACTGGGTCACCATCAGCGCCTGGTGGACACTCTGCGGGCCGGCGGCGAGCACGCCGAAGGCCCGGTCGCGGACCTCCCAGCCGTGGCAGTACGGGCAGTGCAGCACGTCCCGGCCGAAGCGTTCGGCGAGACCCGGGACCGTCGGGAGCTCGTCCTTCAGGCCGGTGGCGACGACCAGGTGCCGGGCACGCAGGGTGCGCCCTCCCGCCAGGGTCACGCCGAACTCCCCGTCGGCGTCCCGCACGGCGTCCACCGCCCGGTCCCGGACCAGCTCGACGCCGTAGCGCGCGACCTCCTCGCGGCCGGCGGCGAGGAACTCGGCCGGGGGCATCCCGTCCCGGGACAGGAATCCCTGCATGTGCGCGGCGGGCGCGTTGCGCGGCTCGCCCGCGTCGACGAGCAGCGTGCGCCGCCGGGCCCGGCCGAGGACCAGCGCGGCGGAGAGTCCGGCCGCGCCGCCTCCGACGACGACGGCCTCGTATCCCTCGCTCTTGCTCCCGGTGCTCTTGTTCTCGGTCATGGTGACCACCTCCACCGTGAAGGTCGCCCGGGCGATGCCGCATTGACAAATGAACTTGCCGATCCTGCAATGAGCGCATGACCACCGAGGATGTACTGGCCGACGTGGGTCCGCGGCTGCGTCGGATCCGGAAGGAGCGGGAGGTCACGCTCGCCGCGCTCTCCGAGGCGACCGGGATCTCCGTCAGCACCCTCTCGCGGCTGGAGTCGGGCCTGCGCAAGCCCAGCCTGGAGCTGCTGCTGCCGATCGCGCAGGCCCATCAGGTGCCCCTGGACGAGCTGGTCGGCGCCCCGCCGGTCGGCGACCCGCGGGTGCGGGTGGAACCGGTCGTGCACGGCGGGCGCACCCACTGGCCGCTGACCCGCCGGCCGGGCGGCCTGCAGGCGTTCAAGGTGCTCGAGCCGCGGCGCAGGCCGGCGCCGGACCCGCGGACCCACGAGGGATACGAGTGGCTGTACGTGCTGTCCGGGAGGCTCCGGCTGGTGCTGGGCGAGCACGACCTCGTGCTGACCGCGGGCGAGGCGGCCGAGTTCGACACGCGCGTGCCGCACTGGTTCGGGTCGACGGGGGAGGGACCGGTGGAGTTCCTGAGCCTGTTCGGGCCGCAGGGCGAGCGGATGCACGTACGGGCGCGGCCGTCACGGCGGGCGCGTCGTGGTGAGGACGGCTGACTTCCGGTGTTCCCCGATCGGCAAGCGACCGCTTAGTATGCGGTCGACCGGTCCGACGACGCAGTCCCTGGAGGCGGCGCATGCAGGCATGGCGAGTGCACGAGAACGGCGAGCCGAGCGAGGTGATGCGCCTGGAGGAGACCGAGCCGCCCACCCCCGGCGACGGCCAGGTCCTGCTCAAGGTGCGTGCCGCCAACGTCAACTTCCCCGACGCGCTGCTGTGCCGGGGCCAGTACCAGGTCCGGCCGCCGCTGCCCTTCACACCGGGCGTGGAGATCTGCGGCGAGACCGGGGACGGGCGCCGGGTGATCGCCAACCCGGCGCTGCCGTACGGCGGTTTCGCCGAGTACGCCGTCGCCGACGCCGCCGCCCTCCTGCCCGCCCCGGACACGCTGGACGACGCCGAGGCCGCGGCCCTGCACATCGGCTACCAGACGGGCTGGTTCGGCCTGCACCGCCGGGCCCGCCTGGAGGCCGGCGAGACGCTGCTCGTGCACGCCGCCGCCGGCGGGGTCGGCAGCGCGGCCGTGCAGCTCGGCAGGGCAGCCGGTGCCAGGGTCATCGGTGTCGTCGGCGGCGCGGAGAAGGCCGCCGTGGCCCGGGAGCTGGGCTGCGACGTCGTCGTGGACCGGCGCGGCGAGGACGTCGTCGCCGCCGTCAAGGAGGTCACCGGCGGCCGGGGCGCCGACGTGATCTACGACCCGGTCGGCGGCGGGGCGTACGCCCAGTCCGCCAAGGTCGTCGCCTTCGAGGGCCGGATCGTGGTCGTGGGCTTCGCGAGCGGGTCCATCCCGAGCCCGGCGCTCAACCACGCCCTCGTCAAGAACTACGCGATCCTCGGCCTGCACTGGGGCCTGTACAACACCAAGAACCCCAAGCTGGTCCGGCACTGCCACGAGCAGCTCACCGAGCTGGCCGCCCGGGGCGCGATCAGGCCGCTGGTGAGCGAGCGGGTGCCGCTGGGCGGGGCGGCGGCCGCCGTGCAGCGGGTCGCCGACGGTGTCACCACCGGCCGTGTCGTCGTGGTGCCCTCGCCGGAGAACGGAGCCGCCGCATGACCGGCAGCCCCGTCGACGCGGCCGGACTGCGCCGCCGCACCCGCGACCTGCTGGCCGCGCACCCGCCCGCCACAACGGACCGCCTCGACTTCCTCGAGGCCCGCTTCGACGCCGGACTCGCCTGGGTGCACTACCCCGAGGGCCTCGGCGGCCTCGGCGCCCCCCGCTCCCTCCAGGCCGTCGTGGACGCCGAGCTGGAGGCCGCGGGCGCCCCCGACAACGACCCGCGCCGCATCGGCATCGGCCTCGGCATGGCCGCCCCGACCATCCTGCGCCACGGCACCGAGGAGCAGAAGCGGCGCTTTCTGCGGCCCCTGTGGACCGGGGAGGAGGTCTGGTGCCAGCTGTTCAGCGAGCCCGGTGCCGGATCCGACCTGGCCGCCCTGGGCACCCGGGCCGTGCGGGACGGCGGGGGCACCTCCCGCTCGAGCGCAGCCGAGAGTGGGGGACACTGGGTGGTCGACGGGCAGAAGGTGTGGACCTCCAGCGCCCACCTCGCCCGCTGGGCCATCCTCATCGCCCGCACCGACCCGGACGTGCCCAAGCACCAGGGCATCACGTACTTCATCTGCGACATGACCGACCCCGGCGTCGAGGTCCGGCCGCTGCGCCAGATCACCGGGGAGGCCGAGTTCAACGAGGTCTTCCTGACCGGCGTCCGCATCCCCGACTCCCGCCGCCTCGGCGAGGTCGGCGACGGCTGGCGGGTCGCGCGGACCACCCTCATGAACGAGCGCGTGTCCATCGGCGGCATGCGGCTGCCCCGCGAGGGCGGCATGATCGGCCCGGTCGCGCGGACCTGGCGCGAACGCCCGGAACTGCGCACCCACGACCTGCACCAGCGACTGCTGAAGCTGTGGGTGGAGGCCGAGGTCGTCCGCCTCACCGGCGAACGCCTGCGCCAGCAGCTCGTCGCCGGCCAGCCCGGCCCCGAGGGCTCCGGCATGAAGCTCGCCTTCGCCCGCCTCAACCAGGAGATCAGCGGCCTGGAGGTCGAACTGCGCGGTGAGGAAGGACTGTTGTACGACGACTGGAGCATGCGCCGCCCCGAACTGGTCGACTTCACCGGTCGCGACGCCGGCTACCGCTACCTGCGCTCCAAGGGCAACAGCATCGAGGGCGGGACCAGCGAGGTTCTGCTGAACATCGTCGCCGAGCGCGTCCTGGGCCTGCCCGCCGAGCCGCGCACCGACAAGGACGTCGCGTGGAAGGACCTGGCCAAATGACGGATCTTCTCTACTCGGAGGAGGAAGAGGCGCTGCGCGCCGCCGTCCGGGACCTGCTCACCGACCACTGCGGCCCGGCGGGCGTGATCGCGCGCATGGAGTCGGACGAGCCGCACGACCTCGCGCTGTGGAAGTCGCTCGCCGAGGACATGGGCGTGGCCGGGCTGCTGGTGCCCGAGGAGCGGGGCGGCCAGGGTGCCACCCACCGCGAGGCGGCCGTGGTCCTGGAGGAGCTGGGCCGGGCCGTGGCCCCCGTCCCGTACCTCACGAGCGCCGTGGTCGCCACCGAGGCGCTGCTGGCCTGCGCGGGCGAGGAGGCCGCCGGGCTGCCGGCCGACCTGGCGTCCGGCCGGTCGATCGGCGCCCTGGCCGTCGGGCTGCACACCGCACCGGGCGGCGCCTTCCGCGCCGTACGCGTCGAAGGCGGGCGCCTGCACGGGAAGCTGACCGGCATCGCGGACGCCGCCGTGGCCGATGTCCTGCTGGTGCCGGCCGAGGACGGCGGGCTGTACGCCGTCGGGGCGGACGCGGTGACCGTCGCACCGCAGGTGTCCCTGGACCTGACCCGGCCCGTGGCGACGGTCGTCCTCGAGGGCGCCCCGGGACGCCGGCTGGGCGACGCCGAGCCCGCCGTACGCCGGGCCCTGCGCGCCGGGGCCGGACTGCTCGCCTCCGAGCAACTCGGCCTCGCCGAGCGGTCGTTGACCGAGACCGTGCGCTATCTGAAGGAGCGCAAGCAGTTCAACCGGCCCGTCGGCGGCTTCCAGGCGCTCAAGCACCGGCTCGCCCAGCTGTGGCTCCAGGTCGTCCACCTCCGCGCCGCCGCCCGGAGCGCGGCCGACGCGCTGGCCCGGGGCGAGGACGCCGACGTGGCGGTCGCCGTCGCCCAGGCCTACGCGGCCCCCGTCGCCGTCCACGCGGCCGAGGAGGCGCTGCAGCTGCACGGCGGCATCGGCATGACCTGGGAGCACCCGGTCCACCTCCGCCTCAAGCGGGCCAAGGCCGACTCCCTCGCCTACGGCACGGCGGGCGCCCACCGCGAGGAGCTGGCCGCACTGGTCGACCTCCAGGCCCCCTGACGTACTCGGGGCACTCGTCAGAACCACACGTTCGGAGGACACGTCTGCCGCCCGGCCGAACCCTCCGCTGCGCCACACTTGCGGCCGAAAGCCGCGATGCGGGCGCGGCGGAGGAGGCTGACGGTGATTGTTTCCATCTCTGTGGTGCTGCTGTTCCTGATCATCGCGGTGATCTTCGTGCGCAACGGCGCCCTGAAGTTCTCGCACGCCCTGGTCTGCGTGCTGCTCGGCTTCTTCCTGGCCGGTACGAGCATGGCGGCCACCATCCACGAGGGCCTGGCGGCCACGGCCCAGATCGTCGGCAACCTGCATCCCTGACGCGGTGTCCCGCGCGGGGCTCAGGCGCCGACCACGCGGGAACGGACGAGGAAACGCACCCCTTCGGGCGCCTCCAGGGAGAAACCGCTGCCCCGGCCGGGCACCACGTCGACGATCAGCCGGGTGTGGCTCCACACCTCGTACTGGCTGCGCGACATCCAGAACGTCACCGGCCGGTCCACCCCCTCCACCTCCAGCTCCGCGAGCAGCACGTCCGAGCCGCCGGTACGGAACTCGCCCTCCGGGTAGCACATGGGCGCGCTGCCGTCGCAGCAGCCGCCCGACTGGTGGAACATCAGCGGCCCGTGCGCCCCGCTCAGCCGCCGCACCAGTTCGGCCGCCGCGGGTGTGAGCTCGACACGCGGGGTCTCCTCATGCATCGTCATACATCGTCGCCGCCCTTCGCCGCACCGGAAGCAGAAGCCGGGGCCCGGCGCTGTCGGACAGGTCCTGGCCCGGGATCCAGACAAGCAGCACGGAGGTTGCGACAGGGTTGCACCGTCCGCGGGCGGAGCCACGGCGGTCATCACTGTCGGTCCTCCTCCCCGGGCAGGGACTGCTCGGTCCAGACCGTCTTGCCCGAGGACGTGAAGCGGGTGCCCCACGCCTGGGCCAGTTGGGAGACGATGAACAGACCGCGGCCGCCCTCGTCGACGACCCGGGCGTGGCGCAGATGCGGGAAGGCCGGGCCGCGGTCCCGTACCTCGCAGGTGAGGGTGCGGTCGTGGATCAGGCGGAGTTCGATCGGCGGAGCTCCGTACCGGAGGGCGTTGGTGACGAGTTCGCTGACGATGAGCTGCGTCTTGTAGGCCGTTTCGGTGTCCACGTGCCAGGCGGTGAGCTGTTTGCGGATACTGCTGCGGGCGGTGGCCACCGAGGAGGGGTCCGCGTCGAGCCGCCAGGAGGCGAACCCGTCCGGCGAGAAGGAGCGGACACGTGCGACGATCACCGCCGCGTCACTCGCGCCCAGGCCGTCCGGAAGGGCGTAGACGATGTCGTCGCACAGGTCCCGCAGCGAGCGCTCGCCGTGGTCCGGCGCGATCCGCAGCGGCCCCGGGGACTGTGCGAGGTGGGCGGTGATGCGCGGATCGCTGGCGAAGACCAGCACGCTGCCCTCCGGGACCTCGAACTCGACCGTCGCGAAGGGCGCGTCCTCCCCCGTGGCCAGAGACGGTCCGGCCGGGCAGTCGGGAACGGTGACGGTGCGGTCCGGCAGCATCAGGACGGGGGCCAGGGAGCCGGCCGCCGCCATCACGCACGTGCCGACCAGGGGATCGTGAACGGCGTACACGCAGTCGGCGGTGAGCTTCTCGCGGCGCAGCGGGTCGCCCAGCGGCAGGTCCGCCCGTTCGGCCGCCAGTTCGGCCGCCGTGTCGTGCAGCCGGGCCATGAGCTCGTCGGGAGCGAGGTCGAACGCGGACAGGGACCGTACGACGGTGCGCAGCCGGCCCATGGTCGTGGCCGCGTTCAGACCCTGCCCGGACACCTTGCCGACCACGAGCGCGGTGCGGACGCCGGACAGGGCGATGGTGTCGTACCAGGCGCCGGGATCGGCACCGGTGACCGAAAGGAAGGCGGCCTGGAGGGACGTGTGGCTCTCCGGGCGGCGGGGCAGCAGCCGGCGCTGGACCAGGGCGGCCACGGCGTGCTCACGGACGTAGCGCCGGGCGTTGTCGATGCCGAGAGCGGTGTGCGCGGCCAGCTCGACGGCGAGCTGCCGGTCGTCCGCGTCGAACGGCGGGGACGGCCCCGCGCGGTAGAGACTGACCAGCCCGAGCGCCGCGTTGCGCAGGGCCAGGGGCACCACCAGCAGCGTGTGGCACTGCGACGCGCGCATCGCCTCCGCGCGCGCGGGGTCGACGGGCAGCCACGGGTCGGACGGGTGCAGCGGAACCACCCGGGGCCGCAGATCGGCCAGTGCCTGGGTGAAGGGCGTGGGGGCCGGCAGACGGCGTACGTCACCCACGGGAAGCGCCTGCCGCGGGCTGTCCCGGCTGCTGCGGAAGGCGGTGCGCATCAGGGGCGTGCCCGGCGGCAGCGGGGCGAGGGGAGGATCGTCGCCGCGGAGCACGGAGTCCACCACCTCCACGACCGCCACGTCGGCGAACTCGGGTACCACGGCCCCGACGAGCTCCTCACCGCTCACCGTGGGGTCCAGGGTGCGGCCCACGCGCCGGCGTACCGCCTCCAGCACCCTGATACGGACGCGCCCCCGTTCCCGTTCGCTGACGTCGATCGTGGTGACCGCCAGGCCCAGCACCCGTCCGCGCGGACTCAGCAGGCGCAGGGCGGTGATCTCGAAATACCGCTCCTCGGCCGGGTCCCCCTCGAGGCGTGCCCGCACGACGCACTCGCGCAGGGCGTCCCCGCTCTCCAGCACGTCCCGCAGCAGGACCTCCACGTCGTTGTCCTGGACGATCCGGAGCGCCTCGTGGAAAGGACGCCCGACCAGATCGTCCGCGGACAGGTCCTGCATGGGGGGCACGGCGGTGTTGAGCCGGACCACCCGCAGTCCGGTGTCCAGCAGATGGAGACCGATCGGCGCACTGCCGAACAGGGCCTCCAGCAGGGAGGCCGACATCTCGTCCACGATCCGGCCGGCGTCGCCGTAGGCCAAGGGGCACCTCCTTCGGCCCGCCTCCGTGCTCGGCCGGGCACGCTGCTGCCGACGCACACCGGAGGGCGCTTTTCCAGCGTGCTTCGCCCCCGCGGCGCCCGCACGCGCAGGACGCGCGCGCGTACGGGAACACTGAGATCCTGAACAGGAGGAGCGCTGCCCATCGGCACGACGAACAGTGGGGGTGAGCGCGGTGTCCGAACGTGATGGCACCAGGGCCCGGCCACCGGCCGCGGGCGTCGATCCGCTGGGGGACCCGTTCCTGCGGACCCGCTTCGCCGTGCCGGTGCGACCGGCCACCTTCCTGCGCCGGCAGCGCCTGGCCGAGCACCTCGGCCAGGCGCTGGACACATCGCTGACGATGGTCAACGGATGCGCGGGCGCGGGCAAGACGCTGCTGGTCGCCGACTGGGCCGCCCACCTGGGACGGCCGGTGGCCTGGCTCACCGTCGACGCCTGCGACCAGGCACCCGGCGTCTTCTGGGCCTACCTGCTGGAGGCCCTGCGCACCTCGGGGGCCGACGAGATTCGGGACGTCGGCTGCCCGGCCGACGCCGGCACGGTGGACCACGGCCTGCTCGCCCGGCTCGCCGCGCAGCTGAACGGCCGCGACCGGCCCCTGACCGTCGTCCTCGACGAGTACGACCGCGTGACCGCCCCGGAGATCACCGACCAGCTCGGTTTCGTCCTGCACCACGCCGGCCGGGGCATGCGTCTGGTCCTCGTCACCCGCACCGAACCGACCCTGCCCCTGCACCGCTACCGCGCGGACGGCACCCTGACCGAGATCAGGGACACGGAGCTGGCCTTCACCCCCGGGGAGGCGGCGACGCTGCTGGAACTGCACGGTCTGCGTCTGGGCCACGACGTCGTCCGCGCGCTCGTCGAGCGCACCCGGGGCTGGGCGGCGGGCCTGCGGCTGTGCGCCCTGGCCGCGCAGCAGAGCAGCGACCCCGGGGCGTATCTCGAGGAGTTCGAGGCCGGACAGAGTACGGTCGCCGACTTCCTGCTGGCCGAGGTGCTCGAAAGACAGCCGGCCCCGACGCAGGACCTGCTGCTGCGGGTCAGCGTCCTCGACCGGTTCTGCCCCGGCCTGGCCAACGCGCTCGCCGGCCGCCGGGACGCCGGGCCCCTCCTGGCCGAACTGCACCGGGCCAACGCGTTCGTCGAACACCTCGGCCACTCGTGGTACCGCCTCCACCCGCTCTTCGCGGAGATCCTCAAAGCCCACCTCAGAGTGCGGTTCCCCGGCCTGGAGACCGATCTGCACCGCAGGGCCGCCCAGTGGCTGCGGCGCTTCGGGCCGCTGCCCGACACGCTCGCCCACGGCGCCGCGGCCGGCGACTGGGGGTTCACCGCCCGCGCCCTCGTCGACGACCTCGCGATCGGGCAGTTCTTCACCGGCCTGCGCTCCGGCGGCCTGGGCGAGCTGTTCGTGCGCATGACCCCCGACACCACCGGAGCCGAGGCCGACCTCGTCCGCGCGGCCCGCGAGCTGTCCGGCCGCCGTCTGGACCACGCGCAGGCGCACCTGGAACAGGCCCGCCGCGAACTCGCCCGGGCCGGGCCCGGCAGGGCGGCGGCCCGGCTCAGCTGCGCGCTCCTGGACATCCTCGCCGCCCGGCTGACCGGTGCCCCGGGCCGGGCCGAACACGCGGCGGAGACGGTACGGGAGCTACGGAAGGAGATCCCGGCCGAGCTCCTGGACAGGCACCCCGAACTCCCGGCCCTGCTACAGACCCACCTGGGCGCGGCCCGTCTGTGGGCAGGGCGCTTCGACGACGCCCGCGCCGCGCTGTCCGCGCCGGCCGCCGGGTCCGGCGGGGCGACGGCGCTGCCCCGGGAGGAGGCCCTGGGCCAGCTCGCGCTCCTCGACTACCTGACCGGCTGGCCCACCCGCGCCGAACGCAAGTCCCTGGCGGCACTCACCGACGCCGAACGCTTCAGCCTGGCCGAGCCGGCCGGCCTGGGCCTCGTCCACCTGGTGCTGGCCGCGGTGGCCGTGGACCGCGACGAACTGGACGACGCCCAGGCCCTCCTGGACCGGGCGACGGCCCTGCAGCCGGTGCCGCCGGACCCCGTGACCGCCGCGAGCCGCGTCATCGCACAGGCCCGCCTCCAGCTGGCCCGCGGGCAGCCCGGAGCCGCCCTGGAGACCGCCGGGTCCACCGTCCCGGCCGCCGTGGCCTCGCCGTGGGCCGAGAACCACACGGCGCTCGTCGTCTCCGCCGCCCACCTCGCCGAGGGCCGCCCCGAGACGGCCGTGAAGGTGCTGGAGGACGCGGTGGGCCGGGAGGCCGCGTGCACGGTGGCGGCGGCCCGGGCCCACCTGGCCGCGGGAGACCCGGACGCCGCCCTGGACCTGCTCGACCACCTGCCCGCCGAGGAGCACAGGGGTCCCGCGGTGACGGTCCGGGCCCTGCTGACGCGCGCCGAGGCCGTCGGCCGGCGGGGCGACCGCACCACCGCGCGCCGGCTCGCCACCAGGGCGCTGGCGGAGGCCCGGCGCGAGCGGCTGCGGCGCCCGTTCCTCGAGACCGGCCCGTGGCTGCGCCGCCTGCTGTGTGCCGGCGCGTCGCAGGAGCCGGTCCTGGGCGGCCCGGCGGTCCGCCCGGACGCCCGGCTCCGGACCCCGCCGCGCACGGCCCGGCCGACCGCCCTGGTCGTCGAGGAGCTGAGCGGCCGCGAGCGCGACGTGCTCCAGCGGCTCGCCCAGATGATGTCGACCGAGGAGATCGCCGCGGACCTCTTCGTGTCCGTCAACACGGTGAAGACCCACCTCAAGAGCGCCTACCGGAAGCTCGGCGTCAACCGGCGGGGCGACGCGGTCCACCGCGCGCGTGAACTCCGCCTCCTGTGAGGGTCACCTGCATCGGGTGAAGCCCCACGGCCGGCCGGGGCGGACCCTCGGACAGGGGGGGCGTGGTACGCCCGTCCCCAGGTCACCGCGGGAGCAGCCGATGCGCTATGAGATCCGTGTCGACGGACACATGTCGGAGACGCTGGCCAAGGCGTTCCCGGAGCTGGACCACGTGGTGATGTCCGGTCAGACGGTCCTGTTCGGCCCCGTGGTGGACGAGGCGCACCTGTACGGGCTGCTGGCCCGCTGCCGGTCGCTGGGTCTGCGGGTCCTGGAGATGCGGCGCGTCCCGGAGTGAGCCGTCGGCTACTCGGGCGGGCGGCCCCGCTGCTGTCGCAGGCCCGCCTGGACGGCGCTCGCCAGCACGCGCGCGGCGACCCCCACGAGCAGCAGCCCGCCCACCATCTGGAGCGTGGTCAGCACGCGGGCCGTCTGCGACCGCGCGGTGATGTCGCCGTAGCCCACGGTGGCGAACGTGGCGACGGTGAAGTACAGGGAGTCCGTCCTGGTCAGCGGTTCGCTGAAAGACCTCGGGGCGGCGCGGTCCAGCAGGTAGTAGGCGGTGGCGGAGAGCAGCAGGAAGAGCGGCAGCGTGGACGACAGGGCCTCCACGGCCTTCAGCCGGGGGTACGGCGAGTGCGCGATGACCATCACCTCCCAGGCGAAGAGCAGCGCGACGCCCGCCAGCCCGAGCGCGAGCAGGGCGGCCGTCGTGGCCGTGGTGCCGCCGTCCAGGGGCAGCAGGTAGTAGGCGGCGACGAGTCCGGCCGTGACGAGTACGGAACGGGTGAGCATCACGAAGGCCGCCCGCCGGGGCACACCCTGCCCCTGATCTTTGCCGGGCGGACGCCTGCCCGCGGAGTCCGGGGTGCGGGGAGCTGCTGGATCGCCCATCTGGTGTCCCTTCCGTTCCGCCGTCCGGGAAGCGGCGTGTGTCCGGCAAGTGGGCGTGCGGGTCCGGTCCCAGGTCATCGTGGCAGGGAAACGGCGGGATCACCCTTCATGGGTGAACCGGCGGGCGCGGCCCCGCGGGACGCCGGCCCCCGGGAGGAGCACGGCGAGCGGCCGCCGCGGTTGCCCGTGGCGATGCTGTCCGCCCTCGCCGGGGTGTTGTGCCTGCGGCATCCGCTGCAGACCGTCGCCGCGCTCTCGCTGATCGTCGGCGTCGCCTTCGCCTGGTGGTCGGCGCTGCGCAAGGCGCGGACCGGGGTCCTGCCGGGGCCGGCGGCCACGGTGTGAGCCTGCCCGGCCGCCGGGCGTGGGCCGCGGCACGCCGCGGTCACCCGTGCCGGGTGAGGCGGGCGGGGCTTGCCGTGCGCACGCTGGGAGACGGCAGACCGCGGCGGCCGGGCGCGGGCCCGGGACGGAGGAGAGAGATGAGCACGCCGACGTACCTCGCGTACGACTATCCGCTGCTGGGCGCCTTCTGGACGATGCTGTGGGTCTTCCTGTGGGTCATGTGGTTCGTCCTGCTCTTCCGGGTCGTCCTCGACATCTTCCGCGACGACGGCCTGGGCGGCGGGGCCAAGGCCGGCTGGCTGGTGTTCTGCCTCGTGCTGCCCTTCCTCGGCGTCTTCGTCTACGTCATCGCCCGGGGCAAGGGCATGGGCCGCCGGGAGCTCGCCCAGGCCCGGGAGCAGCAGGAGGCGTTCAACGCCTACGTCCGCCAGGCCGCGGGCGGCGGCCGGTCCGGCGTCGACGAGCTCGCCCGCCTGTCCGACCTGCGCTCCCGGGGCGACATCACCGACGAGGAGTTCGCCCGGGCCAAGGCGATGGTGCTCTCCGGCGGCGCCCCCGAGGGCCGCGCCACCCCGTCGCCCTGAAGGCCACCGCCCCGCACCTGCGGCACCGCGCCGACCTGGGCGGCGTACGGCTCGACCTCGCCGACGAGGAGCAACTGCGCCGCACCTACGCCGAATTGACCGAACTCTTCGGCAAACCCGAGCAGTTGCGACCGGTGGTGCAGGCGATGGCACCCAGGGGGGTCGACACCCTGATCCGCGCGGTCATCGACCCCGCGGCCGGCGCCGTGCTCTCCTTCGGGCTCGCCGGAGCCGCCTCGCAGCTGCTCGACGACATGGCGCACCGCCTGGTCCCGGTCACCGACCGCGAGGCCACCTCGATGATCCGGTCCATCCGCACGGCCCCCCTGCTGTTCGGCTGGCGCGGCTCGGACCCGGTCGACACGCCCGCGCTGCAGGAGCTGCTGCTGCGCGTGTCGCGGCTGGTCCACGACCACCCGGAGGTCGTCGCCGTCACCCTGGAGCCGGTCGTCGTCGCCCCGCGCGGGCTGAGCGTCCTGGGCGCCAGTGTGCGCCTGGCACCCC
>NZ_POTZ01000250.1 GCF_003236365.1 Streptomyces sp. NTH33
GGGCTGGGGATGAGGGTGGAGTCGAAGAAGGCGTGAGCGTCGGCCCACAGGTGGTAGGCGTCGAGGAAGTCCATCGTCAGACCAGGCCCTTCTCGGCGAGCGCGTAGCGAACGGCCGCGGCGCCGCCGGCCCCGGCGAGGTACGCCCGCTCGGAGATCAGGACCAGGTCGAAGGCGAGACTGCGCAGCTGGTGGAAGGCGGGCTCGCGGATGTACTCGGCGTCCGGCCACCACTTCAGTTTCGGCAGGCGGTAGCGGTCCAGGGCATCGGCTGCCTTGACCACGTCGGTGATGCGTTCGGCCCGGGCGTGGTCGGCCTGGTCATCGGCGGTGAACGCCTCGTACGGCACGTCGTGCAGGCGGATGGCGGTGGTCGCCTGCACGATCCGCCGCGGTGTCGCGGTGAGGCCGAAGTGGCCCCAGACGGTGTCGGCGTTCGCGGCGAGCCAGATGGCCGCACGGGCGCCATGGCCGCGGTCGTCCTTGTCGTGGCGCCGTTGGCAGTCGTGGACGGCGGCGGCGAGAACAGCCGTGGCGGTGTCGGCGTCGTCCAGGCCGTTCGCCTCGGCGAGGACGGCGGCCAGCGCCGCCGTCCTCATGGCGTGCCGGACGCCGTGGAGCGACGTGTACAGGCGGGGGTCCGCCCACCACCGGGTGGGCAGCCCGTTGTGCACGAGGAGTTCCTTCGACTGCGGGCTCAAGGCCGGCTGCGGTGCAGCCGGCAGGTCGGGCCTGTGGTCGTTGATCCACGCGATGGTGGCGTGGTCCATGTGCTGGTGAAGCGGGAGCTGCCCTTGGGCAGCCAGGTCGATCAGACTTGCGGTCAACGGGGTCGTGCTCATTCGTGCCCACCCCCTTGGTGGTCTCCGCGGGATGTTCCCTACCGGATCGGCGCGGTCTGCTGTTCGCGCTCCTTGCGCTCCTTCTCGGCGGCCTCGAAGGCGGCCGTGAAGTCGGCCAGCTCCTGCTCCGTCATCAAGGTCACCCCGAGCTCCGTGGCGACGTCCGCGATCCTGGCCTCCGCCTCGGCGCGGGCGGCGTCCGAGGCGTTGTCCTCCAACAGGACCTCGAACTCGGCGTGGTAGCCCCACGCCTCGCTCCACTTGACCGCGATCTCCACGCCGTCGAAGCGGTAGTTGTGACGGAGGTTGAACGCTTCATGCATTGCCGTCTCGAAGCCGAGGGCGTTGAACACCTTCACCGCGGCCGGGACGTCGTCGCGGGCGATGGGGAACTCGGTCTCCGCGAAGGCGGTGCCCTGCCCGATCTTGCTCCCCTTGAGGGTGATCTTGGCCGTTCCGGCGGTGGTGTTGTCCGTGACCTTCAAGAGCTGGTCGGGGAGCACGTAGAAGTAGATGTGTTTGTCGTCGGGGCCCAGGTCCTCCCCGTCCGCCTTCAGACGGGTGACGAGTTGGTCGTGGACTTCCTTGAGGAAGCGGGCGCGCATCTCGATCTCGACGGCCACGGGGCTGGTGCCTCCTCGTTTCAGGCATGGCGAAGCCAGCCGGACCCTGTCGTGCGTGGGACTGTCCGGTCGGGCGATCGCTATGGGATTGGTGGTCGAACGTGGGGTGATGCGGCCGGTGCGGGTGCCGGCCGCATCACCCAGCTGGTCTGTGGATGTCAGTCGAGGGTGCCGAAGCGCTCCTGGACAACACCCGAGTGCAGGTAGGTCGGCAGCTGGACCCCTCCCACCGACGTGCGACCGGTGGCGACCTGCTCCTCCGTCTCGCTGGGGAATCCCTCCAGCAGACGCAGGCACTGCTGGGCCCATTCGCGCGACGCGGACCAGTCGCCCAGGTCGCGGTGGCGCACTGCCAGGGCGTACGCGGTCTCGGTGGCCGCCCACCGGTCGGTCACCAGCTCACGCTGGAAGATCGACTCAAGTTCGTCGGTGGAGGCCAGGCGGGTCGGGTTGGTCATGGTGCCCTCTCGGATCGGACGGTCGTGCCCCAGTGGTGATCAACGCCCCGGCGCCCCCGCGGTGACGCCGTGATCCGCCGCTAGTACGTGTAGATCTCGGCCAGCGTCTTGTAGTCCTGCAGCTCGCCCTTGTCGAACCACAGCTCCACCTCCTGCTTGGCCTCCTCCGCGTTGCCGGAGGCGTGCACGAGGTTCGCGACCGCCTTGCCCGAGGCGATACTGGCCGCGGCGCTGTAGTGCGAGAAGTCGCCCCGCACCGTGCCGGCCGGAGCCTGATTCGGGTACGTGCTCCCGACGATCTTGCGGACGGTGGCGATGGCGTCGAAACCCTCCAGCACCAGGGCGATGACCGGCCCCTGCTGCATGAACGTCGCTGTGAAGTTGTAGACCTCCGAGCCCAGCCGTTCCTCAAGATCGAAATAGTGTCGGCGGGTGAACTCCTCGTCCATCCACTTCATCTTGGTGCCGACGATCTTCAGTGCGGCGTCCTCGAATCGAGCGATGATCCTTCCTGCCAGGCCACGCGCCAGCGCATCGGGCTTGAGCAGGACGAGCGTGCGCTCGACATTGGGTGCCTGAACCTCGGCCATTGACTTCCTTTCGCCTTGCTGTCAAACGAACATGGCGGGCAATCAGCCGTCACTCGCTGAGGTTACCGGCGCCGACCAGACGGTTCGGACAAGCGAACAAGGCCCCAGATGGATGAACATTCAGGCGATGCCGCCGACCCGCCAAACTGAGAGACCCGATTCAGCCAACTTCCCTGTGCCTGCTATCCATCGGGCATACGCACCTACAATCTCCTCGTGGTCATCCGGACGCCTTCGCGCCTCGACACGCCTCCCAGGGACTCAGCCTCTGTCGGGCGATTCCTCGGCCCTGGTGACGGTGATTCTTCCGGGGCTCTCCGCGCGCGGCCATGAAGCGCCAGTGCAGTGGGAGTGCACTTTCAGCGCACGGGTTCCTGCACCAATAGCGGCGGCGAGGGGGGAGCGGCTTCATGGACGTGATCGAGCGCTGGACCGGCCAGTACGCCTGCCTGCTGCAGTCCGCCCTACGCCTCAGCAACGAGCAGTTCGCCGCGAAACTGGGCATCGGCGTGAGGACAGTGGCCACTTGGCACGCCGACGAGAACGTCGTGCCTCGCAGGGAGATGCAGCAACTCCTCGACACCGCCCACGAACAGGCTTCCGACGCGGCACGGCAGCGCTTCGCGCTCCTGCTGGCGAAGGGCCGGGCCTCAGCGGAGTCGGCGCCCGCCGGCGCGCAGGCACTCCGTGTGGCCATCGCCGTGGTCATCCGCGACAGCGACGTCCTGCTGGTGTGCCGGCGGGACGACGACGCTGCTGGAATCACGTGGCAGTTCCCGGCGGGGGTCATCAAGCCGGGCGGCAAGGCGGAGACCACCACCGTGCGGGAGACCCTGGACGAGACGGGCGTCCACTGCGCGGTCCGGCAGCACCTCGGGAACCGGCTCCACCCCGTGACCGGCGTGCTGTGCGCATACTTCCTGTGCGAGTACCTGGCGGGCGAGGCCACCAACAGCGACGCAGCCGAGAACATCGACGTCATGTGGGTGCCCAGAAACGTGGTGTCCCGCTTCATTCCCGTCGATACGATCTTCCCGCCCGTCCTGGCTGTCCTGGAGGAACAGACGTGACGCAGCAGAACACGGACGAGCGGCCAGGTATTGCCGCGGCCATCGTCGTCCACGAGGGGCGCGTGCTCATGGTGCGCCGCCGGGTCAGCGAAGGTCAGCTCTCCTGGCAGTTCCCGGCCGGAGAGATCGAGCCCGGCGAGACCCGCGAGGACGCCGCCGTGCGGGAGACCCAGGAGGAGACGGGCCTGGACGTGGCCGCCGTGAAGCTGCTGGGCGAACGGGTCCACCCGAAGACGGGCCGGCTGATGTCGTACACGGCCTGCGAAGTGCTGGGCGGCACCGCTCATGTTGCGGACACCGAGGAACTGGCCGAGCTTGCCTGGGTCACCCATGGCGAGATCCCGCAGTACGTGCCGTACGGACTGTTCGAGCCGGTGCAGGACTACCTCGACGCGGTCTTGCCTTCCTGAACGGCCTCGGGTCACTCTGCGCCGCCGCGTGTGGTGACCCAGGTAATGACAACGTGCGGAATCATGAGGTGCCTCCTCGGAGAAGCTGCAACGGGGCAGGGCCGGCCTGACTGCTTGGGACAGGCCGAGGCATGCTGTTCACGCGTAGGGGTGCTGCTGGCCATGCGGCCGGTGCCGCCAGCTCGCGCAGCAGCTCGTCCAGGTCCACGACCTCGAAGGTCCCCAGCCGACGCACCAACTGCGAGGCGAGGAACGTGGGCAGGTTCTGGTGCCCATATGGCAGCGGGTCGTGGGGCTGTGCCATGACCTGGACGCCGTTCTCCCCGTAGCCGTACAAGGTGCCGATCACCCCGTACATGGGGGCGCTCTGCGCGAGGAAGACCATGGGGTTGCCCTCCATGTGCGGGCAGAGCCGGGCGGCACTGCGAGCGTGCCGGGCGCACACCGGCGGCTGGTTCGTCAGGACTCGCAGCGCGTCGGGCTCCACGTCCCGGGGACCGGCGAGGAAGATGAACCCCAGCGGGGTGCGTGCGCGCTCCGTGCAGACCTGGCAGCGCAGCATCTGCATCGTCATCCTCTGCCGGTAGGGGTGCATCAGCTTCCACTGCGGTTCCCCCGTTGGCCGGCCGCGCTCATCTAGCGGGTTGAAGGAGCAGCGCGCCCACAGCACGCCTCGCAGGTCGCGGTCCTCGGGGACTTCGTCCCGGTAGTGCAGCCGGAAGCGGTCCTTGGCGTACTCGCGGAGGAAGAGGTTGTCCGGCCCGGCCTCCTCACCCTTCCGCTGCGTGATGTAGGGGATCAGGGAAGACTCGGTCGGGGTGCGCACTAAAAGGTTCTTCTCTCTCGTCGGTCCGGGGTGTGGGCTGAAGGGGAGCAGGGGAGCGATCACGCCGCCTCCTTGAGGCACTTCGTCGCGACGAGCCGTTCAAACAGCTCGTTCGCGGTCCAGCCCATCCGGCGCAAGTGCCCGACGGTCCTCCAGTGGTCGCCCGGCAGCTCCTCGCAGCGCAGTGCGCGAGCCCGCTCGATGAGCTGCGCTGCGCTCTTGTCGCGCTGCTCGGCTTCTGCGGCGATGGCGATGTTCACCAGGCGCATCAGGTGGCCGCGCAGCCGCAGCGCGATCTCGCCCACGCTCTCCTCGTCCGGGGCGTACTCGTCCAGTACGGCCGCCACATCGTCCAAGAGCGCGTCACCGTCGAACGGCTGCCACTGGCGTACCTTCTCCAGCACCCTTTCCATCGCCGCCTGGTCCAGCGGCGGCCTCCAGGGCCCCACTGGGCGCGTCCAGCGCTGGACGGGGGCGGGAGCCGTCATCGCTCCTCCCCGAGGCCGAGGCGGAACCAGGCGCAGGTGCCGTCAGAGGTGAAGCCCCAGCTGCCTCCCAGCTCGGACACGAGGAGGTCCACGAGGAGCAAGCCACGGCCGCTCTCCGACTCGGGCCCGACATGCTGCGGCTCCGGAACGGCTGACGGTGAGCCGTCGCGGATTTCAAGGCGCAGCTCGCTGGGCGTCGGCATCCAGCAGCGGAGGTCGAAGGACGGATGCCGGCCGTGGAGGACCGCGTTGGTGCACAGTTCCGACACCACGACCAGGATGGATTCGACCTGGTCTTTCGGCATCCGGCAGTAGCAGCGCACCCACGCCTGGGTGACGCGTCGAGCAACCTCTACGCTCGACGGCGCAGAGCGCATCGCCATTCCGAAGGCCGGCAGGACGTCATTCCCGACCTGACGTAGTGGGGGTGCGTCCAACAGGCTAGTGCCGGCGTCTTTGGGCGGCATGGGGTAACTCCCTGGGTTGTGCTCGGACATGCACTCTCAGCGAGGGTTGGCGATCAGGGTTCACCCGACCCGCGTGGCCTCGCCATGGCCTGCAACGTGGCCTCTACGCCACTTCCGGGCGACACACGTGGCCTTTGGGTAGCCTCGAAGTGGCTTCTGCGCGGGCGTGCTTGCCGTGGAGGGCGACGGCGGTATCCCCTTCCTGAGAAGGGATCGATTCGCAAGCCGGCCGACTGCGGCGCCGCAGACTGGGGGCGGAATGAGGACTGAGCCGAGAACACTGCTGGCGTGGCTGTGCGCTCGGGACGGACTTTCCTACCGCCTGTTCGAGGAGAAGTTCACCGAGTACGGGGTGCGGCTCTTCGGGCACAGTCCCAACAACCCGACTTGTGGCGAGACGCAGTTCCGGCGGTGGACGGGCGGGAAGTTAGTGACGCTGCCCGGCCCTGAAACGCGTCAGATCCTTGAGGCGATGTGGCCTGGTTACACAGCTGCTCAGCTGTTCGGGCCACCGCCGCAGGACGATCCCCAGGCACCCGCGTACGACCTGGAAGAGCGAGTTCGAATGACCGCAGAAGAAGCCTTTGAGGGCGCCGACGCGACAGCTTCGGCGTCCATCTCCGACAACACCATCGACGAGCTGCGCGACCAGGTGACAACCGTGGCCCGGGCATACCACCAGATGCCGCCGGCGCAGGTGTACGAGGCCGCCGACAAGCTGCGCCTGACGATCGAGGGCCAGCGAGACCGCACGCAGATCCCCGTCCAGCAGCAGGAACTGATGATCCTGAACGGGCAGACCGCCGCTCTGCTGTCCGTCGCCGCGTTCGACCTCGGGTACTTCTCGTCCGCCCGCAGCCTCGCCCGTACGGCTGCCATGTTCGGCGAGACCACCCGGTTCACGCCCCTCCAGGCGTTCGCCGACGGCACCCTGGCCTACATCGCCTACCACACGGGCAACGCGACCGACGCGGTAGCCAAGGCCACGCGCGCCCTCTCCTACGGCGGGCTCGGCGACATCGCGCACCAGCGCCTGCAAGCCATCAAGGCCCGCGCGCACGCCCATCTTGGTGACGTGGTCTCCACCCGGCGCGCGATCCAACTCTCCGCCGAGGCGGGACATGACCGCCGCGACGACTTGCACGACGTGGTGGGCGGGGAGTTCGCATTCACCCCCGAGCGGCTGGCGATGTCCACCAGCACGACCGCTCTGCTCATCGGCGACGCCACCACGGCCGAAGCGGACGCCCGACGCGCCCTGGAGATCCTCGGGCAGCGGCCACATGAGGAGCAGTCGGCGCATGTGCGGGCAGGCGCTGCCGCTGACCTCGCGCACGCACGCCTCCTGGCCGACGACCTGGAGGGCGCAGCCGAGGCCCTGACGCCGGTGTGGGGTGTGCCGGCGGAGCAGCGCAAAACGGGCATCGTCGTGCGGACGGCCCGCATCGGGCGTCACCTGGCCCGGCCCCAGTACCACGGCGCGCAGACGCCGAAGACGTTGCGGGAACAGATCGAGGAGTTCAACCGCGTGTCCCCGCCGCACCGCCTCGGCCCGCACGTGGGTCTCCTGGCGATCGAGGGCTGATTCACAGCGAGGCGAGGATCTTCGCCTCCTTCTCCGGGGCGATCCCGTGCTCCGCCCACCGCGGGTGGTCCACGGGACGCCCGTCCGCCGCCCACCACCGCCACGTGTCCCGGACCGTGTCGGTGATCGGACGACACTCCAGCCCCGCCGCCACGGCGGCGCTGGAGTCGACGGCCCACACTCCGGCATGGATGCGCCACAGAGGCAGCTCTGTCCACTGCTTGACGCCCTGTTCGGTCAGCAGCGCGGGATCGGCCCAGACCGGCGCGCCGGCGCCGCCCGTCTCGGACAAGCATGCCTCCAGGAAGGCACCGAAGGTGATGCCCTTGGGGTGCGTGACGTTGAAGCCGCCGCTCGCCGAGCCGGCGGCCTGATCGAGGGCGAACGCCGCAACGTCACGTACGTCGACGGGCTGGATGCACTGCTCGGCCGGGGCCGGGGCCAGAATACGGCCGCCCCGCTTGGCGCGCTCCAGCCACCAGGGCAGCCGGCCGACGTACTCACCCGGGCCCAGGATCACTCCCGGACGAAGGAAGACCGCGGCGTCGCCGAACGCCTCCGTCACGGCGCGCTCCCCGCCGGCCTTCTGAAAGCCGTACTTGGTGGGCGAGCCGTCCGCCCCGGTGTAACCGAACGACTCGTCGGCATCCGGCGGGCATTCGAGCAGCGCCGAGGCGTCGGTGAGCGGCTGGTGCGGCCACCCCTCGTAGACGGACACGGTGGAAACGTGCACCCAGCGCCGGGCGGCCGGGCGCAGCGCGGTGGTGGCCGCGAGGACATCCCGCGGCGGGAGGTCGGAGCTCGATGTGTCGATCACGGCGTCCCACGGCCCCTGCTCTGCAAGCCGGTTGAGATCGACACGGTTCGTACGGTCGCCGTGGACCGGTTCCACGCCGTCCACGTCACGGCCGGAACGTCCCCGGTTGAAGGTGGTGACCGCCCAACCCCTTGCCAGCGCGCCCTCTGCGATGTGCTTACCCAGGAACCACGTTCCGCCCATGACCAGAATTCTCATGGGAGGATCCTGCCGCGTGGGCCCGTGCGACGGAAGAACAGACCACCGCACGGGCCCTCATCACCGCCGTCGGGCCGGAGGCTGCTGCGATGGAACAGTGGGGCGTTCTGCTACGTGGCGTTGCCTGGCTGCCTGGGCCCATCATGGTCACCAAGCGCCTGGAGGAGGGAACCACACACCCCATGGCGGTCAAGCGGATCCTCGCTGGCGAGGTGGTGGCCGCTCTCCACGGCCTGGACGCTGCCGCCGCCCGTGCGGAGTTCACGGCGCGCTTCTCCAAGCGCTCCTTCGGGGACACCCAGAACCTCCCCGTCGTCTCCCTGAAGGACCACGCCGAGGACACGCTCGGGACACTGATCAGCCGCACGCTGGACTTCGTCCCCAGCATCTCCGCCGTGCGCCACGTGGCTCAGCAGAAGGGCCTCCGTCTGATCCGCGAATCAGATTTCGTGTGCAGTTCGTCCCTCCACGGCAGCTAGGAGCGTGGCCGACCGGCCACGGAGTGGTCACCGATCGTGGAATTCGGCCACGCGATTTGAGACCTCACAAGAGTGGCCCGCACTCCAGTTCGCCGGGGGCAGACAGCAAAGATCCGCGAATGACTGGCCGCGGGACGCGAGGACATGTCAACGTAGACGACCTTCTTGCAAACCACCAGGTCAAAGAGGTGATTGCCCGTGACTGCGGCACCCCAGGGCCCCGGATTCTCCACCACCGTCGAGGCCCTGCGGTTGCGTAAATGGCGGCTCGGCCCGGGCCAGCCCACGCTCGTGATGGATCAGTTCTCCCCCGACGATTTCCACCTGGTCGTGGACGACCGCGCGGACGTGCACGTCAACTCGAAGGACGGCTCCTTCTACCTCGGATGGTTCCCGTCCGGCCGCCCGGGCACCGAGGGCGAGGGATGGAAGATCGCCGTTACCGGTACGGCCGAGGTGCGCGGCTACCAGATGTCCTTCGACACCGAGACGCCGGCCGACATCGTCGCCGCCGCCGTCGCTCGCGTGCTGGAGACCTCTCGGCAGGTGTGACACCAGAGGCTCGAGCCGGAGGCCCTCGGACGGTCCGTCGTCCACCTCGCCGAAGGCCGGAGGCGGACACGCGGCTCGGTCATCTGCCACCCGAGGCCACCGTAAAGCTGACCCGGCAGGCTCCCGTCCAAGGCGCCGTCGCGCCGTCGGCGGCAAGCAGAAACCCACAAGCTTTTGGAGGCGCCCCTGCATCCCGACTTTCCTTTCGGCCCGTCTGCCCCGGCCAGCGTCCCGTCCGCGTACTGGGTCGGTCCCCGGCACCTGGCCGGTGACGACGGGCGCCTGTACGACGCCGTCGCCGACACGCTCGCCGGCCTGGGCTGGACGAGTCTGACGATCGTCCGCGGCCGGCAGGAGCCGGACGAGGCGGCGGAGGACCGTCAGGTCCTGCGCAGCACCGTCCTTCACATCAGCCCCGACACCCTGCGGTGGGCGCAGTGGGTCCTGCCGGACGAGCCGTTCCACCTGGGCAACTTGCCGATCGCCTGGCAGGTCTCCGCTCGTACCGATCCGAGCAGCCCGCTGGCCCGGTGGTCGGCCTACTTCACTCCCGATGTCCCCGGGGAGGTCCTCGCCGACTTCCTCGCCGCGCTCGACGCCCGGGATCAGCCCGCCGTGCCGCTCGGCGGCCCCGAGCTGGTCCTCGACGCGGTCACGGCGCACGGTTGGCTGCGCAACGTCGACCGGCCCGGTGCGGGGGCGATGGACCCGACGTTCACCTCCCACATCCGCCTCGGTGAGGTGCCGCCGCTCATTCAGGACGCCGACCCGCTCGCCCTGGTGGCCGAGGCGGACGAGGCGGTCCTGGCCGGGTGGCAGGCATGGGCCGAGCCGGTGCCCGGCGCGGGCTACCTGTGGGCGGCTTCGTTCGGTGCCAGCGTGCCGCACGACCTCGTCGCCGCGTTCGCCGACTCCCTCAGCTCCAGCGCGCCGGTCCTGCGGCGGGTGCTGCCCGAGAGCACACGCGACCGGCTTCTGCGGGCGCCGGCCGGCTGAGGGCATCCAATGCATGGAAGCCGGGCCCCATTGAGGAGGCCCAGCTGACCTGTCGCAGTGAAGATTGAGCGTTCTCATCGAAGGTTGAGCGCCGAACCGCGGGTAACCGGGCGGACAACGCACCGCACGCAGCGCTCGCCGTGCGTGTCTCTCCTGCGCTGCGACGGAAACGCCGAGCGCGTGTCACCTCTGTTTGAACCGCCCCGGGTTCGGTAGAGATCTCAGATTGTGGTTCTGGCCTGGGGTTTCGTGGATTCCATGTAGTGGTTGGCCTCGTACTCGACGGGCGGAACGTGGCCTATCTCACCGTGGAGCCTGCGG
>NZ_POTZ01000251.1 GCF_003236365.1 Streptomyces sp. NTH33
GCGGCTTCATGCGGCGGATGACCATCAGGCGGGCGACGCCGGCCTCGGGGTGGAGGCGGAAGCCGCCCTGGGAGCGGGCGGAAGGGATGACGAGGCCGGCCTCCTCGTAGTGCCGGATGGTGCGCAGCGCGGCCGAGCCCGAGGTCGATCCGGCCGGGGTGGAAGGCCTCCAGCGTGCCGAACTGCTCGGCGACCACCAGGGGCATGTGGTTGGGCAGCATGATGCCGCCCGCGCCGACCCGGATGCGCTCGGTGGCGGCGGCGACCTCGGCCATCACGACCACCGTCGCGGACGAGGCGAGCGCGTTCGCGTTGTGGTGCTCGGCGATCCAGTAGCGGTGGTAGCCGGCGGCGTCGGCGGCCCGCGCCACAGCGAGGGTGTCGCTCATGGTCCGGGAGGCGTCGTCACCCTTGCGGAACGGCATGAGGTCGACGACGGAGAGGGGGATGCCCGACGCCGACCCCTTGGTTGAATCTTGGATATTTGCATTCACAAGCTTGACGGTAAACTTGCACACCAGTGTCAGGGTCAAGTTCTTGCCGTGTGAGGTGGACCACTGTGAAGATCGGCGAGCTGTCGCGCCGAACCGGGGTGAGCACCCGGTTGCTGCGCTACTACGAGTCCCAGGAGCTGCTGCACCCGTGCCGCCTGGCCAACGGGTACCGCGACTACCCGGAAAGCTCCGTCGCGCGCGTCGAGCAGATCCGCGCCCTGCTCAAGGCAGGCCTGGGCACCGAGGTGATCCGGGAGATCGTGCCCTGCTTCCAGGGGGCGGGCAGTGAGGTACGACCCATCGTCGACGCCGAGCTCGTCACCAAGCTCACCCGGGAACTCGCCGAGATCGAGGAGCGCATCGACACCCTGGCCCGCAACCGCGACGCCATCCGCTGCTACCTCGCCGAGGCGGCCGGCGGTGAAGGCCGTCACTTCTGTCACCCCGAGGACGAGCGGGCCCGGATGCCGTCCGCGCCCCGACGGCTCTCCGGAGCCAGGACGGCATGACGCGGTCGCCGGACTCCCGGCCCGTGGGGGCCGAAACACACACGGACGCGCCCGTGTGACCCATCTGACTCTCGCTCGGCTTGACCTTCACATCGATGTCAATTCCTAGCGTGAGTGCCATGAACCAGACAGCAGCAGCCCTCGATGTCCAGGGCGAGCACCAGCCGCCCTTCTCGAACCACCCCGGTCTGCGCCAGGCCTTCAGCCAGGGGCGCATGACTCTCGGCGTGATCACCCCGCTGGAGGGGTTCAGCGGCCCGGTCCCGGCCCTCGCCGACCACGTCGGCCTGATCCAGCAGGCAGAGCGAGCGGGTTTCGCCTCCGTGTGGGTCCGGGACGTTCCCCTGCTCGACCCGACCTTCGGTGACACCGGCCAGGTCTTCGACACCTGGGCGTACCTCGGCCACCTCGCCGCCACGACCGAGCGCATCAGCCTGGGCACCTCCAGCGTCGTACTGCCGCTGCACCACCCACTGGACACCGCCAAGGCCGCGTCCAGCATCGACCACCTCTCGGGCGGTCGGTTCCTGCTGGGCGTGGCCACCGGGGACCGCCCGGTCGAGTTCCCCGCGTACGGGGTCGACTACGAGAGCCGCGGGGAACGGTTCCGCGATTCCGTCGCCTACCTGCGCACCGTCACCGAGAACCGCTTCCCGACCGTGTCCTCCCCGCTCGGCACCATGCAGGGCACCGATCTGCTGCCCAAGCCCACGCACGGGCGGCTCCCCGTCTTCATGACCGGCCGGGGCCGACAGGAGATCGAGTGGATCGCCGAGCACACCGACGGGTGGCTCTACTACACGCCGCCCCTGCAGCAGCAGGCGCTCAACGTCAAGCGCTGGCGCGAACTCACCCACCGCGACGAAGGCGCCTTCAAGCCCTTCAACCAGGCCACTTACCTGGACCTCTCCGAGAACCCCACCGCCGAGCCGAGCCCCGTCCACCAGGGCATCAGCGTCGGCCGCGAACCTCTCCTCGAGCTCCTGCACGCCTGGCAGGACATCGGCATCGACCAGCTGATGCTCAACTTCAAGCAGAGCCGCCGCCCCGTACGCGAGGTGATCGACGAGCTCGCCCAGTACGTGCTGCCGCACTTCCCGCCCGGCGGGCAGGCAGACGCCACCGCCGACACCGCCTGACGCCGCGGGGCATCCCGCACCACGACATAGGAACCGAACCCCCATGACACCACCCAACGCAACGGACGACCTTCGCGAGACCGCCTCCGAACGCAGCGGGATCGACGCCGTCTTCACCGCGTTCCGCACGGCATGGCAGTCACGCGACCAAGCCGCCCTCGCGGGCTGCTTCACCCCGGGGGCCCAGGCACACCTGAGCCACTTGGGGCGCTTCACCGACGCGTCCGAGATCGCCGCCGCACTGCTCCGCAGCACCGCCGAAACCGACCTGACCAGGTACCGGGCCACCAACTCCTACACAGCGGTGTCCGGAACCACTGCCCAGCAGAGCGCCTACCTGCTCGGCACGCTCGCCGACGAACGCGCCGACGGCGCACTGGACGCCCTCCTGTTCGGCGGCCACTTCGTCAACACCTACGTCCGCACCCCCGAGGGCTGGCGGATCGACAAGATCCGCTTCGACCTGGACTGGCAGCACGGCAACCGGGACCACGCCCGCGGCTGGTCCTTCGCCGGCCGCACGCCCGACTGGCCCGACGACCGGACTCCTCCGGCGATCCTCAGCGAGCTCGACGCACCCTGGCACACCGTCCCCCGGCCAACCGAGCAGGGCAGTGCCGAGGAGCAGGTCGCGGAGGCGTACATCCGCTACGCCTGGGCCCTCGACCAGGCCGACTTCGGCCTCCTCACCACCGCGTTCACCGCCGACGCGAAGGCCGACCTGATCCCCTTCGGGAAGCTGAACAGCGGCCGCGACATCGTCGCGGCGCTGAAGGAACTGCGCATGGGCCAGCCCTCCATGCAGCACGCGGCCGGCGACTTCCAGGTGAAGGTCTCCGGCGACCGCGCGACGATGGACGTCTTCCGCGTCGTGCCGTTCGCCCCCACCAAGGAGACCCTCGACGCGCGGGTCCACGGCGCCCGCTACGAAAGCCGGCTCCGCCGCGAGAACGGCCTGTGGAAGTTCGACTGGCTCGACTACATCCCGGGCTGGGTCCAGTCCGCCGAGCACGACCGCCGCTGACCCCTCCCGCGGGCGCCGTCGACTTGGCCGACGGAATGATCTTCAGGTCGTTCGCCGGCGGGTTCGTGGGCGCGGCGGCGCCGCCACACCGGGACCACCGGTTCCCGGTGGAGGTGCTCGCACACGGCGTGCAGCGGTACCACCACTTCCCGCTGAGCTTCCGCGCGGTCGGGGAACTCGTGCCCGCCCGGGGCGCCGCCTCGTACGAGGCGGCCCGGCAGGTGGGTGCCCGACGTTCGGCCCGGCCCACGCCGCCGGCCGGTGACGCCGCCCACCCCACCCGGAGAACAAGCGGCATCCAAACGAGGGCTTCACCAAGCGCAACGGCGAGCGGCGGTACCGATGACGGGCGGTGGTCCAGGACGGGAACGTCCTGGACATCCCGGCGCCGAGCAGACGCAACGCCAAGGCCGCGCAGCGGTTCTTCCGCACCCCGCTGCAGAAGCAGTGCCGGGCACCGACCGGCTGCGCCGCCACGGGGCCGCGCTCCGGGCTGACCAGCAAACCAGGCATATCAGTGCAGGTCAGCGACATCCGTTGTTTTTCGGCGACTACTACGGGGACCCCTGCCGGCCGGCGGCAGTTCGTGCGGGGAGGACACGGAACCGCCCGGGAACGGGTGGGACGGGCCCCTCGGCCGCGACGGGCTGCTCAGTTCAGCCCGTGACGATCCGCGGGCGGTAGAGGTCCAGCCAGACGGCCAGGTCGAGGGCCCTCTCCAGGCCGCGCCGCGCCGCCTGCGTACCGGGGGTGACCTCGCGGTGCGCGGCGCGGCGCAGCCGCTCGGGGTCGACGAGGGCGAAGACCGGGTGGTCCGGCCGGGCGAGCAGGTCCTTGGCCTGGTCCTGGAGCGCGAGCGCGTACTTGGGGTCCTGGGTGGACGGGTAGGGGCTCTTGACCCTGTCGTACACGGACTTCGGCAGCAGGTCGGCGGTCGCCTCCCGCAGCAGGCTCTTCTCCCGGCCGTCGAAGGACTTCAGGGCCCAGGGCGCGTTGTAGACGTACTCCACGAGGCGGTGGTCGCAGTAGGGCACGCGGACCTCCAGCCCGACGGCCATGCTCATACGGTCCTTGCGGTCGAGCAGGGCGCGGACGAAGCGGGTCAGGTGGAGGTGGCAGATCCGCCGCATCCGGAACTCGAAGTCGCTCTCGCCGTCCAGGCGGCTCACGGCGCGCACGGCGGTGCGGTAGCCGTCGGCGACGTACGCCGGGATGTCGAGGGCCCGGACGAGGCCGGGGCGCAGGACGCCGGCGTCGTCGCCGAAGTCGCGCAGGTGCCGCACCAGCCAGGGGAAGGTGTCGGCGCGCCGCGCTTCCTCGTCGAAGAAGTGCTGGTAGCCGCCGAAGACCTCGTCGGCGGACTCCCCGGACAGGGCGACGGTGGAGTGGTCGCGGATGCTGCGGAACAGCAGGTACAGCGAGGCGTCCATGTCGCCGAAGCCCAGGGGCAGGTCGCGGGCGCGGACGACCCGCTGCCGGACCTCCGGGTCGGCGAGGGTCTGCGCGTCGAGCACGATGTCCTGGTGGTCGGTGCCGGCGGCGCGCGCCAGGTCGTGCACGAACGGCGTGTCGGGGGTGGCGCGCAGGTCGTCGGCGACGAAGTGGTCGGTCTGCCCGGCGAAGTCGACGGCGAAGCTGCGCACCTTCTCGCCGTGCCCGGCCAGCTGCCGGGCGGCGAGCGCGGTCATGGCGGAGGAGTCCAGGCCGCCGGAGAGCAGGGTGCAGCGGGGCACGTCGGCGACGAGCTGGCGGCGCACGATGTCGTCCAGGAGGGTGCGGACGGTGGCGACGGTGGTGTCGCGGTCGTCGGGGTGCGGCCGGGTCTCGAGCCGCCAGTAGACGCGGGTGCGCAGGCCGGTGCGGCCGACGGTGACGACGGTGCCGGGCTCGACCTCGCGCATGCCGTCCCAGACGGCGTGCCCCGGAGTCTTGACGAAGGTGAACAGCTCGCGCAGGCCGTCCAGGGTCACCAGGGGGTTGGCGAGGACGGCCTTGGGCTCGGAGCCGAAGAGGACACCGTCGGGGGTGGGCCGGTAGTAGAACGGCTTGATGCCCATGCGGTCGCGGATCATGACGAGCTCGTCGCGCCGGCCGTCCCAGACGGCGAAGGCGTACATGCCGTTGAGCCGTTCGGCGACGGCGTCGCCCCATTCCAGGTAGCCGCGCAGGACGACCTCGGTGTCGGAGTCGGTGGTGAAGCGGTGGCCGCGGGCGGTGAGGTCACGGCGCAGTTCGGTGAAGTTGTAGGTCTCCCCCGAGTAGACGAGGGCTACGGTGCCCTCCGGGGTGCCGGCGGTCATCGGCTGGCGGCCGCCGGGCAGGTCGATGATCGCGAGCCGGCGGTGTCCGAGGGCCGCCGGGCCCTCGGACCAGGTGCCGCGGTCGTCGGGGCCGCGGCAGGCCATCGTCTCCGTCATCGCGTCCAGGGTCGCGGCCTCGGTCCGGAGGTCGCGGTCGTAGGAGACCCAGCCGGTGATGCCGCACATCGGTTGCCTCCCATGGAACCGGTTGCATCGACCATCTATATGACGAGCGTGTGCCATCGGAGCAGGAGTGGTCAACGCGTCCGTGGCCCGGATGCCGCGGCGGCCCCCGCCGTTCCGGCCGCACTTTGCTCCCGGAACATCCGCCGGAGCGCCTGTCACCAGGGGCGGAGCGTCAGGTGTCGGCCAAGGGCAAAGACTTCTCCAACGTTTGCGGGCCGGGCCCGCACGACCCGGCCCGGTCCGGTCACCTTCCCGTCGAGGGGCGGGTGTCCTGGTTCAGGCGGAACAGGTTGGTGGGGTCGTAGGTGTCCTTGACCCCGACGAGCCGGTCGAGGACCGCGTCCGGGCAGGAGGCGCGCACCTTGTCGGCCGGGGCCCCGCCTCCACGGCGTCGAGCAGACGCAGGCTCTCCGCGCAGGCCTCGCGGGCGGCACGCCGGACCGCGTCGTCGAGCTCGTCGACGTCGATCCGCACCCCGCCGTCGTGGCCGAGCAGTACGAGGTCGTCCCGGAGGGTCACGACGTCGCCGGCCGCCCCCGCGGAGGCAGGGCGCGGCGTGCAGTACCTGGTGGAGGTTGTTCGACGCGGCCGCCCGGTCGAGGTCCGGCCGGAGCAGGTCGTAGAGCTCCTCCCGGTGCATCCGGTGGCCCGGTGCCAGGCACAGCAGCTTCAGCAGGCTCCGGGCCTTGCGCAGGCGCCAGGCCCCGGTGGCGACCGGGCGGTCCCCCACCGCCACGGCAAAACCGCCGAGGAGCCGGACGTACACCTCATCGGCCATCGCTGCCTCATGAGCAGGCTACCGTGCCACCGGCGTCCGGACCCGCGCAGCCCCCCGCGCGGTGCCGTCCGCGCCGGCGCGCGAAGGCCCTGCGGACGCGCCCCGTCCGTCGCGGATCATGCCGGGCCGCGGCTGCGGCCGCCATAGCGGCGAAAGGTCCCACACGCCAGCCGAGTTGCCCCGAATGCCTGATTCGCCTATCGGTCCTATCGTGCTGTCATGGAGCACGAGCTGAGTCCCTCGATACTCACCGAGCTGCGGCGTCCGCGCCTCTACCCCGCGGTGTCCGTGCTGACGCCGATGCACCGCCGCGAGCCCGACAACGCACAGGATCCGGTCCGGCTGCGCAATGTGGTGGCCGAGGCCAAGAAGCAGCTGGAGACCGACCCGCAGGTCACCCGGGAACGGCGCAACGACGTCGTCCGGCAGCTCGACCAGGCCCTCGCCGAGGTGGACCTGACGTACGCCGAGGACGGTCTGGTCATCTTCGCCGCCCCGGGCGAGCACCAGGTGTGGTCGCTGTCCCGCAGCGTGCCGGAGCGCGTGGTCCTCTCGGACACCTTCCTGACCCGCAACCTGGTCTCCGCGCAGACCGCCGAGCGCCCGTTCTGGGTCCTGTCCGTCTCCGCGGACCGCGTGACGCTGTGGAGCGGCGCGGGCGACCGCGTCACGGAGGACCACACCGGCGGCTTCCCCCTGACCAGGAAACTCGTCGAGAACTTCGACGCCGAACGCCAGATGCAGATCGGCGACGCGCCGAGCACCTTCCGGGACCAGGGCACCCGCCAGTTCCTGCGGGAGGCGGACAGCGCGATGAGCGCGGTCCTGCGGGAGCACCCGCGTCCGCTGTACGTCACGGGCGAGCCGGCGGCGCTGTCCGCCCTGGAAGAGGTCGGCAGCGTCGCCAAGTGCGCGGCGCACGTCCAGCGCGGCGGTCTGGCCCACGGCACCCCCGAGGCCGTCCGGCGGGCCATACGGCCCGTGCACGACGAGGAGACGCGGAGCGGCACCGCGGCGGTGGCCCGCGAGCTGGAGGCGGCCCGCGGACGCAAGGAGTACGCGGCCGGTGTCGACGAGATCTGGCAGACCGCCCGGGAGGGCCGCATCCGGCTGCTGGCCGTCGAGGAGAACTACCGCGTGACGGTGCGCGACAGCGTCGGCGGCCACCTGGTTCCGGCGGACACCGAGGAACCGGGCGCCCGCGAGGACATCGTGGACGAGATCGTCGAGCAGTGCCTGGAGACGGGCGCCGACGTCCGCTTCGTCCCCGACGGCACCCTGGGCGACGCGCAGGGGATCGCCGGAGCGCTGCGCTACTGACGAAGAGAGCGGCCGGGCCGTCCCCCGTGCCGGGCCCGGCCGGATCAGACCGCGCCGAAGAGGGCGATCAGGCCCTGGTCGACAGCCGTGGAGAGGTCCTCCTGGCCTGGCGGCACCACGGCGTAGCTCCGCTGCAGGAAGCGGCGCAGCGGCGGGGTCTCGAACCGGAGCAGGGCCAGGCCGGAGGGCGAGTGCAGCTCCAGCACCGTGCGGAAGGCGCCGCACGGCCACAGGTGCACGTCCCCGGCCCCGGCCCGCCGCTGGAGCCCCTCCTCCAGCAGGGCGCGGGAGAAGGTCCAGGTGACGTCCTTGCCGTCGAGGGCGGTCTCGGGCGGGAAGTCCAGGTACACGGCCAGCGGGTCCGCGGAGGCGTAGCGCAGGGTGACGGGCACGGGGAGTTCCTGCCCGCGCCCGGTGATCAGGTGGGCGCGGGCGGGCTGTTCGAGAGTGATGTCCATGATCGGTCCCCCCTGTGGATCGTCGAGTCGGCCGTTGTGCCGTTGTTGTTAGGAGTCCGCAGGGGCCTTCTGCATTACGTCCGACCGGCCGCCAATTCATGTGACCTGCGTCACTTTTCCCGTTGCGGACCCCGGAAGACCGTGGCATATGCCGGGTGCATCCTCCTGCCGTGTCTTGCCAAATCCCCTACGGCCCGTCGCCGGCTGTGCGACAGTCGTAACGGCCCTTCCCGCCGCCCCGGCCGTACCGTTTCGCATCGGAGTGCGTCATGCCGCCCCATCTCTCCGCGGACCGCTCACCCGCCCAGCCACCGGGGCGCGGCCCGCTCGACGCGCTGATATCGCAGGCGCGCCGGCTCAAGGGCGAGGTGGACGCCGTGCGGCGGGGAGCACAGGGCGACGCGTCGGATCCGCAGGGACGCTGGGAGCGCGCGTTGTGCGACCTGGCGCTGCATCAACTCGACGAATTGGACGACCACTTGGCGCAGCTGAGGGACGGACCGCCACCGGTGACCACCACCCCCGTCACGGCCCCCGCGGCGCCGCCCGGCTCACTGCTCAGCCGGGTCGGCAGCGCCGAGTGGAACCTGCTGACGGGCGAGGCCGGCTGGTCGGGCGAGCTGTTCCGGATCCTCGGCCGCAACCCCGTCGTACCCCCGCTCACCCTCGACGAACTGCCCTCCGTCGTACTGGAGGAGGACCGGCCCCGGCTGACCGCGATGGTCACCGACTGCCTCGTCGACGCGCGGCCCATCGACGGGGAGTTCCGCATCGTGCGGCCCGACGGCGCCGTCCGCACGGTGCACATGATGGGCGAGCCCGTGCTCGACGCCGACGGCAGCACCACCTCGATGTGGGCGGTGCTGCGGGACGTCAGCGAGCTGCGCCGCAGCCAGTCGGCGGTGCGCGAGACCCGTGACTCGCTGCAGCACCACCGGCACCGCGCGCAGACCGAGCACCGGCTCGCGGTCGAGCTGCAGGAAGCCGTGCTGCCGCCGTGGCGCGGCTCCCTGCGGTTCCCGCACCGGGGCCGCCCCGCACTCGACCTGGCCGCCCACTACCTGCCGTCCTCGGCCGGCACGCCGTTCGGGGGCGACTGGTACGACGCGCTGGAGCTGGCCGACGGCGACACCCTGCTCGGCGTCGGCGACCTCACCGGCCACGGGCCCGGCGTCACCTCCGGCATGGCGATGCTGCTGGGCGCCGTGCGCGGCATGGCGCTGGCCGGTTCCGGGCCCGGACAGCTGATGACCTGGCTCAACCAGTTGCTGGACGGCGCCGCCCAGCCCGCCCTGGGCAGCGCCGTCTGCTGCCGCTACCGTCCCGCCACCCGCACCCTGACGTGGGCGCGGGCAGGACACCCCGCCCCGCTGCTGTTCCGCGGCGGGACGGGGTGGGTACCGGACGCCCCGCACGGCGTCCTGCTCGGTGCCACCCCGGGATCCTGCTACGGGCAGGCCGAGGAGACCCTCGAGGTGGGCGACCTGCTCCTGCTGCACACCGACGGACTGGTGCCGCGGCGCGGCCGGAGGGCCGCCGCACAGCGCCTGCTCGACCTGGCCCCGCGGTTCACCGCGGCGCGCGACGTGCAGGACTGCGTACGGACGGTCGTGGAGGAGTTCGGCGGGACGGAGCGCGAGGACGGCGCCTGCGTGCTGGCCGCCCGGGTGATGTCGTAGCCGGTGTACGGAACCGCCGGCGCTACGCCGGCGCGGTCCCGGGGTTCCTCCCCTTCGGCTTGGGCAGGGCCAGCCGGATCTCCTCCCGCAGCTCACTGATCTTCGGATAGGTGGCGTACTCGGCGGTGAGCCGGTACATCTGGCGCAGCCGGTCCCAGGTGCGGCGGGAGGAGTTCGACCCCATCGCCATCAGAGCCAGCCGTGCGTACCGGTCCGCCTGTTCGGGGTCGTCCGCGATGAAGCAGGCGGAGGCCATGGACAGGTGATCGAAGATCTTCGACCGCTCCCGGCCGTCGACGCGGAGGGCCAGGGCCTTCTCCGCGTAGTGCTGGGCGTGCGCGGCCGCGTCCGGGTCGTGCTCCGCCAGCGTGCGGTACGCGAGCGCCTGCATGCCGTACAGATCCTCGTCCTTGAAGGTCTGCATCCAGTCGAGCGGTTCCACGTCGCCCGTGTCGGAGACGAAGAGGTCCTCCGCCTGACCGAGGGTGCGGCGCATGGCCTGGCCCTTGCCCATCGAGGCCTGGGCCCAGGCCTCGATGGTGTGGAACATCGCCTTGGTGCGCGGCTGGAGGCGGTCGCCGGAGCCGGACTGGGCGAGTTTCATCAGGTCCAGCGCGTCGTCGGGGCGGCCCAGGTGCACCATCTGGCGTGCCGCGCGGGACAGCGCCTCGCCGGCGCGGGGGCGGTCGCCGCCCTCCCGCGCGGCGTGGGCGGCGATGACGAAGTACTTCTGGGCAGTGGGTTCCAGGCCGACGTCGTGCGACATCCAGCCGGCCAGGACGGCGAGGTTGGCGGCGACGCCCCACAGGCGCCGCTGGAGGTGGGGT